>NZ_CACSJM010000066.1 GCF_902706185.1 Roseomonas sp. 18066 | reverse complement strand
CCCCACCGCCGCGGCGCCTGCGGCCCCGGCGCCGTTGGCGCCGACGGCCACCGCCCTGGCCGCCCCCGCGCCGCCCGCGGCCGGGCGCAGCGTGCGGGTGCGCAGCGGCCAGCACGCCGATCGCGGCCGGGTGGTGCTCGACCTCGGCAGCATCCCGCCGCACAGCCTGCGCGCCACCCCGGCGGGGCAGGAGCTGCGGCTGCAGGGCCGGCTGCAGCTCGACCTGTCCGGCCTGCGCCGGCTGCGCGAGCTGACCGGCGCCGAGATCCGCCAGGAAGGCGAGGAGACGGTGCTGCTGCTGCGGCCGAGCTGCGCCGATTGCGCCGCCGAGCTCGGCAGCACCGGCGGCCTTCTGTATGTCGACCTGCGCCGGGGCCCGGCCCGCCAAGCCCCGGCCGGCGCTGTCCCGCCGCGCGAGGCCAACGCCGCGCCATCCGCCGCGCCGCCTGCCGCGGCGACGCCGCCCCGCGGCCGCCGTGGCCATGCCGAGCCCCCCGCCGCCGAGGACCTGACCGGCCTGCGCGAGAGCATCCTGGGGAAGCTGAACCTGCTGAACGCGGCGCCGATGCCGCGGCCGCCGGGCCAGGGGTCAAGCCAGGGGGCGGGCCAGGGTGGCGGCAACGCTCCGGGCGGCTCCGGCCAGAACAGCGCCACGCCGCCGGCCGCGGCGACGGGCCAGCCGCTGCCCAATCCGCGCTTCGGCCCGGGCGCCGAGGCGGCGCCGAAGCCGCCCTGCCTGAACCCGCCCTTCAGCTTCCGCGACTGGGCCGGGCGGCAGCCCTATCTGGACGAGCTGGTGGCGCGGCGCGGCGCCCTGGCGCTGTCCGACCAGGGCCTGGCCGAGATGGCGGCGCTGGCCGAGTTCCACGCCATCCATGAAATGCCGCGGGAGGCGCTGGACGTGCTGTCCGCCCCGGTCGCCGAAAGCGCGCCGCCGGAGCTGCGCGCCCGGCTGGAACGCGCCCGCGACATCGCCCGCATCCTGGCGCGGCAGCGCATCGACCCGAATTCAGCCCTGCTGGCCGAGGCCGCCGACTGCGCCCGCCCCGACCTGCCGCTGTGGCGCGGCCTGGCGGCGGCGCTGACCGGCGACGCGCCGGCGCTGGCCCGCCAGGCGCCGCAGATCCGTGCCTTGCTGCGCGACATCCCGCCCGACCTGCGGCTGGCCTTCGCCCATGTCCTGTCGGATGCGGTGGAGGAGGATGTCGAGACGCTGCGCGTGCTGGTGGCGGCTGTCCGCACCATGACCGAGCTGCGCCCCGACCAGCAGGTGGTGCGCAACTGGCTGCTGTCGCGCCAGGCCCGGCTGGAGGGCAACCGCGCCGACGAGATGATGTATCTGGACCGCGCCGCGCGCGGCCGCAGCGTCGCCGCGCTCTATGCCCGGGCGCGGCTGGCCGCGCTGAACCTGACGCGGCACGACGCCGAGGGGCAGCGCGCCGAGCAGGAGCTGATCGACTTCGCCCGCACCTACCGGCACGACCCGCTGGGCGAGGAATCCGCCATCCTCTACGCCCAGCGCCTGCTGGAGCGCGGCGATCTGGGCGCTGCGCTGCGCGTCGCCGACGAGGCCAGCCAGGCCTCGGCCCGGCCCAGCATGGAAAGCCGCGCCGCCCGGCTGGCGGCGCAGGCGCTGCGGCTGCTGCTGGTCGATGCACGCGGCCTGACCCTGCCGCCGGCCGGCGAGCGGCTGGCGCTCTACTGGCAATACGAGGGCTATGCGACGCCCGGCGAGCGCGGCGACGACATCCGCCTGGGCGCCGCGCGGCTGATGCTGGACCAGGGCCTGCCGGATGCGGCGCTGGAGGCCAGCCGGCAGCTCGCCGCCGCCACCATCGCCCAGCCCGACGGCGCGCTGCTGCAGGCCCGCGCCGAGGCGCTGGCCGAGCAGGGCGACCCGCTGCGCGCCATGGCGCTGCTGCAGCCTTTGCCGGAATCGGCCGCCGCCCGGCGCATCGCGGCGCTGGCCCTGTCGCGGCTGGGCAAGCCGCTGGAGGGGGCGCAGGCGCTGGCCGGGCTGGACGAGCTTGCCGATCGCCAGGCGCGCGCCGCGCTGCTGTTCCAGGGCCAGGGCTGGGGCGAGGCGGCGACCGCCTATGCCGAGCTGCTGCGTGAGCCCGCGCTCGACCCCGCGACCCGGTCGGAGGCGACGGCGCGGCTGGCCAGCGCCGCCGCCCTCGCCCGCCAGCGCGTCGCCCTGCCCGGCGAGCTGCTGGCGCCGGAGAGCAGCGCCGCCGCCCTGCTGCGGCTGTCGGAGGCAGCACCCCCGGCGCCGCGCGGCGTCGCCGCGGCGCGCCAGGCGATCAACCGCAGCCGCCAGATCGAGCAGGTGCTGCCCGCGCCGCCGGCCACCGCCGCGGCGCCCCCCGGGAGGAATTGAAGCATGGACAGTCCGAGCATCATCAGCCTCTCCGGCCAGATGGCGCTGCGCCAGCAGATGGAGGTGGTGGCCAACAACCTGGCGAACGCCACCAGCACCGGCTATCGCGGCGACCGCACGCTGTTCCAGAGCCATGTGAACCGGCTCGCCGTGCCGGGGCGCGAGATCGCCTTCGTGCAGGACCGCGCCACCTATATCGACAGCCGCCAGGGCGAGATCGGGGCCACCGGCAATCCGCTGGACCTGGCGATCGACGGCGCCGGCTTCTTCGCCGTCGAGCGGCCGGGCAATGCCGGGCGCGGCTACAGCCGCGACGGGCGCTTCAAGCTCGGCGCCGATGGCGCGCTGGTCGACAGCAGCGGCCGCGCCGTCGCCGGCGAGGGCGGCCGCATCCTGCTGCCCGAGCGCTTCACCGCCCTCGAGATCCGCGCCGACGGCAATGTGCTGGCCACCGTCGAGGGCCGGGTCGAGCAGGTCGGCCGCATTGGCCTGTTCACCGCCAGCGACCTGCGCGGCGTGCGCAAGGCCGGCGACGGGCTGATGGACATCCCCGCCAACCAGGTGCAGCCGGTCGACCCGACCCAGCCGGGGGTGCGGACGCGGATGGTGCAGGGCGCGCTGGAGGCGTCGAGCATCCAGCCGGTGCAGGAGCTGGCCAACCTGACCCTGGTGCAGCGCGCCTACGAGAACATGCAGCGGGTCATCGCCGATGACGACCAGCGGACGCGGCGGATGATCGAGATGCTGGGCCGGCCGAACTGACCGCCCCTCCCCCCACCTGAATCGAGGCCAGCGGCGCCCCGGCGCCGGCCAAGGGAAGCGAAAAACGATGCGCGCCATGAACATCGCGGCCACCGGCATGCAGGCCCAGCAGACCAATGTCGAGGTCATCGCCCACAATATCGCCAACGTCTCCACCACCGCCTTCACCCGGCGCAAGGCGGAGTTCCAGGACCTGCTCTACCAGAGCTCCGAGCGCGTCGGCTCCTCCTCCTCCGAGGCCGGGACGCTGCTGCCGGTGGGCACCCAGGTGGGCCTCGGCGTGCGCAGCTCGGCGATCAACCGCATCACCCTGCAGGGCACGCTGCAGGAGACCGGCAATGTCTATGACGTGGCGCTGGAGGGCCGCGGCTATTTCGGCATCAACCTGCCGGACGGCACCGTCGCCTATACCCGCGACGGCACCTTCAAGCTGTCGAACCAGGGCCAGATCGTCACCAGCGACGGCTATCCGGTGCAGCCGGCGATCAATATCCCGATCGAGGTGCGCGACGTCACCATCAACCAGGCCGGCGAGGTGCTGGTCACCCAGGCCAATGGCCAGCAGCAGAATGTCGGCAGGCTGGAGCTCTTCACCTTCCCCAACGAGGCCGGGCTCGAGGCGATCGGCGGCAACAAGTTCCTGGAGACCGAGGCCTCCGGCCAGCCGAACCAGGGCCTGCCGACCGACCCCGGCTACGCCAAGGTCCGCCAGTACTACCTCGAGGCCTCCAACGTGAACGTGGTGCAGGAGATCACCCAGCTGATCGCCGCCCAGCGCGCCTACGAGATGAACTCCAAGGTCATCGAGGCGACCGACCAGATGCTGCAGACCACCAACAACGTGCGGTGAGGCAGCCGATGCTCTCTCCCCTGCCCCCGCTGCTCGCGCTGTCGCTGCTGCTGCTGGCGGCCCTGCCGGCCGCGGCCGCCGAGGTCTGGCACGCGGCGCGGACGCTGAGCCCCGGCGACATCCTGACCAGCCAGGATATCGAGGCGATGGCGCCGCGCCGGCCGATGCCCGGGCTGATCGAGGCCGCCCGCAACCTGGTGGGGCTCGAGGTCAAGCGCCGGGTGCGCGCGACCGCCGTGCTGACCGAGCGCGATGTCGGCGAGCCTTCCGTGGTGCGCTCCACCCAGATGATCCGCGTCTTCTGGAAGCGCGCCGGCGTCACCCTGGAGATGGAGGGGCGCGCCATGGAATCCGGGGCGCTGGGCGAGGAGATCCGCGTCCACAACCCGCGCAGCGGCCGCACCATCCGCGCCCAGGTGGTGGCTCTCGGCACCGCCGAGGTGCGCGGGGGCGCGCCATGACGCGGCGCGCCCGCCCGCTGGCGCCCCTGGGGCTGGCCCTGGCCGGCCTCGGCCTCGCCGGCTGCGACAGCTTCGGCCACCTGCAGAAGCCGCCGCCGATCTCGGCCCCCGGCGCCATCGAGAGCATCCCGCCGATCGCCGAGGGCGACACGCCGATCGAGGTGTCGAACCGCCCGCGGCTGGCCGGCACCGGGCCGACGCTGCAGGGCTCGCTGTGGCGCGCCGGCTCGCGCAGCTTCTTCCGCGACCAGCGCGCCCGCGTCGTCGGCGACCTGCTGACCGTCGAGATCGAGATCGACGACAGCGCCCAGTTCGACAACAAGACCGAGCTGGAGCACAAGGCCGAGCAGACGCTGAACATGCCCTTCCTCTTCGGGCTGCAGGGCATCTTCGGCCGCATCTTCGGCGGGCAGACCGCGCCGGCGGTCAGCCTCGGCGGCGACAGCACCTCCGACGGCACCGGCAAGATCCGCCGCAACGAGAAGATCCGGCTGCAGCTGGCGGCGACCGTGGTCCGCGTGCTGCCCAGCGGCAACCTGGAGATCGCCGGCTCGCAGGAGATCCGCGTCAACAACGAGCTGCGCGAGCTGCAGCTGCGCGGGCTGATCCGGCCGGAGGATATCCGCCCCAACAACCGCATCGCCTCGGAGAAGATCGCCGAGGCGCGCATCGCCTATGGCGGCCGCGGCGTCTCCAGCGACCTGCAGCGGCCGCGCTGGGGCCAGCAGATCATGGAGCGCGTGCTGCCCTACTGAGCCGGGCGGGCGGCCAGGACTGCGTCGCGCAAGGCCGCCGCGACGGCCGGCCCCAACCCGCCGGCGACCAGCAGCGGCGCGCCCTCGCCGGTGGTCTCGGCCAGCAGCGCGGTCTCGGCCGCGTGCTGGCGGGCGGCGATGCGGGCGGCCAGGACATGCAGGCCCGCGGTGGTCGCCGCCTGCAGTCCGGGCCCGGGCTGCCGCAAGGTCAGCGCGCGCAGCTCGGCCCAGGGCAGGTGGCGCTCCGGCAGGGTCAGCCCCGCCGCATCGAGCAGCAAGGGCCGCGGCCCCCGCCCCCGCCGCGCCCGCCGCCAGGCCAGCGCGGCCATCGCCACCACGGAAAACCCTGCCAGCGCCGAGGCCAGCCCGACCGGGTCATGCCGGCCGGGATCGATCAGCACGGCAATGGCCGGCAGGCCGAAGAGCAGGCCAAGCAGGCCTGCCGCCGCCAGGAAGGCCGGTGCCGGCCGCGCCGGATGGACGATGATGCGCAGGCCCCCTGCCACCGGCTGGCGGGTGAAGCGGCCCTGGTCCTGGGTCATTGCCATCTCGAAAGCATAGCGGCCGGTCAGGCCACGGCGCCATGGCTTTGCGCGCCGCGCAAACCAAACAGGCGAACTCGCGAATTCGTGAGCAATCCCGTGAAGAATGAGAGAGGGCTTTGCCAATTGCGACGCGCCGGGGTAAATCCTAACGAGAACTCAATGCTTAACGGAAAGTCCAGTTTTGGCCCGACGCTCGGGTCGTGCGCGTGAAAATCATATGCTAGGCAATTGATTTGCAGCGCAGTGTTGTGCTGCATTGCAGCAATCGAGCTTAAGGGCCCCTTCATGTCGTCCGCTTTGTCCGATCGTGCCCTGGCCGCCATTCGGCAGGGCGAGTTGCGCGAGGTGCGCAGCTCGCGCAATTTCACCCTGGCCAGCTTCACGATGGACGGCCCGATCCTGGTCGAGACCCGTCGCTTCGGCGATGCCCGCGGCGTCTTCTCCGAGACCTACAGCGCGCGCGATTTCGCCGCCTGCGGCCTGGAGATCGACTTCGTGCAGGATAATTTCTCGGTCTCGCAGCCGGCCGGCACGCTGCGCGGCCTGCATTTCCAGTCGCAGCCCGAGCCGCAGGCCAAGCTGGTCCGCGCGCTGGCCGGCCGGGTGCTGGATGTCGCCGTCGACCTGCGCCGCGCCTCGCCCACCTATGGCCAGTATGTCGCCGTCGAGCTCTCGGCCGAGGCCGGCAACCAGCTCTATGTCCCGGTCGGCTTCGCGCATGGCTTCTGCACCCTCGAGCCGGATTGCGCCGTCGCCTACAAGGTCAGCGGCTATTACGCGCCGGCCTGCGACAAGGGCCTGGCCTGGGACGACCCCGATGTCGGCATCGCCTGGACCCTGCCCGAGGGCGGCCCGGTCCTCTCCGACAAGGATTCCCGCCAGCCGAAGCTGCGCGACCTCCCCGACTACTTCTGACGTCAGCATTCTGAGAGGACGCCTCTGATGCGCATCCTGGTCACCGGCGGCGCCGGTTTCATCGGCTCGGCCCTGGTCCGTCGCCTGGTCCTCAGCCAGGTCGCCGAGGCGGTGCTGGTGGTCGACAAGCTCACCTATGCCGGCGAGCGTCGTTCTTTGCGCGACTGCGAGGGCAAGCCGGGCTTCGGCTTCCTGCAGGCCGACATCGCCGACGCCGAGGCGATGGCCAAAGCGATGGCCGAGTTCCGCCCCGATGCGGTGATGCACCTGGCCGCCGAGAGCCATGTCGACCGCTCGATCGCCGGCGCCGCGCCCTTCGTGCAGACCAACCTGGTCGGCACCTTCGTGCTGCTGGAAGCCACCCGGGCCTATTGGCTGGGCCTGGATGCGGCGGCGAAGGAAAAATTCCGCTTCCTGCATATCTCGACAGACGAGGTCTTCGGCTCACTTGGGGCCACCGGCTATTTCACCGAGACCACCCCCTATTCGCCGCGCTCGCCCTATTCGGCGACCAAGGCGGGGTCGGACCATCTGGTCGCCGCCTGGCACGAGACCTATGGCCTGCCGACGCTGATGACCAACTGCTCGAACAATTACGGGCCCTACCATTTCCCCGAGAAGCTGATCCCGCTGACCATCCTGAACGCGCTGGATGGCAAGCCGCTGCCGGTCTACGGCCGCGGCGAGAATGTGCGCGACTGGCTCTTCGTCGACGACCATGTCACCGCGCTGATCGCCGTGCTGCAGCGGGGCAAGCCGGGCCAGACCTACAATGTCGGCGGCAATTCCGAGCGGCGGAACATCGAGGTGGTGGAAGCCATCTGCGACACGCTGGACCGGCTGCGCCCCGACCCGGCCGGCCCGCGCCGCCGGCTGATCAGCTTCGTCACCGACCGCCCCGGCCATGACGCGCGCTATGCCATCGATGCCAGCAAGCTGAAGGCTGAGCTCGGCTGGGAGCCGTCGGAGACCTTCGGCACCGGCCTCGAGAAGACCATCGCCTGGTATCTGGAGAATGACTGGTGGTGGCAGCCGCTGCGCGAGCGCGTCTATAGCGGCGAGCGCCTCGGCCTGCTGCCCGCCGCGAAGGCCGCCGGCTGATGCGCATCCTGATCGCCGGGCGCATCGGCCAGGTCGCCTGCGCCCTGCTGCGCGCGCTCGAGCCAGAGGGGCATGCGATCACCGCGCTCGAGCCGCCGGAGCTCGACCTGACCTCGCGCGAGAGCCTGGCCGCCGCCGTCGCCGCCGCCCGGCCGGAGCTGGTGATCAACGCCGCCGCCTATACCGCCGTCGACAAGGCCGAGGACGACACTGCGCTCGCCTTCGCGGTCAACCGCGACGGCGCGGCCTGGCTGGCCGCCGAGGCTGCCGCCATCGGCGCCCCCTTCGTGCATTACTCGACCGACTATGTCTTCTCCGGCCTGGGCGGCGCGCCCTATCGCGAGACCGACGCGCCGGGGCCGCAGGGCGTCTATGGCCTGTCCAAGCTGCAGGGCGAGCGCGCCGTCATGGCCGCCAATCCGCGCAGCGTCATCCTGCGCACCGCCTGGGTCTGCTCGGCCGACGGCAATAATTTCGTCAAGACCATGCTGCGGCTGGCCGTGACCCGCGACGAGGTGGGCGTCGTCGCCGACCAGCATGGCGCGCCGACCTTCGCCGCCGACCTGGCCGAGGCGGTCCGCGTCATGGCGCCGCATCTGGTGAAGGCCGAGGCCGGCGACCCGCGCTTCGGCCTGTTCCACCTGACCGGCGCGCCGCACACCACCTGGCACGGCTTCGCCGAGGCGATCTTCGCCGGCGCCGCGGCCCGCGGCCACAAGGTGCCCACGCTCAAGGCGATCGGCACCGCCGACTACCCGACCCGGGCGATGCGCCCCGCCGATGGCCGGCTCGACTGCGGCCATCTGCAGGCGGTGCACGGCATTCCCGCCGGCGACTGGCGCGCCCGCCTGGACGAGACCTTGACCACGCTGATTGGCCCCCCGCTGCAGGAAACCATTCGATGAAGGGTATTGTTCTGGCCGGCGGTTCCGGCACCCGGCTGCATCCCGCGACCCTCGCGGTGAACAAGCAGCTGCTGCCGGTCTATGACAAGCCGATGGTCTATTATCCGATCTCGGTGCTGATGCTGGCCGGCATCCGCGAGATCCTGATCATCACCTCGCCCGAATTCATGCCGATGTATGAGAAGCTGCTGGGCGACGGCAGCCAGTACGGCATCACCTTCGTCTATGCCGAGCAGCCGAAGCCCGAGGGCCTGGCCCAGGCCTTCCTGATCGGCCGCGACTTCATCGGCGATGATTCGGTGGCCCTGGTGCTGGGCGACAACATCTTCTACGGCGCCAACCTGTCCGACATCATGCAGGCGGCGCGCGCCCGGCCCGAGGGCGCGACCGTCTTCGCCTATCATGTCGAGGACCCGCATCGCTACGGCGTGGTGGAGTTCGACGCCGAGGGGAAGGCGCTGTCCATCGTCGAGAAGCCGGCCGAGCCGCGCTCCAACTGGGCGGTGACCGGCCTCTATTTCTACGACAACAGCGTCGTCGACATCGCGGCGCAGGTGAAGCCCTCGCCGCGCGGCGAGCTGGAGATCACCGACGTCAACCTGGCCTATCTGGCCGCCGGCAAGCTGCGGGTCGAGCAGCTCGGCCGCGGCTATGCCTGGCTGGATACCGGCACGCATGACTCGCTGCTCGATGCCGGCGAGTTTGTCCGCGCCATCCAGCAGCGCCAGGGCCTGCCGATCGCCTGCCTGGAAGAGATTGCCTTCCTCAACGGCTTCATCGACGTCGAGCAGCTGCGCGTTCGCGGCAAGCTCTTCGCCAAGACCTCCTATGGCCAGCATCTGCTGCGCCTGGCCAATGAGCCGTCGAGCGTTCCCCATCCCAAGAGCCTGCCTGGAGCTGCCTCGTGAAGATTGCCATGATCGGGGCCGGCTATGTCGGCCTCGTCTCCGGAGCCTGCTTCGCCGAGTTCGGCACCGATGTCTGCGTCGTCGACACCGAGATCAGCAAGATCGAGGCGCTGCGCGAGGGCCGCATCCCCATCTATGAGCCCGGCCTCGACAAGCTGGTGGCCGAGAACGTGGCCGAGGGCCGGCTGACCTTCACCACCGACCTGAAGGAAGCCGTCCGCGGCGCCGAGGCGGTTTTTCTGGCCGTCGGCACCCCGACCCGGCGCGGCGATGGGCATGCCGATCTTTCCTACGTCTTCGCCGCCGCCGAGCAGGTCGCTCTCGCTGCCGAGGGGCCGATCGTCCTCGTCACCAAGTCGACCGTGCCCGTCGGCACTGGCCGCAAGGTCAAGGAAATCGTCCGCAAGGCGCGGCCGGACCTGGCGATCGAGGTCGCCTCGAACCCGGAATTCCTGCGCGAAGGCAATGCGATCGGCGATTTCATGCGCCCTGATCGCGTCGTCGTCGGCGTCGATTCCGAGCGCGCGCTGACCGTGCTGAAGAAGCTCTACCGCCCGCTCTACCTGATCGAGACGCCGGTGCTGGCCACCGCGCTCGAGACCGCCGAGCTGATCAAGTATGCGGCGAACGCCTTCCTGGCGGTGAAGATCACCTTCATCAACCAGATGGCCGATCTCTGCGAGAAGGCCGGCGCCAACGTCCACGATGTCGCCCGCGGCATGGGCCTCGACGGGCGAATTGGAAGAAAATTCCTGCATGCCGGCCCCGGCTATGGCGGCTCCTGCTTCCCGAAGGACACGCTGGCCCTGGCCCGCACCGCGCAGGAGCTGGGCGCGCCGGCGACCATCGTCGAGCAGACCATCGCCGCCAACGAGGCCCGCAAGGCACAGATGGCCGAGCGCGTCATCGCCGCCTGCGGTGGCTCGGTCGCCGGCAAGACCATCGCCGTGCTCGGCGTGACCTTCAAGCCGGAGACCGACGACATGCGCGACGCGCCGTCGCTGGTCATCCTGCCGGCGCTGATCGCCGCTGGCGCCACGGTGCGCGCCTATGACCCGCAGCCCGCCCATGGCAAGCAGTCGCTGCCGGCCGGCGTGCATTGGGCCGAGAACGCGCTGGACGCCGCCCGCGGTGCCGAGGCCCTGGTGCTGATCACCGAGTGGAACGAGTTCCGCGCCCTGTCGCCGGAGAAGCTCAAGGCCGCCATGACGGGCAAGGTCGTCTGTGACCTGCGCAATGTCTGGGACCCCGAGGCGATGCGCGAGACCGGCTTCGACTATTCCTCGATCGGCCGCCCCTGAGGCGTGCCCAGCTTGCCCGGGCGGCCCGATAAGGGCCGGCCGGGCCGCGGCGGCTGTCCTGCCCGGTGGCCGCCGCGACGGACGTGAATGGCGGGCCAGAACGGCAGGGACGCGGCATGGCCTTCAAGGCGGCCATCGACAGCATGGCTTTCGGCAGCGGCTTCCTGATGATCTCGGGCTGGCTGGCGCTGCCGCGCGACCGCGACTGGCCGGCGCGCATCCTGCTGCAGGCTGGCGCCGACAGCTTTCCGATCGGCCACTGGTTTCCCCGCCGCGACCTGCCGGACAAGGAGGAGGGCCCGCGCTTCCTGGCCTTCCGCGAGGATTTCCCCTGGGCCGGCGCCACGCCGCCCGCCGCGCCGCTCAGCCTGGTCGTCGAGGGCGAGGTCGCGATCACCGCCGATCGCTGGGCCCCCTTCGCGCCGCAGGGCGCGCTGGAGGCGGTGGGCCAGGCCAGCATCTCCGGCTGGCTGATCGACCCGGCGCTGTGGCACGGCACCGGCGAGGCCGCGGTCATCCTGCCCGACGGCACCCGCCTGGCCGTGACGCCGACCATCACCCGCCCCGACCTGACCGGCGGCCAGCCGCGTCCCGACCGGCCGCATGGCTTCGCCATCACCGCCGTCGCCCTGGCGCGCGCGGTCGCCGAGGCGCAGCCCTTCAAGCCCGGCGCCGCGATGCGCCTGGTGCTGGAGAGCTCCGGCAGGAAGGTCGCCGAGAAGGAGGCGAGCTTCGCCCCGGTCTCGCTCGGCCGGCTCGAGACCTTCCACGAGGGCGCGGTGCGCGGCTGGGCCGCCTTCCGCGAGCCGCGCTGGGCGGTGCCGGCGGTCGAGATCCTGCTGGACGGGGTGATCTACGACACCATCCCGGCGGCGCGGCACCGCAAGGACCTGCAGGACCGCGGCACCACCAACGGCCAGGGCGGCTTCGTCTTCCCGATCGCCAGCCAGCCGCGCGATGGCGGCCCGCTGACCGTCACCGCCCGCATCGCCGGCGAGCGTTCCCCCCTGCCCGGCGAGCCGCTGGAGCTGCCGCCGCTGCCCGCCACGCGCGGGCGCGCCGAAGGGCCCTGGCAAAGCCTCGCCACCCGCCGGCCGCAGGTCGCCATCGTCATCCCCATCTACAACGCGCCGGACGACCTGGCCGCCTGCCTCAGAACCCTGGTCGCCGAGACCGGCGGCGATGCCGAGCTGCTTCTGATTGACGATGCCAGCCCCGACCCCCGCGTCGCCGAGGTGCTGGCGCCCTATGAGGGCCGCCGCAACATCCGCGTGCTGCGGAATGAAAAGAACCTCGGCTTCACCGGCACCTGCAACCGCGGCATCGAGGCCGCGGGCCGTCGCGACGTGGTGCTGCTGAATTCCGACACGCTGCTGCCGCCGCGCTGGCTGGAAGGGCTGACGGCCGCCGCCTATGCCAGCCCACGCACCGCCAGCGCCTCGCCGCTGTCGGACAATGCGGGCGCTTTCTCGGCGCCCAGGCTCGGGGGCGCGAATGTCCTGCCGCGCGGGCTGTCGACCGTGGATATCGGGCGGCTGGTGACCCAGGCGGCGCGCGCCGCCTATCCGGAAGTGCCGACCGGCCACGGTTTTTGTCTGTTTCTGCGGCGCGACGCTCTGGACGCGGTCGGCGTGCTCGATGTCGAGGCCTTCCCGCGCGGCTATGGCGAGGAGAACGACCTCTGCATGCGGGCGCTGCGCGCCGGCTGGCAGCATGTGGTCGACGACCGCACCTACGTCCTGCACCGGCAATCGGCCAGCTTCGGCGCGGCGCGGACCAATCTGCTGCGCGAGGGCCGCGCCCGGCTCGACGCCCGCTTCCCCGAATACAAGCCGCTGATCGGCGTCTTCCAGAAGGATCCGCGGCAGCTGGCGATGCGCTGGCGGGTGCGGCTGGCCTTCCAGGGCGCCACGGCGCCGCGGCCGCGGGTGCTGTTCGTCATCTCGACGGAATCCGGCGGCACGCCGCAGACCAACATGGACCTGATGCTGGGGCTGGAGGATCGCTACGAGCCCTGGCTGCTGGTCTGCAACGGCCAGCAGCTGACCCTGCAGCGCCTGATCGACGGCATCCTGCAGCCGGTCGAGCAGCGCGCGCTGGACGCGCCGATCCAGATGGCCGTCCACCGCAGCGCGCAATACGACGCCATCATCGCCGGATGGCTGCTGCTGCACGCGATCGAGCTGCTGCATATCCGCCACCTGGCCTGGCATGGCCTCGGCCTGCCGGAGGTGGCGCGCGCGCTCGGCATCCCCGTGGTGCTGTCGCTGCACGACTTCTACATCGTCTGCCCGACCATCAAGCTGCTGGATGGCGAGATGCGCCATTGCGGCGGCGTCTGCACCCAGGGCGAGGCCGAATGCCGCGCCGAGCTCTGGCCGGCCGACCAGGTCCCGCCGCTGCGCAACAACTTCGTCCATCGCTGGCGGGAGATGATCCGGCCGGCGCTGGCGGCCTGCGACGCCTTCGTCACCACCTCGGCCCATGCGCGGGAGGTGATCACGGCCTCCTATCCGGCGCTGGCCGAGCGCGACTTCCGGGTCCTGGCGCATGGCCGCAGCTTCGAAAGCTTCCTGGCCCCCGCCCCCCGCGCGGCGGCGCCGGCCGATGGCGTGGCGCGGATCCTGGTGCCGGGGAATATCTCGGCCGCCAAGGGCGCCAGGCTGATCGAGGCGATGGTGGCGCTGGACCAGGGCCGCCGCCTCGAGTTCCATATCCTGGGCGATGCCGGCGCGCTGCGCGAGGCGCCCGGCCTGATGCTGCACGGCCGCTACGCCCGCGACGAATTTTTGGACCGTGTCGAGACGCTCGACGTGCAGTTCGGCGCCGTGCTGTCGATCTGGCCCGAGACCTATTGCCACACGCTGACAGAGCTCTGGGCGGCGGGGCTGCCGGTCTTCGCGCTGGACCTGGGCGCGGTCGGCGAGCGCATCCGCGCCCAGGGCGGCGGCTGGCTGTTCGAGACGCGCGAGCCTTCCGCTTTGCTGGAAGCGGTGCTGACGGCGGCGGCTGACCTGGCCGGCGTCGACCGGCGGCTGGAAGAATTGCGGTCCTGGCAGGCCAGCGAGGCCGCCGGCGCCCGCAACATCCGCGCCATGGCGCGCGACTACGACCTGCTCTATCGCGAGGTGGCGCATCGCCGCTTGGCCTTCGCCGAGCCCTATCGGCCGCCGCAGACCTGGCTGCTGTGGGACCTGCGCGGCCGCCGCGGGCCGCTGCCGCCGGCGCTGCGCAACATCGCGGCGTCCCCGGTGCTGTTCCACGCGGTGGCCTCGCTGGACAGCGAGCTCGCCCTGGCCGAAGGCACCGCCGGGCTGGTGCTGCTGGCCGACCGGCTGGACAGCGGGCTGGCGCAGCAGGTGCTGGCCCATGCCGCGGCCCAGGGTCTCGCCTGCCTGTTCTGCAGCGCGACACCGCCGCCCCCCGGGCGGGTCGAGGCCTGGCCGCGCACAACCCGCGCGGCGCTGGCGCTGTCGCAGCCGGGCGAGGCCGCATGGCCGCTGCCGGTGCTCGACCTCGGCGCCATGCCGATCGCCTTCCAACAGGAACTGGCGCGGTTCGGTGCGGGGGAAGCGCCGGAGACGACGCCGCGAGCCGAGGCGGCCGCACGGCGGATGCGGGTCTGGGTGAGCGGCTAGAGCATGCTGTCTTCGGATAGACGAAGACAGCATGCTCTGGGGTTTTGTTCGATCGCGTGATTCAGGCTTTTCGGTGATTCCACCTCAAGCCGTCACGCTCTAGCTCAGCCTTCCGCGCCTGCCAGGCTGGGCCGCGGCGCGTGGGCGGCGTCCAGCAGGCGACCCAGCTTCTGCTTCATGCTGTCGCCGACCTCGCCATCCTTGGTGCGCGAGACAGCGTCGAACAACGTATCCAAGTCGATCTGGCCTTCCCCATCGCGGATTTTTTCCACCGATAGCAGCGACAGATAGACCGCATGGTGCGCCTGCACCATCTCAAGAAAATGCGTCGAGAAGCGCTCGGCGCGCTGCATCGCCTTCTTGTAGAAGTCGAGGTTCTTTCGGAACAAGCCGCGCGCCTTGCCGGGATCGCCCATGCGCTCCAGAAAATAGCCCAGGAGCAGGCAGGTGCGGCAGCTGTTGAAAGCCATGACCGCCCAGGGTTCCTCGACCGACGTCATGTACTTGTATCCCGACTGCAAGCGCCGCAGCAGCGCGGTCCCGTCTTCCATGAAGAGATGAAGATGCCACAGCGCCAGATTGACCGACATGGTCAGATGGTGACGGTCGCTGCGGACATTGCCATCGACGGGCAGCTTCGGAAGCTCGGCTTCAATCGTCTCCGCGTAGCGAAGGGCACGCTCCGCCATCGGCCGCGATGCGAAATCGATAGCGCGGTAGCAGAAAATGACCAGGCAGACAGCGCGATGCGCGGGATCGAGGGTGTAATGGCGGAGGATCTGCTCCGCCGCAAAGGCGAGCGTTTCCTTGTCTTTCACCCGATGCCGGTTGCGGTAGAAATGGCTGGCAAATTCCTCGGCCGTTTCCGCGTAGAGGTTTTTCAGGAAGAAGCTTCCAGGCTCAGATGGAATTTTCCGATACTTCTCGCCACTCGGGACCAGGACCGACAGTTTTGTAAATGCTTGAGGAACCTGCTCGATGGGCAAAGCGAGGTGCAGGCTGCCGTCGCCTGCATCACCGTTCACACCGGTCGTGATTCTCAGGGTGGCCGGTGGTTCGGCAAGATCGACATGCAGGTCGAAGCGCGTTTGCCCCGCTTCGAAACGCAGGATAAGGCGCTGCAGATCCTGGATCGGCCCAGTAACGTCAACAAGAAAATCGTCACCCCTGACGCAACCACTTTTTACAATAAAAACCATGCTTCTCTCCAGCATACGGTTGGCCGGGCGCCAGAGAAGCCAGGATAGTGCCCGACGCCAGGAGGCGGCAAGGAGGGGATAGACTTGAGTTCTCCAGGAAATCCGTAGCGGAAGCATTTTCAAGCGGACCTCGCTCGCGCGTGATTGCTAGCCCCCGCTGTTTTTTCGATCTCGTCGCAGCGTCCAACCGATAATTGTCGACCTCAAAAGGGTCAATATTGATGTGACAATACTATAAATAATTTTTAGAAAACATTGATAGATGGTCAATCTACTTGTTCCGCGCAAAATCAAGAATTTCGCGAGAATTTTCTTTTCTTCAAATGATGTTATTTTCCATGCCCAATTTGCCCATATGCGAACTTTCCCCTAACCTGCCGGAGAGCATCTACGGTGGATTTGGCACGATGAGCGAAGTATCCCTCCGCGCGGTCCATGGCCTCGCCAAGCCCGCCCTGGATTTTCATCGGATTTCACCGGAATTTCTCGAGAACCCTGTCTCGGTTTCCGAGAAGAACTACAGCAACCGCGCCGACATCATCCCCGACGTCCATCTGGAATCCCGCGCTGGTGACCATCCGGCGCAGTTCCGCGTCGAGACCTGGCAGCCCGAGGGCCAGGCCTGGCCTGTCGGCGCCTTGCGCTGCACGGTCAGCGAGCCCGGCAACTACGTCCGCTTCTGCCTGTCCTTCTCGCTGGATGGCTGCGCGCCTGGCGACCTGCTGCATCTGCGCTGGCTTGGCCGGCCGCGTGCCGGCGGCGCCCTGCCGGTCAGCGCCCGGCTGATGGTCTGCGACGGCAGCAAGAACGGCAAGAAGCCCGCCATGGCCGAGCCGCTGCGCTTCGACGGCGACATCGCCTGGCAGCAGCGCGACCTGCTGCTGCAGCTGGCCGCCGCCGAGCCGGGCGAGCTTTTCCACCTGGTCTTCGACATGCCGGCCGAGAGCAGCCTCGAGGTCGCCGACCTGCGCCTGTCGCGCCTGGGCCGCCGGCCGCTGACCCTGGGCAAGGCGTCGACCCGGCTCAAGCTGCTGAAGGACCTGACCTCCGCCCTGCCCGAAGCCGGCCCGGCCGAGGCGGGCGAGGAGCGCGGCGTGCTGCTGCGCGACGGGCTGGCGGTGCAGGGCCTGGCCTGGGACGCGGGCGACCCGCAGGCCTCGGTCTCGCTGGAGCTGGTGGTGGATGGCGCGGTGAACGCCATCCTGCTGGCCGAGCCGATGACCAGCGACCTGGCGCTGGAGGACAGCCCGCCGGGCAGCTTCAGCATGACGCTGCCGCACAACCTGTCCGACGGCGCTGAGCACAGCGTCGCGGTCCGCTTCGCCGCCAGCGGCACGCTGCTTGGCGGGCCGCTGGCGGTGCGCCTCGACACTGCGCAGGAGGGCATGCTGCAGCTCGGCGCCGATGGCCAGCTGGTCGGCTGGGCGGTGGACCGCAACCAGCCCGGGCCAGTCGCCGTCGAGATCCTGGCCGATGGCGCCGTGATCGCCGAGCTGCTGGCCGAGGCGCTGCATCCGGTGCTGACAGGCCCGGCCTATAATGATGGCCGCTGCGCCTTCCAGCTGCCGCTGCCGCCGGCGCTGCAGGATGGGCATCTGCATTTCGTCTCGGCCCGCATCAAGGGTGGCTACCAGCTGGCCGGCGGCGAGCTGCCGGTGCGCCAGGTGCAGGGCCGCTACTTCCTGCAGGTCGATCCCGGCCGCTCGGACCGCATCACCGGCTGGGCGCTGGACCGCGACGCCCCGGGCCGCCCGGTGACGCTGGAGCTCTGGCTGGACGGTCGCAGCTTCGGCCAGCTCCGCGCCGACCGGCCGCGCGCCGAGCTCGACGGCCAGCGGCACGGCTTTCTGTTCGTCCTGCCCCAGGCGGCGCAGGTCGAGCTGCGCACCGCTGGCGGCGAGGTGCTGGCCGGCTTCGCCGTCACCGCCGACCATGCCGGCGCCCGGCGCTGGCGGCTGCAGAGCCAGGCGGCCCGCCCGGCCGCGGCCGAGCCGGCGGCGGCCTCGACGCTGGACGCCTTCGTCGCCGCCGGCGGCAAGCGGCTGTTCGACGAGGCCTGGTACCTGCTGGCCTATCCGCAGGCCGCGGCCGAGCTCGCGGCCGGCCTCGCCGTCTCGGCCTTCGACCATTGGGTCAGCCAGGGCGCGGCGCTGGGCTGGAGCCCGAATGCCTGGTTCAACGAGGCCTGGTACCGCCGCGAATATGCGGTGGAGGGCAAGGGCCGCCCGGCCTTCGACCATTGGCTGACCGAGGGCTCCGGCGCCTGGCGCTGGCCCAATCCGGGCTTCGACCCGCGCGGCTGGGCCAGCGCGCAGGGGATCGAGGCGGAGAACGCCCTGGCCGCGGTCGAAGCCTGGCTGGACAGCCTGGCCCGGGCGCCGGAACCCGTCCCCCCGGCCCCGCCGCCGAGCCAGGCCCGCACCTATGCGGCGCTGGCCCAGGCGCGCGGCCGCAAGGGCCTGCTCTACGACAGCTACATCCAGCGCCTGCTGGAGGATATCGGCCTGGCCGATGCCGAGCGCGCCCGCAAGCTGTCCGCCGCCCTGACCAAGCACGAGACCGAGCTGACGCAGTGGCTGCTCGACCGCCCGGTCGCCGAGGAGCCGCTGGTCAGCATCATCATGCCGACCTTCAACCGCGGCTTCCTGATCGCCGAGGCGATCCAGTCGGTGCTCGACCAGTCGTGGAAGAACTGGGAGCTGCTGATCTGCGACGACGGCAGCACCGACAAGACCGCCTTCGTGGTCAAGGGCTTCGACGACCCGCGCATCCGCTTCCTGACGCTGGAGAAGTCGAACGGCGCCATCGCCCGCAACTTCGGCATGAAGTTCTCGCGTGGCCGCTACATCACCTTCCTCGATTCCGACAATCTCTGGCACCCGCTGTTCATCCAGGCCTCGGTCGCCGGGCTGCAGCATTCGGGCCAGGCGGTGGTCTATAGCGGCTATATCGATACCGAGATGAAGGGCGCCCGCCTCGGCGCCGCCGAGCTGAAATTCACCGGCTTCGACTACCAGGCGCTGCTGCGCCGCAACTACATCGACCTCAACACCATCTGCATGGAGCGCGCGGTCTTCGACCTGCTTGGCGGCTTCAACGAAAGCCTGGGCCGGGTGCAGGACTGGGACCTGATGCTGAAGTATGGCCGGCTGGTCACGCCGCTCGGCATGCCGGTCACCACCGCCTTCTACCGCCGCAATGTCGCCTGGGGCCAGGTCACCGACCTGCAGGCGCATACCGACTTCAACGCCATCGTCGGCCAGGATGCGCTGGACCGGCTGGCCTCGCCGCTGTCGCTGCTGCCCGAGGGCCGCGCCGGGCTGAGCCTGACCCTGCTCGGCGGCGACACGCTGGAAGGCGCCCAGGCCATCGTCAGCCTGGCCGGGCTGCTGGAGGACAGCGCCAGCATCCGCCTGCTGTTGCCCGACCTGCCGGCGCTGCGCAGTTTCGTCGCCCGCAGCGGCCTGGCCCAGGCCACGCATCTGCTGTGGCTGGCGCCCGGCGACGATCCCCGCCCCCTGCTCTCCGGCGAGGCCGTGGTGCTGCCCGAGGGCGCCAGCGACAGCTTCGTCGCCGGCCTCGGCGACATCCCGCTGCTGCGGCTGGTGCAGGAGGGCGAGGTCGCCCTGCTGCGCCCGGCCGGCACCAGCACCGGCATCGCCATCGGCGCGCTGCAGATCGCCGATGTCGACAGCCTGCCGGCCGAGACCGGCATCGCGGCGCTGGACACGGCCCCCGCCGGCGCCCGCATCGCCGTGCTGGCGGCCGAGGAGGCGCGATACGACTGGGCCATGGCGCTGGCCGCCCGCAGCCGCGGCGGCGACACCGGGCTGCTGGTCAGCCTGGCATCCGATGGCCGCTACAGCGCCAGCCTGGCCAGCGGTGGCCACAGCCAGCCGCTGGAAATCGGCGAGGCCGCGCTGCTGGCGGCGCTGCGCGGCTGCCGGGCTTTGGCGCTGGCGGCGCCCAGCGCGCGCAACCGCATGCTCTGCCTCAGCCTCGGCATCACCGCCCTGGCGGCGGAGGTGCCGGTGGTGGCAGTGCCCGACCCGACCTACCAGGGCTGGCTCGACAGCCGCAGCGTCTTCGCTGCCCAGCATGACGACGCGCCGCGCTTCCTGGCCCGGGTGTCGCAGGTGATCGCCGACCCGAACGGCGCCGCCCGCGTCACCCGCCGCGGCCGCCGGCAATTCGAGCATCTGCACCGCCGCAAGGCGATGGAAGACCGGCTGAAGCTCGCCTTCGCCGTGACCCTCGGTCGCTAAGGAGCGCGCATCGTGAACATCGATCAGGCCGATTTCCTGGCGCAGGCCGGGCTCGATCCGGTGCTGGGCCATGTGGTCAGCGGCTGGGCCGCGCCCGACAGCACGGTCTCGCTGCTGGACGCCGACGGCACCAAGCTCGCCACGGCGGTCGCCGACCGGCAGCGGCAGTTCATCCGCAACCCGCCGCTGAACGACCGCTGCGGCTTCCGCCTGGCGCTGCCCGCGGCGCTGCTGGACGGCGCCGAGCACAGCCTGCGCGTCACCGCCGCCAGCGGCGAGGACCTGCCCGGCAGCCCCTTCCGCTTCCGCGCGACGGCCGCCCGCGGCGGCATCGACCATGTCGCCGACCAGCTGGTCGCCGGCTTCGTCGAGCTCGACCCCGCCGCCCCCGAGGCGCCGGTGACGCTGGCCGCCGTGATGGGCGACGAGACGGTGGCCCTGGCCGTGGCGCAGCCCGACCCGGCCAACCCGGCCCGCCGCCGCTTCGTGCTGCTGCTGAATGGCGGCGAGCGCCCGGCCGGCCACCGCATCCTGCATGTCGGCATCATCGGCGCGGCCGGCCACCTGGAGGCGAGCCCCGCCATCCTGCCGCCGGCAGCGCCCGCCATCCTGCGGCTGCGGCCGCAGGACCGGCCGATCAGCATGGCGATCAAGATCTCGGCGCCGAATATCCGCGTCGCCAATGAATGGGGCGACTACCACTTCGCCCGCCAGCTGGGCGCTGCGCTGCAGAAGCGCGGCTGGGTGGTGCGGGTCGACTGCCAGGACGAGTGGGAGCGGCGCGGCGACGACGTGGCGCTGGCGCTGCGTGGCCGGCATCGCTACCGGGTCGATCCGCAGGCGGTGAACCTGATGTGGCAGATCAGCCATCCGGACCGCGTCGCCGATGGCGAGATGGATGATTACGACCACATCTTCGTGGCCTCCGACATCTACGCCAAGATCCTGGCGCCGCAGACCCGGGCGCCGGTCAGCCCGCTGCACCAGGCGACCGATGCCAGCGTCTTCCACCCGCCGGAGGAGCCGCTGCCGCTCGAGCAGACGCCGCTCTTCGTCGGGAACTCGCGGAAAGAGTACCGGACGCTGGTAAAATGGTGCGTCGATGCAGGGATCGATGTCGCCGTCTTCGGCTCGCTTTGGGAAGGCGTGATCCCGGAGCGCTTCATCCGCGGCCGCTTCATCTCCAACGCCGAGCTGCACCAGTGGTACGGCTCCTGCGGCGTGCTGCTGAACGACCATTGGGACACGATGCGCGACTTCGGCTTCCTGTCGAACCGGCTGTTCGACGCCTCGGCCGCCGGCGCCTTCATCATCACCGATGCGGTGCGCGGCCTGTCGGAGGTCTTCGGCGACGCCGTCGAGGTGGCGCGCGACGCCGACGAGCTGAAGCGCAAGATCGCTTTCTACCTGTCGAACCCCGAGGCCCGGGCCGAGAAGGTGGCGCGGGCGCGCAAGATCGTGCTCGACAACCACACCTTCGACCACCGCGCCGACACCATCGCCGCCGCCTATCACCGGCTGGCCGCCCAGCCGCGGCGGGCAGCGTCCTGACCTGATCTGAAGGGGGGCCGGTCGGCCCCCTTTTCAATGGCGCAGCGCGGCCAAGTTCTCGGCCAGCCAGCGCGACAATAGCAAAGAACCTTCGGGCAGGCGCCGGCCGGCGCGGTGCAGCAGATGCGCGCTGGCCTCGGCCAGCACCGGATCGGCCAGCGGGATGGCGCGCAGCCGGCCGGCCGCCAGCTCGCCGCTGGCGGCGAATTCCGGCAGGAAGGTCACCCCCATCCCGGCCAGGACAAAGCGGCGCAGCAGCTCGACCGAGCCGGTCTCCAGCCGCGGCGTCAGGCGAAAGCCGCCATCGGCCTCGGCACGCGCCAGCAGGTGGCGGATGCCATGGCCGGTGGAGAGCAGCGCCGCCGGCTCGGCCGCCAGGTCGGCCAGGCGCAGCGGGCCGTCGCCATGCGGGTGGTCCGGCGGCACGAGCGCCACCAGCGGCTGCCGGGCGCGGGCCAGGCTCTGCAGCAGCGGATGCGCCGGCGGGTTGTAGGCGAGGCCGAGCTCCGCCTCGCCCTCGGCGACGGCGGCCTGGATGCGGTCAGTGCCGCCGGGGACCACGACGAAGCGCAGGCCCGGATGCTGCGCCGAAAACCCGGCCAGCCCGCGTTCCAGAAGATCGGCCAGAAAACCGTCGCCGCAGCAGAGGCGGATGGTGCCCTCCAGCCCGCCGCGCAGCCGGCGCAGGTGGTCGCGCAGCGCAGCGCCCTCCTCCTCGCGGCGCTGGGCGTGCAGGGCCACGGCCTGGCCGGCCTCGGTCGGCTGCACGCCGCGCGGCAGGCGCTCCAGCAGCGGCTGGCCGGCCTCGGCCTCGAGCTCGGCGACCTGGCGGCTGACCGCCGAGGGCGCCACATGCAGCGCCGCCGCCGCCGCCCGGATCGAGCCGGCCCGCACGACGGCCAGAAAGTAACGCAACGCCCGGTCATTCATCGCCGCATGATGGGCGGCGGCCCCGGCAACCAAAAGGCCGAAAAAACGTTGGCTTTGGCATGGAGCAGCACATCACCATCGCCCGCCCGGCCGCCGCAGTCTTCGCCTATTTGGCGAAGGCCGAGAACATGCAGGTGTGGCTGCCGCAGCTGCGCCGCGACGAGACCTCGCTGCCGCGCGCCGGGCTGGACGGCGATGCCGCCGCCGGCCGGCTGCGCTGGTCTTTCGACCCGGCCGGCGAGTGGCAGGTGGAAGACCATGGCAAGCTGACCGTGCTGCGCCTGCTGATCACCGCCCGCAGCGTCCGCCCCAACGACCCGACCGAGCGCGAGACGCCGGAACAGGCTCTGGCGCATGGCATGGAGGCCGCGCTGCAAAGCCTGAAGTCGCATCTGGAGCAGGCCGGCGGCGGCGACCCCGAGCTGCCCATGCCGGATGCCGACCAGCGCGTCTATGGCCACAAGCCGGCCCCCGGCCAGGATCCCTGAACGCGCCCTAGCTGAGCGCCAGGTCGCCGACGAAGGGGTCGAGCGGCTGGAAACGGCTGGCCGCCTCGCGCAGGTCGCGGCTGGCATGGGCCCAATAGGCCAGGGTCACGTCGAAGCCATCGGCCACCAGCTGCTGCACCGCCGGCAGGTAGTCGCCATCGCCGGCAACCAGGGTGATGCGGTCATGGTCCGGCCGCGCCTGGGCATAGGCGTCGCGGCACAGCCGGGTGACCAGGCTGGTGTCGACCTGCTTCTCGCGGCCGTCATAGGCGCGCTCCACCACCATCACCTCGAAGCCGGCGCCCTCGGCATGGCGCCAAAGCGCGGCATTGCCCAGGGTGATGCTGCCGAACAGCACGGCGCGCACCGGCTGCTCCAGCCATTGCAGCAGCGCCATCAGCCGGTGCAGGTCGAGGCGATAGCCGAAATCGGTCACATGCCGGTCGCGCGCATCGGAGAGGTTGCGCGCCAGCCCATGGCTGACGGCGCTGACCTTCTGCGCCTCGATGAAAAGATTGCTGCAATCGACATAGGCCAGATGCACGGAGGGCGGCCTCCTTGCTGGGGCAGGCACGCAGCTTAGGCGCGATCGGCGCCGGATGCGACCTTGGCTGTCTTCAGGCCTGGCTCAGCAGCTCGTCGACGGCGCGCAGCAGGGCGGCCCGATCGGCCTCGTCCTCGATGCGGCCGACCGGGCTGCCCAGCCGCGCCAGCGGGACGGTCGCCAGGTCGAAGGGATTGGCCAGCAGCCGGCGGCCGGCGACGGTCAGGCCGGGGGTCAGCCAATGCTCCCCGGCGCCGAGGGCCGCCGGCTCGACCAGCGGGATGACCAGCCGGCCGGCGGCCCGCTCCAGCCGGGTCGATTGCAGCGAGACCACGAAGGGGATGGCCGGATTGCGGCCGGGATTCCGGAAGAGGTCGAATTGCGGCACGGGTCAGAGCGTCGAGAATTCATCGGAAAGAAGACCGTGCCCGGCCTGGAAGCGGTTGGCGCCGTCGACGACGCGGTCGATGGCGGCATCCTCGGCGCGGCGACGCGCAGCCTCCTGCTCGACGAAGGCCGCCAGCAGCGCCTCCAGCGTGCCGTTGACATTGCGGGTATAGGCCCGCGCCTGGGTCAGCAGGTCGGCATTGATGGTGACGTTGATCGCCCGCTTGGGGGCGTTGCGGTCATAGCCCATGGGACGTGGTCCATGTGGATGCCATGGGGATGAGGATAGGGGCTAGGGGGTGGGCGAGTCGAGGCGCTGCATGACGCCTGTGATTTCGAAATCGTAAGATCTCGACATTCCCCGAAAATTCCCGTCATCTGCTATTTAAAGCCAAGATCAAGCTGTGATGGCCGGTGCCACGACGCCTTGCCGGGATCTACCGGCTTTGCGACGCGAGGCGCTGGTTAATATCTCAGCCACGATCCTGGCCCCATTAGCTCGGTGAAACCTCGGCAGCAGGCAATGGCCCCTGCCATCGGCACGGGACTCCATGACGCTCTTTACCGAGACTTGCCAAGGCATGGTGACAGGCCTGCGCCGGAGCTCGGACCGGACAGCGCCACGGACCGGGTTGATCGAGGCCAGAACTTCACTTCTCTCCATCAACGCCGACCAAGGGTTATCGATGTGACGACCTTTAACCTGACCCCGCAAGACGATTATTTTGTCGGTGGAGATGGAGACGACGTCTTCTACGTCGCGACAAACATCACCCGGCTGGCGGGCTCCGATGTCCTCATCGGCGGCAATGGCACCGACGTGTTGCAGCTTTCCTCGCCCTTG
The DNA here is from genome assembly GCF_902706185.1 of Roseomonas sp. 18066. GTDB lineage: Bacteria > Pseudomonadota > Alphaproteobacteria > Acetobacterales > Acetobacteraceae > Pseudoroseomonas. Next base: position 7,519 of record NZ_CACSJM010000066.1, on the reverse strand, counting down.
CTGTCGCTGGGCTATACGCGGCTGGAGGGGCTGCAATCGATCGAGGTGATCGACCTGCGGGCCGCCATCACCAGCCTCTCCGTGAGCCTCGATGCCGCCACGGTGACGCAGGCCAGCGACATGCGGCTGACGTTGCGGTTCTCCAGCAACAGCATGAGCCTCGACACCGCGCTGGTGGGCGGCGTCGGGCACGTCGTCCTGGATGGTACCGGTCAGGTGACCCTGCGCAACTTCGCCGGCCAGTCGGTGGAGATCGCCGACGGGGTGAACGGCAAGGTCGCCGGCGGCGAGTACAACGACCGTGTCGTCGGCGGCACGGGCAACGACACCATCCAGGGCAATGCCGGTGACGACGACCTGTTCGGCGGCGCGGGCCATGATGCGCTCGATGGCGGCGCGGGCCATGACGTGCTGGACGGCGGCAACGGCAACGACACATTGAAGGGCGGCTCCGGCTTCGACCTGCTCGCGGGTGGCGCCGGACGTGACACCCTGACCGGTGGCAGCGAGTCCGACACCTTCGTGGTCAGCGCCGGCGCGCAGATGACCATCACCGACTTCGACATCGCCGATCCGCTGGAGAAGATCGATCTCCGCGCCTTGGCCGGCGTGACCGATTTCGCTGCCCTGCAACTGGCGCAGAGCGGCGCCAATGCCCTGGTCACCGTTGCCGGCACCACGATCACCCTGCAAGGGGTCCAGGCCTCCACCCTCAAGGCCAGCCACTTCGTCTTCGCGGGCGACAGCCGCTGGACTGCCGCCGAGATCATGACGGCCGAAGCCTTCATGACCCTGACGCCGGAGGTGGATATCGCGACGGGCACCAGCGGCCGCGACATCTTCGCCGTCACCGGCATGATCTCCCGCCTGACCGGCGACGACCGTATCGATGGCGGCGCCGGCGACGATATCCTGCGCATCTCGGCGGCGTCGCCCTCGATCAGCGAAACCCGTCTGGCCGGCCTCAAATCGATCGAGCGGATCGACCTCGCCTCCTCCACCGGCTCGGCCGAGATCCATCTCGACATGGCGGCCGTGGACCAGGCCGAGGATGACCGGCTCACCGTGGCCTTCGGCAGCAGCACGCTCGTCATCGACACCAAGCTGGTCAACGGCTTCGGCCGCGTGGTGCTGGAGGGCAGCGGCGACATCAAGGTCGTCAATTACGGCATCCAGACCTTCGATCTCGCCGATGGGCCGGGCAACCAGGTCACCGGCGGCGAAGGCCAGGAATTCATCCAGGGCGGATCGGGCAATGACCGGATATCCGGCAATGCCAGCGAGGACGGGCTGAAGGGCGGCGGCGGCGACGACCTGCTGGATGGCGGTCTCGGCAATGACTACCTCCACGGCGAGGCGGGCGACGATACCCTGGTCGGCGGCGCCGGCCTCGACCTGCTGGCGGGTGGCTCGGGGACGGATACCCTGACCGGCGGCAGCGATTCCGATACCTTCGTGGTCAGCGTTGGCGCGCAGGTGACCATCACCGACTTCGACATCACCGACCCGATGGAGAAGATCGATCTCCGCGCCCTGACCTCGCTGACCGGCTTCAATGGCCTGCAGCTGGCGCAGAGCGGGGCAGACACCATCGTCACCGTCGCCGGCACCAGCATCACGCTGAAGGGCGTCCAGGCTTCGGCGCTGACGGCCAGCCACTTCGTCTTCGTGGGCGACAGCCGCTGGACCGCCGCCGAGATCATGACGGCAACGCCGCGCTTCAGCCTCACGCAGGACGCCGACACGGCGACCGGGACCGGCGGCCGCGATGTCTTCGCGGTCACCGGCATGATCTCCCGCCTGACCGGCGAAGACCGCATCGATGGCGGCGCCGGCGACGATGTCCTGCGTATCTCGACCATCGCTCCCTCGATCAGCGAAACCCGGCTTGCCGGCCTGACCTCGATCGAGCGGATCGACATGTCCTCGGCCACCAGCCCGACCGAGATCCATCTCGACGTGGCGGCGGTAGACCAGGCCGAAGGCGACCAGCTCACCATCGCCTTCGGCGCCAACACGCTGACCATCGACACCAAGCTGGTGAACGGCTTCGGCCATGTCGTGCTCGAGGGCAGCGGCCCCATCAATGTCGTCAACTACGGCATCCAGACCTTCGAGCTAGCTGACGGCGCGGGGAACCTGGTCAATGGCGGCGACGGCCAGGAATTCGTCCAGGGCGGGTCCGGCAACGACCGGATCTACGGCAACCTGAATGACGACAGCCTGAAGGGCGGCGGCGGCGACGACCTGCTCGACGGCGGCATCGGCAACGACCAGCTCTTCGGCGAGGATGGCAACGACACCCTGGTCGGCGGCCTCGGGACCGATGTGCTCGATGGCGGCGCCGGCGACGACAAGCTCAGCGGCGGCGACGACGCCGATATCCTGACCGGCGGCGCCGGCAACGACACCATGGACGGCGGCCCCGGCGAAGACACGCTGAACATCGGCTTCGGCAACGACACGGTGACCGGCGGCGGCGGCGGCGACACCTTTGTCATGCTGGTCGGCGGCGGCAGCACCACCATCACCGATTTCGACCTGGGCGACCGGCTGGAGCGGATCGACCTCCGCGCCTTCGGCAGCATCACCAAGTTCGACGACCTGTCGATCTCGGACACGCAGCAGGGCGCGCGCATCACTCTCGGCAACGGGACCGTGCTGACCCTGTCCGGCGTGGCGGCGGCCGACCTGAAGACCGACCAGTTCATTTTCTCCGGCGAAGATGCCCTGGCCTACAAGGTCTCGGTCGGCGCCAGCGCCAGCTCGCTCTCCGCCCTGCTCAACGGCGCGCCCGCGGGCGCCGTGGTGACGCTGGCGGCCGGCGATTTCTACTTCGACAGCATCATCGAGATCGAGCGCAGCGACATCACCCTGCAGGGTGCGGGCAGCGGCAAGACGATCATTCATTCGACGATCCCGGACACCGCGCCCAGCGCCGCCCTGCTGGTCCATTCCGACGATATCCGCACCACCAGCGGCTTTCTCACCGCCAACACGGCGCTCGATGCGACGCAGATCACCCTGACCTCGCTCGGGACCATCAAGGTTGGCGACGTCATCTACATCGCCCAGCCGAATGACGACGCCTATCTGGCGGCGACCGGGAATACCGGGCTGATCTACCCGACCGATCTGCCCACCGACCAGCCCCGCTACGTCCTGCGCGAGGCGATGGTCGAGGTCACCGCCATCTCCGGCAATACCCTCACCCTCTCCCACCCGCTTCCCTATGCCTTCGAGGCTGGCAAGACCTATATCCAGGAAGCCCGGCTGCTGGAGAACGTGACGGTCAGCGGCCTGACCATCACCGTCGACGGTCCTGCGGCCGACCCGAACTACTTCGAGAATGAGAACGAGGCCTGGAACGGTGTCCCGACCATCGAGTTCGACCAGGTGCGCGGCTCGACCATCAAGGACGTCACCGTCCTGCAGTCGCATTCCATCCCCTTCAAGTTCCAGCGCAGCTTCGAGGTCAGCGGCGACGGCCTGACCGCCGACGGCGCCCATAACAAGGGGTCGGGCGACGGCTACGGCCTGTACCTGTCGGAAGCCTTCGCCAACCACTTCACCGACATCACCATGCTGAACGTGCGGCATGGCGTGATCACCTCGAGCTTCAGCGCCGAGCACTACAACTACGTCGAGGTCACCTATACCAACCGCGACATCAATTTCCATGGCAGCCCCGACGCCGACAACACGGTCATCATCCACAAGATGGTGCTGAGCTACGGCGACGCGGACGAAGCCACGGAATGGCGCGCGGTCTCGCCCGGCGTCTTCCCGGTGCATCCGCAGTCGACCATCACCGCCAATGACATCCGCTTCGACTATGTGGTGGCGGGCAGCCGTGATGACTACCTGACGGCCTCCGACAACGGCGCCTACATGGATGGCGGCGCGCTGGGCGACACGCTGATCGGCGGTGCCGGCAACGACACGCTGATCGGCGGCTCCAGCAACGACACCCTGACCGGCGGCGGCGGGCGCGACCTCTTCCCGCGCGATATCTTCGCCGGGACCGACATCATCACCGACTTCCAGGGCGGCAGCAGCGGCGACAAGCTGGTGCTGCAGGGCTACGCCTTCACCAGCTTCGCCGAGCTCAGCGTCACCCAGGTGGGCGCTGACGCGCTGATCGATCTCGGCAATGCCGGCTCGGTCAAGCTGCTGAACTTCAAGGCCAAGGACTTCACCGCGAACAATGTTCAGTTCGTGGCGCGCGGCGTCGGCAGCGTGATCGATGCGACCGGCAGCATCACCCGGGTGATCGGCAGCGATGGTGACGACACCATCACCGCGACCAAGTTCGTGCTGGAGAGCGGCCTGCCCGTGACGGGCGGCAGCGGCTTCGACACCCTCAAGGTGAATGGCGGCTTCATCACCGCCAATACCGCGACCTTCGGCACCTTCAAGAGCATTGAGGCGCTCGATGTCAGCGCCATTGCCTCGATCAACCTGAAGTTCAGCGACGCCATCCTCAATCAGGCTGCCGGCAGGCAGCTGGCGCTGATCATCGGCGACAGCGGCAATGCCGCGGTCCTCGATGTCGGCACGCCGGCAGGCGGCGCTGCGCTGGTCATCGATGGCAGCCGGGCGGTCACCCTGTCGGGCGCGCGCGCGCAAACGATCCATGTCGGCGATCGGGTGGGCGGCACGGTCAATGGAGGATCGGCAGCGGACACCGTCATCGGCGGCAGCAAGGTCGATGTCTTCGACGGTGGGGCCGGCAACGACCGGCTCAGCGGCAAAGCTGGCAACGACAAGCTGTTCGGCGGCGCCGGGGACGACATTCTGGAAGGTGGCCTCGGCGCCGACCAGCTGACCGGCGGCGACGGAAACGACACGGCCAGCTATGTCTCCGCTACAGCGCGCGTGATCGTCGATTTTGAGAAGCCCTCGGTCAACAGCGGCGAGGCTGCCGGCGACAGCTTCGAAGGCATCGAGAACATTGAAGGCTCCCGCTTCGAGGACAGCCTGCGCGGCGACAGCGGCGCCAATATCCTCATCGGCCTCGACGGCGATGACGCGCTGCATGGTCGCAACGGCGACGACATCCTGATCGGCGGCCTGGGGGCGGACTATTTCAACGGCGGATCGGGCCGCGACAGCGTCTCCTACATCGACGCCACGGCTGGCGTGCTGGTCGACTTCGAGAAGCCGCAGATCAACACCGGCGAGGCTGCCGGCGACAGCTTCCTTGCCGTCGAGAACATCATCGGCAGCGCTTTCGCCGACCAGCTCCGCGGCAATGTCGGCGCCAATGTCATCAGCGGCGGCGATGGCGACGATGTGCTCTACGGCCGGGCGGGCAACGACACGCTGATCGGGGGCGCCGGTGCCGACGTGCTCAATGGCGGCTCGGGGACCAACACCGCCTCCTACATCGACGCCAAGGTCGGGCTGACCGCGGATCTGGCGGTCACCACCAACAACACCGGCGATGCTGCAGGTGATGTCTACGCTTACGGCTATATCCAGAACCTGACGGGATCGAACTTCGCCGATATCCTCAACGGCGATGCCCAGAACAACACGCTCGATGGCGGGATCGGCGCGGACACCATGGCTGGCCGCGGCGGCAACGATATCTATATCGTCGACCATGTCGGCGATAAGGTGATCGAACTCGCAAATGAAGGCATCGACACCATCAAGGCCAGCGTGAGCTACAGCCTGGCCGGGCTGGAGGTCGAGAACCTGACGCTCATGGGAACGGCCGCCATCAATGCCACCGGCAATGCCCTTGCAAACCTGATCGTCGGCAATGCTGCGAACAACATCATCGACGGCGGCGCTGGCGCCGACACCATGCGAGGCGGCAAGGGCGACGATTATTACATCGTCGATGACATGGGCGACGTGGTGATCGAGGCTGGTGGCAGCGGAAACGACACAGTTCGCAGCACCGTTTCATTCAACCTCGGAAGCCAGTCGATCGAGAACCTGGTCCTCAGCGGCGCCGCCACGATCAACGGCATTGGCAATGCCCTGAACAACAGCATCACCGGCAACTCCCGCGCCAATATCCTGGACGGCGGCGCCGGCGACGACATTCTCAGCGGCGGCGGCGGCAATGACGTTCTCAAGGGGGGTGCCGGGAACGACACGCTGACCGGCGGGAGCGGCGCCGATCAGTTCCATTTCAACACGGCTCTCAGCGCCTCGAAGAATTTCGACACGATCGCCGATTTCACCGCCGGCGAGGATTCGATCTACCTTGCCGCGTCCATCTTCAAGGGCCTTGGCGCAGCCGGAAAATTGTCTGCGACGGCCTTCCATGTCGGAAGCGCAGCCGCGGATGCGGCGGACCGCATCATCTACAACGCGTCCACCGGTGTGCTCAGCTACGATGTCGATGGCAGCGGCTCGGCATCGGCGATCCAGTTCGCCTCCCTCGGCGCCGGGTTGAGCCTGACCCATGACTATTTCTTCGTGAGCTAGGCTCGGGACCCATAAGCCTGAGCTCGCGTCCCGAGGGGGCCGTGATCCCATGGCAGCCAGAGGGGTTGCCATGGCTGACTTGTGCGGGAAGGGTGCCGCGCCGATGCGGCCCCACCTGCCGTGTGCTCAGGAATTGCTGGACGACAAGAGCTCTTATAGCCGCCGCTTCCGCACCCCGCTCATCGCCCGCGGCGTCATGCTCTGCATTCCGTCAGGCAACAGCCGGAGGATCCCCGTCCCCTGCGATGGGGCGTTCTACCGCCAGCGCCACCGCATCAAGAACAAGTTCGGCGCATCGGGGATGGGTGCCCTGTCGCCCTGCGCTACGACCGATGCGCCCATATCGTCTTCCAGGCCATCTGCCTGTCCGCAAGTCTGCTCGCCTGGATCGATGAGTCCGGCGAAGGGGTCGAGCGGCTGGAAGCGGCTGGCCGCCTCACGCAGATCGCGGCTGGCATGGTCCCAATAGGCACGTCGGGCGAGTTGCGCGCCAGCCGCTGGCTGACGGCGCGGGCCTTCTGCGCCTTGATGAAAAGATTGGTGCAATCGACATAGGCCAGATGCACCGCGGTCGGCCTTCTTGCTGGGCAGGCGCGCAGCTCAGGCGCGATCGGCGCCGGATGAGACCAGGGCCGTCTCACGCCTCGGTTTCTGCGACCGGCGACGGTCAGGCCGGGGGTCAGCCAATGCTCCCCGGCGCCGAGAGCCGCCGGTTGACCAGCGGGATGACCAGCCGGCCCGGTTGCGGCCGGGATTCCGGAACAGGTCGAATTGCGGCACGGGTCAGAGCGTCGAGAATTCGTCGGAAAGAAGACCGTGCCCGGCCTGGAAGCGGTTGGCGCCGTCGACGACGCGGTCGATGGCGGCATCCTCGGCGCGGCGACGCGCGGCCTCCTGCTCGACAAAGGCCGCCAGCAGCGCCTCCAGCGTGCCGCTGACGTTGCGGGTATAGGCCCGCGCCTGGGTCAGCAGGTCGGCATTGATGGTGACGTTGATCGCCCGCTTGGGGGCGTTGCGGTCATAGCCCATGGGACGGGGTCCATGTGGATGCCATGGGGATGAGGATAGGGGC
>NZ_CACSJM010000065.1 GCF_902706185.1 Roseomonas sp. 18066 | reverse complement strand
GGGGCTGGGGGTGGCGCTGGTGCCGCAGTCGCTGCGCTGCGTGCAGGTGCCGGGGGTGGCCTATCGCCCGCTGGCCGGGCCGCCGGTGCTGGCCGAGCTGGCGCTGGCCCATCGCCGGACCGAGGCCTCGCCGGCCGCCCGCAATTTCGTCCGCCACGCCCGGATGCGGCCTTAAGACGTCGGACTTATCGAATATCGTCCAGCCACGTATTGGACCGATGGCGAAAAGCGTCGCGATACTCGGCGTCACTCGAAGTGACCCAGGATCGCCGCCCCATGACCGATGATTGGCGCGCCCGCGCCGGCTCCCCCTTCGCCTGCGAGAAGACGCCGGTCACCGCCGAGCGCGGCATGGCGGTCACCAACCACCCGCTCGCCTCCGCCGCCGCCATGGAAATGATGGCGATGGGCGGCAATGCCATCGACGCCACGGTGGCCGCGCTGTTCACGCTCACCGTGGTCGAGCCGATGATGGTCGGCTTCTTCGGCGGCGGCGTCGCCGTGATCCGCCTGGCCGATGGGCGGGAGGTGGTGATCGACAGCCTCTCCACCGCCCCTGCCTTGTCGCGGCCGGACCAGTACACCCCGGTCTCCGACATCTGGCCCGACTATATGGAGACCGAGGGCCGCGCCAACCGCCGCGGACCGCTGGCCATCGCGGTGCCCGGCACGCTGAAGGGCTGGTGCGAGGCGCTCGAGCGCTTCGGCACGCTGCCGCTGGCCGCGGTGCTGGAACCCGCCATCCGCCATGCCCGCCGCGGTTTTCGGGTGACGCCGTATCTCGCCGCCTGCATCGTCGAAAGCGCCATCGACCTGGCTCTCGACCCCGCCATGGCCGCGATGTTCTTGCCCGATGGCGAGCCGCTGAAGGCCGGCACCCACCTGACCATGCCGGATTATGCCACGACCTTGGAGGGCCTGGCCGCCGAAGGGCCGGGCTGGCTGTATGGCGGGGCATTGGGCAAAAAGGTGGCGGCCTGGCTGGAGCAGCAGGGCTCGCCGATGCGCCTGGCCGATCTCGAGGCCTATCGCACCGTCGAGCGCGTCCCCGTCCGCGGCACCTATCGTGGGGTCGCGCTGGTCGGCCCGCCGCCGCCCTGCTCGGGCGGGGTGCATGTGCTGCAGATGCTGAACCTGATGGAAGGCTTCGACCTGCGCGCCTCCGGCTTCGGCACGGTGCAGACGCTGCATCTGGTGATCGAGGCGCTGAAGATCGCCGCCGCCGACCGCCGCGTGGCCACCGCCGACCCGGCCTTCGTCGACGTCCCCGTCGAGCGCCTGATCTCCAAGGCCTATGCGGAACTGCGCCGCCCCGAGATCGCCCTCGACCGGGCGGGGATTTTCGGCGCCCGCATCCTCAGCAATGAATCGGCCAACACGACGCATGTCACCATCGCCGATGCGGCGGGCAACATCGTCACCTCGACCCAGACGATCAACAGCCTGTTCGGCGCGCGGGTGATGATCCCGGGCACCGGCATCATCACCAACAACTACATGTATCTCTTCGACCCGCATCCGGGGAACGCGCTGTCGCTGCAGCCGGGCAAGCGGATCACCAGCGGCATCTCGGCCATGCTGGGGCATCGCGACGGGCGGCCGCTGTTTGCCGTCGGCCTGCCGGGGGCGCATCGCATCCCCTCGGCGGTGTTCCAGTTCGTGCTGAACGTCGTCGACCACGGCATGTCCTGGCAGGAGGCCGTCGAGGCCCCCCGCGTCTTCACCCATGGCCAGGATGCCGAGGTCGAGCGCGGTTTTCCCCCGGAAATCCATGCCGGTCTCGCCGCGCTGGGCCATCAGGTCACCCCGGTCGACCATGTGGCGGGCGGCATGGGCGCCATCGGCTTCGCGGGCGCCGCCATGACGGGCGCCGCCTGCTGGCGCGCCGATGGCGTGGCCATGGGCATGGGCGGCGGGCTGGCGCGCGCCGGCACCTCCTTCTGGCCCGATCCGCGCCGCCGCGCCAACTGACTTGCCTGGCGCTGTCCCGGCGCCGCAGCCTTGCCTGATCCCCTCTCTGCCGGAGAACCGAACCATGGCTTTGCTCACCACGCGACGCGGCCTGATGCAGGCCGGATTGGGAGGGGGCGCAGCCCTGGCGACCGGCCTGCCGCTGGCGGCACCGGCCCTGGCGCAAGGCGCCGGCGGCAACCGGCGGGTGCTGAAGGCGGTGATGCATGCGACGCTCGGCGTGCTCGATCCCTTCGCGACCACGGCGTACATCACCCGCAACCATGGCTACCTGGTCTATGACACGCTCTTCGCCATGGATGCGCAAATGCGGCCGCAGCCGCAGATGGTGCAGGACTGGACCCGCTCCGATGACGGGCTGACCTATACCTTCCGCCTGCGCGAAGGGCTGACGTTCCATGACGGCGCGCCGGTGACCTCGGCCGATTGCATCGCCTCGCTGACCCGCTGGTGGCGGCGCGACCTGATGGGCACGCGGCTGATGAACGCCACGGCCTCGCTGGAAGCCGTCGACGACCGCAGCTTCCGGCTGGTGTTGAAGCACCCCTACGGGCTGGTGCTGGAGACGCTGGGCAAGCCCGGCGGTCCCGTCCCCTTCATCCTGCCCAAGCGTCTCGTCGACATCCCGGCCGACCAGCGGATCACCGAGGTGGTGGGCTCCGGCCCCTTCCGCTTCCTGGCGAACGAATACCGCTCCGGCGACCGCGTGGTCTATGAGCGTTTTTCTGAATATCGCCCGCGCTCCGAGCCGGCCAGCGGCCTCGCCGGCGGCAAGGTGGTCCACTTCGACCGTGTCGAATGGCTGGAGATCTCCGATCAGCAGACGGCCGCCAATGCGCTCGGCACCGGCGAGGTGCAGGTGATGGAGAATGTCGGCCCCGACCAGATGCAGCTGCTGCGCCGCAACCGCCAGGTGAAGCTGCAGCCGCGCGGCATCGGCAATTCGCTGCTGATGCGGCTGAACTGGGCGCAGCCGCCCTTCAACAACAAGAAGGTCCGCCAGGCGGTGATGATGGCGGTCAACCAGGCCGACTACCTGGCCGCCCAGATCGGCGATGACAGCCTCAGCCGCGAGTGCCACGCCTTCTTCACCTGCGATTCGCCCTATGCCACCGAGGTCGGCGCGGTGCTGAAGCCCGATTTCGCCGCCGCCCAGAAGCTGCTGAAGGAAAGCGGCTACGCCAATGAGAAGGTGGTCATCCTGCACCCGGCCGATCTCGCCTCCGGCAGCGCGCTGGCGCCGGTGACCGAGCAGCTGCTGAAGAAGCTGGGCATGAACGTCCAGGTCGACAGCATGGACTGGAACAGCCTGCTGGCCCGGCGCAACAAGCCCGATCCGGTGGAGCAGGGCGGCTGGAGCATCGCCTGGGGCATCTGGAGCGACCTCGACCTGATGAGCCCGATCATCAACCTGAACGTCGATGGCCGCGGCCGCCGCGGCTATATCGGCTGGGCCGAGAGCGCCGAGATGGAGCGGCTGCGCGACGCCTTCGCCCTGGAGCCCGATCAGGCGAAGCAGATGCAGCTGGTCGAGCAGATGCAGCGCATCGCGTTTGAAGAAGTCTTCGCCATCCCGCTCGGCTCCTACAAGGTGATCACCGGCCATGCGAGCGCCCTGCGCGACGTGGTGGCCGACCAGGTGCTGGTCTTCTGGAACATGAAGCTGGCTTGAGCCTCGCCGGGCCGCGCGAGAAACCGCGCCGGAGCGTCACAACCGGTGCGGGAAAATCGTGAAAAAACAGATGTAACTGCGCGTTTTCTGCAAAAGTGTCTTGGAGCGGCGGCCGGATCTTCATATTCCGGTCACCACCGCGTGATCCAGTGCGGCCCCGTTCCCGACAACCCCGTCGCCGCGCAGGAATCGTCTCCGGATGGCCAGCTTCAACGACCCGGGCTACGGCGCGCAGTGGCAGCTCCGCGGCGGTACCGGCGTCAACCTGACGCCGCTCTACGGCCAGTATTCTGGGGCCGGGGTGCGCATCGGCCTGGTCGATACCTTCCCCGACCTCGGCAACCCTGAGCTCGCCGGCCGCTTCGACCTGTCGCGCAGCGCCTGGGCCCAGGGCCAGACCACGGCGGATGACGGCAGCGAGGGCTCGCAGCACGGCACCGAGGTGGCCCTGGTGCTCGGCGCGCAGGCGAATAACGGCTATGGCCGGGTCGGCGCCGCCTGGGGCGCCACCCTGGTCGCCTTCGCCTTCGACAGCCGCAGCTACCGCACCGTCGCGCAGGAGACGGAAATGCTCGCCCTGCAATGGCAGGTCGATGTCTCCAACAATTCCTGGAGCCGCTCGGGCGAGCACTTTCGGGATGATTTCGGCCGCGCGGAATACGCCGGCGCCGCCGCCGCGATCGCCGATGCGGCCGCGCGCGGGCGCTGGGGCCTGGGCACGGTGATCATCCGCTCGGCCGGCAATGACGGCGCCATCGGCGACGACGTCAATGCCCACAACTATTCCAACAACCGCTACACCGTGACCATCGGCGCGACCAATGGCCTCGGCCAGGTGCAGGGCTTTTCCAACCAGGGCGCGGCGCTGACCGCGGTCGCGCCCGCCGCCGTCACCTCCTGGGCGGCGCCGCTCGGCTCGGCGACCGCGGCGCTGATGCTGGAGGCCAATCCCGGCCTCGGCTATCGCGACGTGCAGGCGATCATCGCCATGACCGCGCGCATCACCGACGCGGCGCGCGCCAACTGGATCTTCAACGCCGCCGACGACTGGAACGGCGGCGGCATGCATGTCGCCCGCAGCGCCGGCTTCGGGCTGATCGACGCCCGCGCCGCGGTGCGGCTGGCCGAATCCTGGACGCTGCAGAACACCGCGCACAACCTGCAGCAGGCCAGCGCCGGCGGCGGCGGCATGGTGCTGGCCGATGGCGGCAGCAGCTATGCCACGGTCTTCATCGACGCCGCGCTGCGCATGGAGCGGGCGGAGCTGTCGATCGACATCGCCCATGACCATCTGGGCGAGCTGCGGCTGGTGCTGATCTCGCCCTATGGCACCGGCAGCGTGCTGCTCGACCAGCTGCATCAGGGGCAATACGATGCCGGGCGGCTGACCTTCAGCCTGTCCAGCACGCATTTCCTCGGCGAATGGTCGCGCGGCACCTGGGTGCTGCGGATCGACGACCTGGCGGGCGGCCAGGGCGGTTCGCTGCTCGGCTGGCAGCTGACCGTGCTGGGCTCGGCGCCGACCGCCGACGACCAGCTGGTCTTCACCGACGAATTCGCCGCTGTCGCGGCGCAGGATGCGGCCCGCACCCTGCTGCGCGACGATGGCGGCGCCGACACGCTGAACGCCGCCGCCGTCAGCACGGGATCCTGGATCGACCTGATGCCGGGCGCCGGCAGCCGCATCGCCGGCCAGGGGCTGAGCATCGCCGCCGGCACGCTGATCGAGCATGCCATCGGCGGCGACGGCGCCGACATGATCCTGGGCAACGAGGCCGGAAACCAGCTGCGCGGCAATCGCGGCTGGGACACGCTGGATGGCCGCGGCGGCGACGACATCCTGCAGGGCGGCGCCGGGCGCGACCGGCTGCTCGGCGGCGAGGGCCACGACCAGCTCGATGGCGGCGCCGAGGCCGACTGGATGGAGGGCGGCGCCGGCGACGACCGCTATATCGTCGACGATGCCGGCGACCGCATCGTCGAGCGCGCCGGGCAGGGCTATGACCGCGTCGAGGCCTGGGTCGACTACACCCTGCCGCAGGGCGTCGAGCAGCTGTCGCTGCTGGGCCAGGCGCGCGCCGGCACCGGCAATGGCCTGGGCAACCTGCTGCTCGGCAATGCCCTGGCCAATCGCCTGAGCGGCCTGGCCGGCGACGACCGGCTGGAAGGCGGCGAGGGCGACGACCAGCTTTCCGGCGGCGCCGGCCAGGATGTGCTGATCGGCGGCGGCGGCGCCGACCGCATGGCCGGCGGCACCGGCGACGATCTCTACGAGGTCGGGCAGGCCGGCGACCGGGTGGTCGAGCTCCGCTATGGCGGCATCGACCGGGTGCAGTCCTGGATCAGCTATACCCTGCCGGTCAATGTCGAGCATCTCGACCTGCAGGGCAGCGCGGCGCTGGAGGGGCGCGGCAATGCCGCGGCCAATGCCATCAGCGGCAATGACGCGGCCAACCGGCTGTGGGGCTTCGCCGGCGATGACAGCCTCCAGGGCGGCGGCGGCGATGACGCGCTGCGCGGCGGCGATGGCGACGACCTGCTGGAGGGCGGCGCCGGCGCCGATTTCATGGCCGGCGGCGCGGGCGACGATCTGTACCGCGTCGACCAGCGCGGCGACCGGGTGGTCGAGCTGGCGGGCCAGGGCAGCGACACGGTGCGCGCCAGCATCGACTACACCCTGACCCGCGAGGTCGAGCGGCTGGAGCTGGTCGGCAGCGCGCTGAAGGGCAGCGGCAACGCCGCCGCCAACACCATCATCGGCAATGAGCTCGGCAATGTCCTGCGCGGCCTGGACGGCGACGACCGGCTGGAGGGCGGTGCCGGCGACGACCAGCTCTGGGGCGGCGCCGGCCGCGACCTGCTGGCCGGCGGCAGCGGCGCTGACCGCATGCTGGGCGGGGTCGGCGACGACACCTATGTGGTGGACGATGCCGGCGACCGGGTGGTCGAGCTCCGCTATGGCGGCTTCGACCGGGTGCAGTCCTGGATCAGCTACAGCCTGGGCGCCAATGTCGAGCACCTGGAGCTGCAGGGCGGCGCGGCGCTGGAAGGGCGCGGCAACGCCGCGGCCAATGACATCAGCGGCAATGCGGCGGCCAACCGGCTGTGGGGTTTTTCAGGCAATGACCGGCTGTCCGGCGGCGCCGGCGACGACCAGCTCTGGGGCGGGGAGGGCCGCGACCTGCTGGATGGCGGCAGCGGCGCCGACCGCATGGCCGGCGGGCTGGGCGACGACATCTACATCGTCGAGGATGCCGGCGACCGCGTGGTCGAGCTGGCCGGGCAGGGGACCGACACGGTGCGCGCCTGGGTCAGCCACGCCCTGACCCCCGCGGTCGAGCGGCTGGAGCTGCAGGGCCGCGCCGATATCGACGGCCGCGGCAATGCGCTGGCCAATGTCATCATCGGCAATGCCGGCGCCAACCGGATCGATGGCGGGGCCGGCAACGACGTGCTCACCGGCGGCGACGGCGCTGATACCTTCGTCTTCTCGGCCGGCAGCGGCGCCGACCGCATCACCGATTTCGACGCCGCCGAGGGCGACCGCCTGCTGCTGCGCGGCTTCCTCGCCACCAGCTGGGAAGCGCTGCAGCCGCATCTGCGGGCCGAGGGCGGCGACACGCTGCTGACGCTGGGCGCCGCGACGCTGCGGCTGGACCATGCGGCGCTGACCGCCGATGCGGTGTTCTTCGGATGACCGGACGGCGCAGTCGACGATTGCATCTGGCGTAAATTCTGCCCGACCTCAGGGTGGAGAGGTCGGCGGAACGCGTCCGATCCATCGAAAAGCGCGGCTTTTTCTGAATTTTTTGTCTGCCGGCAGAAAACAAAAATCGGTCGCCGCGTCAGAAGGCCGCCAAGAAAACCCGAAGTCTCGTCAATTACTTCACTCGTATTTAAAATATAATGACATAACTTTATTGTGATAAATAAAATTTCAACCCACGCATATCCTCGCCCAGGCCGGCTGTGCGGAAGGTCGAATTGCGCTATGAATTGCGGCGACCGGCTAAGGTTCGGCTTGCTGATGCAGGGGATCGCTCTGCCCTCTGGGGATGGAGTGCTGTACGGCCTCGTGGAAGGATAGAGAAGCATCCTATGAATAAACCCGTCTCGATGCGTTTCCTTCAACGCATTGCCGGCTATCCGACCGGGGTGCAGACGCTGCTGCAGCAGCCTGTGACTGACGCCCTGATGACCGAATATTTCGTGTTACTTCGGGGCTCGGCGCCGGGACGGGTTGGCAGCGCCATCGAGGCCGAGGGCATGGTGGCCGACGCGCTGCTCGCGCGGCTCATTGGCTCCAAGCAGTTCCTCCGCCATGCCGAGCAGATCTTCAGGAGCCTGCGGTCGGAAAGCGTCGAGGGCGAGCTGTCCGTCGTCGAGGCGGTTGATTCGATGGTCGCCCGCTTCGCCGATCCCGAGCAGCCCTACCAGTACAAGTTCCTCGAGGCCGCCGCCGCGGAGCCGGAGACCGAGCTCGGCGCCGTGCTGCGCAAGCTGCTGCAGCTGCTCGACGTGCACCGCGCCATCGCCACCTGCCCGGCCACGACGCTGGGCGAGCTGCTCGCCTGCCTGGCCACCGCGCCCGAGCAGCCCGGCGCCGTGGTGGCGCTGAACGGCGTGCTGGCCGCCCTGAAGCTGCCGGCGCATTTCACCACGGCCGAGGCGGCCGCCCCGGTCGAGGAGGCCGCCGGCCTCGCCCAGCACCTGCTGAAGAAGTTCGATGCACGGCACGGCCTGACCGCCGACGAGGACGATGTGCTGCGTGCCATCGGCCGCAGCCAGGCGCATGGCTTCCTGCGCGCCCTCGCCGCGCCGGAGCCGCTGGTCGTCATGTTCGAGGATGGCTGCCCGGCCGCTGGCCGTGGGCCCTGGGAGGCGCTGGCCGCCGCCGGGCGGGTCGCCGCGGCGCTGCCCCTTGGCCAGGCCGACGCGGCCGGGCCCGCCGGCCGCCGCCTTGTCCTGCAGGACGAGATCCCGGCCACGCCGCTGGTCGCGGCGCTGTGCAGCACGCTGGCCTTCGACGCGACGGCCTCGCTCGGCGTGGTGACCAAGACGCGGCTGGTGCGCGGCGGATGGGCGGCGCAGATCGTCGGCTACCCCGAGGACATGTCCGGCGCCCGCCAGGCGGCCCAGCTGCACGGCGCGGCGCATGCTCCGGGCGACGCGCCGGCGGCCGAGCTGGTCTCGCTGCAGCTGCTGATGCCGTCGCGCAGCGCGGCGGCGGCGGTCGAGGCGGTCGCCGTGGCCGATGCCTTCGCCCTGGTGGTCTGCGGCGATGCGGCGGCCGATCTGGCGGCCTATGCCAATATCGACAAATGCGTGGTCTTCGCCGACCTGGCGGCGCTGCTCGCGGCGCTGGCCGCCCCCGGCGCGGCGCTGATGCCCAAGCCGGTGCTGTTCATCGATCGCTGGACCCCGGCCGAGGCCGACTACCTGCTCGAGGCGGTGCAGAAGTTCTGGTCCTATGGCGGGCGCTACCTGACCTCCTGCTTCGCGCTGGCCTATGACAACGGCGCCGGGGCGATCGCCGTCAACCTGCCGCAGCAGGACAGCCTGACGCTGTTCGCACCGCGCAATGCCTGCGCCGTGCCGCTGGCCGCGCTGCTGGCCGATCCGGCCGGCGCCGCCGCGCGCTTCGGCGGCGACATCGTCATGCCGCTCGGCCAGCCGAATGTCGCCTATGCCAGCCGGCTGCCGCTGGCCGAGGCGACGCTGCTGCGGATGCGGCGGCATGTCGGCACGCTGGCCCTCGACCCGGCGCTGCATGACGCCATCTTCCTGCTCGGCAGCGTCGACCACAAATATGTCGGCGGCTTCGACCTGGCGGTGCATTGGCCGATCGAAAGCCTGGCCGCGCCGATCCTGCGGCGCTTCACCACGCTGCGGCACAACCTGCTCAGCTTCACCGGCGATCCCTCCATCCGGGGTGCCGGCGCCGTGCTGCGCGGCATGGACGTGACCGCGCCGGATGTGCTGACGCTGGGCCGCGAGATCGACACCTTCGCGCTGCGGCTGTCGGAAAAGCCGGAGATCGTGCTGGGCCTGCCGGCCGACCAGCTGATGACCTACTTCACCATGGCGCGCCAGGCCTGCCAGGCGGACCGTATCGCCGCCAACCTGGCGGCCTATGCCCAGGACATCTGCCAGAAGGACGTCGCCTATATCGTGCCGTTCTTCGAGCTGCTGGCCTGCTGCCTGCCGCGGCACCGGCTGCTGGTGGTGCTGGCCTTCGTCGTCAGCGGCCGCGCCACCAACCGCAAGTTCCTGTTCCGCGTCGCCGAATGCCTGCGCCGCTATGGCGACGAGGCGGTCATGCTGCTGTTCCTCGGCATGCTGCAGCGGCACGATCCGGCGGCGCTCGGCGAGAAGGCCATCCTGCGCTGCTTCCAGGGCCTGCTGGGCTCGGAGCTCGGCCCGGTGCTGGCCGCCGTCACCCATGGC
Organism: Roseomonas sp. 18066; assembly: GCF_902706185.1. Taxonomy (GTDB): domain Bacteria; phylum Pseudomonadota; class Alphaproteobacteria; order Acetobacterales; family Acetobacteraceae; genus Pseudoroseomonas. Next base: position 22,209 of record NZ_CACSJM010000065.1, on the reverse strand, counting down.
CGGCTGCTGTCCGACATCGCCGGCACGGTGGATTTCCCGACGCGCTTCCGCCAGGCCGTGGTCAATGGCGACCGCGGCACCGTGTTCAAGCTGGTCGACGGCGCGCTCGAGGTGTCGAGCGTCGAATTCGTCAAGCTGATGGACGGGCTGCGCAGCCTGAGCAACGAGCTGCGCGACCTCGCCCTCGACGGGCTGTCGATCCCCGGCCTGCGCGGCTTCCACCACCGCAAGCTGGCGGCGGTCGTGCTGGCCGACCGCGCCACGCTGCTGGAGCTGAAGGCGGCCGACTACCTGAGCGCGCGGTCGGACGTGAATGCCGTGGCCCACAATATCCTGGGCGACAACGGCATGCTGAACGCGCTGCTGGCCGAGCGTTTCGCCGGCGGCGCCGCCCGGCCCTTCGCCATCGAGGGCGACAGCGCCGAGGCGGTCTTCGCCAATGCGGCGCGGCAGCTCGGCGCCGGCAGCTTGGCGCGCGTCGAGGGTCCGCTGGTCTCGGTGATCGTCTCGGCCTTCAACCCGGACCTGGCGTTGCTGAAGCTGTCGCTGCAGTCGATGCGCGACCAGACGCATGCGGCGATCGAGGTCTTCCTGGTCGACGATGCCAGCACGGCCGACTGCAGCGCGGCGATGCAGGCGCTGCTGCAGAGCGACTTCCCCGAGGTGAAGTACCGCCGCCTCGACACCAACCGCGGCCCCTATGTCGGCCGCAACCTGGCGATCGCCGAGGCGGCCGGCGACTTCATCGCCATCCAGGATGCCGATGACTGGTCGCATCCCGAGCGCTTCGCGCTGCAGGTGGCCGCCTTCGCCGCGGAGCCGACGGCGCAGCTGGTCTCCACCCCGCATATCCGCATCGACCGCCACGGCGCGGTGCAGCTGGAGATGGACTTCGCGATCTTCGGCGACGGGCCGATGACCTCGATGTTCCGCAGGAGCGCCTTCGACCGGGTCGGCGTCTTCGCCGAGATCCGCTCGCGCGGCGACGTGGAGATGCGGGAGCGGATCCTGGGCTATTTCGGCAACCAGGCGATGCAGACGCTGGCGGCGCCGGCGATGCTGTGCTTCGCGGCCTCGACCACGCTGTCGCAGAAGACCAAGTCGGAGAATGCCGAATACCTGCAGATCTTCCGGACCCAGATCAGCCGCCGCCGCTCGCTGCGCAACCTGCGCCGCGACGGGCTGAGCATCGATCCCACGCACCGAACCATCCTGCCTTTCCCGCTGCGCGCCTTCCAGGAGGATGAAGCCCATGCCGCGTCCTAAGATCGACGTCTCGCTCACCTCGATCAGCTCGCGGATGGGCACCATCTGCCAGACGCTGCAATCCATCCTGGACCAGGACTATGACGGCGCGCTGCAGGTGCATCTGCACCTCTCGCCCGAGCCTTATCTGCTGGATGCCGGCGTGCCGGTCTGGCCGCGCGAGCTGCAGCTGCTGAAGCGCAGCGCCGGCGACCGGCTGCAGATCCATGAATGCCCGAATTTCGGCCCGTACCGGAAGCTGCTGCCCTATCTGCACCGCAACTGGGGCCTGTCGAAGCTGGTCGTCACCGCCGATGACGACACCATCTACCCGGCCGACTGGCTGGCCGGGCTGGTCGACGCCTATCTGACCTATGGCTGCGTGATCGCCTCGCGCGGGCACCGGATCATCGTCAAGGACAACAAGATCGCGCCCTATCGCAGCTGGATGGGCACGCGGATCGACGAGAATCCGAGCCATTTCATCCTGCCGACCGGCAAGGACGGCATCCTCTACAACACCGCCTTCTTCCCGATCGGCGTGCTGAACATCGAGCAGGCGCTGAAGCTGGCGCCGACGGCCGACGACCTCTGGTTCCGCTGGCAGCTGGCGGCCAATGGCATCCAGACCTTCATCCTCAACATGGATTACCGCAGCAGCACCTTCGTCGAGACCGACTATGACAGCAGCCTCTACCTGAACTTCAACCGCGGCGGCGCCAATGACGTGGCCATCGCCTCGCTGGAGACGCATTTCCAGGAGAACTTCAAGTTCACCCTGGGCGCGATCAACGCCAGCGAGCCGGCCTGAGGGTGCCGCCGGCGGGCGCCGCGCCCGACCTGCGGGTCCGCCCGGCCACGGCGGCCGATCTTCCGGGCCTGCTCGCGCTGCTGGCGCAGCTCAACCCGGAGGATGCGCCGCCCGACCTGCCGGCCGCCGCGGCGGCGCTCGCCGCGGGCGAGGCCTCGGGCCTGGTCACCGTGCTGGTTGTGGAAATCGACGGGACCGTCGGCGCGACCTGCACGCTGGTCGTGGTGCCGAACCTGACGCGCGGCACCCGCCCCTGGGCGGTGGTGGAGAATGTGGTGACCGATGCCGGGCATCGCCGCCAGGGGCTGGGGCGCAAGGTGCTGCAGGCGGCGCTGGACCGCGCCTGGGCGGCCGGCTGCTACAAGGTGATGCTGGCCACCGGCTCGCAGCGCCAGGGCACGCTGCTGTTCTATGAGGCGGCCGGCTTCATCCGGGGCGAGAAGACCTTCTTCCAGGCGCGGCGGGACCAGAGCGGGATGGCTTGAGGTGGAATCACCGGAAAGCCTGGATCACGCGATCGAACAAAGAGCCAGGGCAGGTTGTCCTCGTCTTTTCGAAGGCAGCCTGCCCTAGCTCAGCAGCCCCAGCGCCCAGAGCCCGGTCGGCAGCAGCAGCCCGGCGAAGGCGGCGCCCACCAGGGCCAGCGACGTCATCGGCGACGTCATCGGCGGCGCTCCGCCTCGATCCGCCGGCGATCGGCCTCGATGCGGCGGCGATCCTCCTCGACGCGGCGGCGCTGCGCCTCGACCTCGCGGTGCTGGCGGTCCTGCTCCCAGCGCTGGTGGCGCCAGGCCTCGCGGCGGCGGCCATCCTGCTGCCGGTCCCGGCGGATCTCGTCCCGGCGGATCTCGTCGCGGCGGCGCTCGGCCTCGGCCTGGTCGCGGCGGCCGGCCTCATAGGCGCGGCGCTGCGACTCCTCGTCGCCACCGCCGCCGCCGCCGAGCGCGCCACCCAGCAGCTGGTTGATGACATCCTGCGGGTTCTGCGCCCGGGCGGGGGCGGCCACCGCCAGCAGCGGCAGCACCAGCGACAGGGCGAAAAGGCGGCGGCGGGTCGGGTTCTCCATGACGGAGAGACGCGCGGCGGCGGCCAAGGTTGCGATAAAGGGGCGCCGCTGTGGCGCCCCCGCGCGTCACTCCGGCTTGATGTTGCGCTTGCGGATCAGCGCGCCCCACTTCTCCATCTCCTGCGCCGCATAGGGGCGGAACTCTTCCGGCGTGCCGCCGACCGGATCGATTGACAGCGGCGCCAGCTTCTCCCGCACCTCGGTGGACAGCATGATCCGCCGCGCCGCCGTGGCCAGCTGGCCGATGATGGCGTCCGGCGTGCCGGCCGGCGCGAAAAGCCCGAAATCGGTCGAGGCGCGATAGCCGGTCAGGCCGGATTCGGCGACGGTGGGCACATCCGGCGCCTCCTTGCTGCGCACCGCGCTGGTGACCGCCAGGGCCCGCATCTCGCCGGAGCGGAGATAGGGCACGGCGGTGACCGAATCGACGAAGGAGAGCGCGACCTCCTTGGCCAGCACCGCCTGCACGCCCTGGGCGCCGCTGCGATAGGGGACGTGAAGCATGCTGGTATTGGACATGTCGAGCATCAGCTCGACGCCCAGGTGGTTGGCGACGCCGGAGCCGGCCGAGCCGTAGCTGATGGTGCCCGGCTTGTCGCGCGCCGCCTGCAGCAGGTCGGCCAGCGTCTTGTAGGGGCCGGTCGGGTTGACGCAGACGAACATCGCGTTGGTCGCCAGCATGCCGATCGGCGCGAAGGCGGTCGCGTTGTCGTAGGGCATGCGCTCGAACATGAAGGGCGCCATGGCGAAGGTGCCGTTCGGCACCACGGCCAGGGTGTAGCCATCCGGCCGGGCGCGGGCCAGGATCGCCTGGCCGACCGTGCCGCTGGCGCCGGCGCGGTTGTCGACGACGAATTGCTGGCCAAGCTGCGCCGACAGCTGCTGCGACAGCAGCCGCGCCACGAAATCGGTCGAGCCGCCGGGGGCGAAGGGCACGATGACGGTGACGGTGCGGCTGGGATAGGCCGGGCTCTGGGCCAGGGCCGGGCGCGACAGCGCGGCGGCGCCCAGGCCAAGCGCGCCGAGCACGGCTTCGCGGCGGGTGATGGACATGCGGGTTTCCTCCTGGCGCTGCCTTGAACGACGCGCGGCTTCTGGGCAGAGTCTATGAACGAACCGGGTAGTTCTGACCATCGTAAAAACGATGGCGCCCCGCAGGAAGGAAATGCCGATGGCCGAGACCCCCCAGATCCTGCTCGCCGCCGCCGCCTGGACCGGGGTGGACGGCGCCGTGCTGGAAGCCGCCGAGCTGCATGTCGAGCGCGGCCGCATCGCCTGGATCGGCCGCCAGGGCGGCCGGCCGCGGCCCGAGGGGGCGGTGGTCACCGATCTCGGCCCGCGCTTCCTGACGCCGGGCTTCGTCGACGCGCATCTGCATCTCTGGGGGCTGGACCTGTCCGACCCTTCCGGGCTGTGGAACTGGACGCCGGCCTATCGCACGGCGCGCGCCATCGCCGACCTGGAGACGATGCTGCAGGCCGGGATCACCGCGGTGCGCTGCCTGGGCGGGCCGCTGGGCCCGTCGCTGGCGCGGGCGGTGCGGGAAGGGGTGGTGCCGGGGCCGCATATCCTCGCCGCCGGCGAGTTCATCTGTTCTCGCGCCGGCACCTGGGACCATGCGGCCTTCCCGCAGGCCTGGGTGGAGACGCTGGGCATGTATGCCGACGGGCCGGATGAATGCCGCCGCCGGGTGCGGGAACGGATCCGCCAGGGCGCCGATTTCATCAAGGTCGGCGGCTCGGTCGGCGAGCACACCGACACGCTGCGCCCCTGGGGCGACGACCCCGTCCGGCTGCGCCTGGCCTATACGGACGCCGAGCTGCGCGCCGTGGTCGAGGAGGCGCATCGCAATGGGCTGAAGGTCGCCAGCCATGCCATCGGCGAGGCGGCGGTGCGCCAGGCGCTGGAATGCGGCGTCGACAGCATCGAGCACGGCCATGGGATTTCGGTCGATCTGTCGAACAGGATCGCCGACAGCGGCGCCGTGCTGGTGCCGACCCTGGCCCTGCCGGCATTGCGGGCGGAGACGGCCGCCCCCGCCGCCGCGGCAGGCTGGCGCCGGCACCGCGCGGCGCAGCGCGAATCGCTGCAGCAGGCGCTGCGCGCCGGGGTGCGGATCGCGGCGGGGACGGATTTCGTCGGCCCCCCGGCGACGCCGCTCGGCCCCAGCGCGGTGGAGATGGAGCTGCTGGTCGAGGCCGGCATGACGCCCGAGCAGGCGCTGACCGCCTGCATCACCGAGGGGTCTGTCCTGATGGGCATGGCCGACCGGATCGGCCGGCTGGCGGGGGGCTTCGAGGCCGACCTGGTGGCGCTGCCGGGCGATCCGCGGCGCGACATCGCGGTCGTGCGGCGGCCGGACTTCGTGATGAAATCCGGCCGGGTGTTCAAGGCGCTGGCCTAGCCTTCCAGATGCGCCCGCATCGCCGCGGTCAGTTCCTCGGCATATTCGAAGTTCGGCACATGCGCGGCGCCGGGGATGGTCACCAGCTTTGCTCCGGGAATGGCGTCGCGGATCGATTCTGAATCCTTCAGCGGCGTCGCGACATCCGCCTCGCCGAAGATGACGGTCGTGCGCGCGGTGATCCTGCCAGAAATGCTGTCGGGGCGGGCGTCGCGCAGGATGGCGGCGCCGGCGGCATAGCCATCGACCGGACCCGTGACGATCATCCGCCGCAGCGCGCGCGAACCGGGGGAGGCCTTGTCCGCCACCCAGCGCCCCAGCGCGGCATCGGCATTGGCCTCCATCCCCGCCGCCCGGGCGCTGGCGATGCGCTGGTCCCAGGCCTCGGGCGCGCCGAAGCTCAGCGCGGTGTTGCAGGGCATCAGCGACAGGACGCGATCCGGCGCCCGCGCGGCAAACTCCAGCGCGACCCGCCCGCCGAGCGAGATGCCGCCGACATGCGCCTGGCCGACGCCCAGCGCGTCGAGCACCGCCGCCGCGTCATCGGCGAGACCGGCCAGGGTGACGCCCTCGACCCCGCCCTGGCTCAGCCCCTGGCCGCGCAGGTCGAAGCGGATGACGCGCCAGGTCGCGGACAGCGCCTCGGCCTGCGGGTCCCACATGCGCAGGTCGCCCGCCAGCCCGTGCAGCAGCAGCAGCGGCGCGCCGCCAGCCGGGCCATCGAGCCGGACATGCAGCACCGCCTCGCCATGCCTGATGAACATCGGGAAGAAATCCTTTTCAGTCGGGACGGATATTGGCGACGCGCACGAGCTCCGCCATGCGGGCGCGGTGCTGGGTCAGCCAGCCGGCGAAATCGTCGCTGTTGCTGCCGACGGCGATGGCGCCGAGTTGCTCCAGCCGTTGCTTCACCTCGGGCGTCGCCAGGCCGGCGCGGGCGGCGTCGCCCAGCTTCGCGGCGATCTCCGGCGGCGTGCCGGCGGGCAGGTACAGCCCGGCCCATTCGTTGATGTCGAAATCGGCGAAGGTTTCGGCCACGGCAGGGATCTCCGGCAGTGGCGCGATGCGGCGGGCGCTGGAGACGGCGAGCGGCCGCAGCTTGCCGTCTTTCACCAGGCCGAGGCAGGCGGAGACCGAGGCGAAGGTGAAGCCGAGGTTGTTCGCCAGCAGGTCCTGCACCGCCGGCCCGCCGCCGCGATAGGCGACCTGGGTGACCTCGATCCCGGCCTTCCAGGCCAGCGCCGCGCCGGCCATGTGCCCGGCTGAGCCATTGCCCGGCGTGCCATAGGTCAGCGCGCCCGGCTTGGCCTTCGCGAAGGCGATGAGCTCGGCGAAGCTGTTCACCGGCAGCGACGGATGCACCGCCAGGATCTGTGGCGAGACCGTCAGCTGCGAGACCGGCAGAAAATCGCGGGTGTAGTCGAAGGGAAGGTTGCTGTAGAGCGCGTGGTTCGAGCCATGCGCCGCCGCGTCGACCAGCACGGTATAGCCGTCGCGGGCGGCGCGGGCGACCTCGGCCGCGCCGATGGTGCCGGTGGCGCCGGCGCGGTTCTCCACCACCACGGCCTGGCCCAGCGTCTGGGTCATCGGCTGGGCGATCAGCCGGGCGGTGGCATCGGTGCTGCCGCCGGGGGCATAGGGCAGCACGATGCGCACCGGCCGCTGCGGCCAGGCGGCTTGCGCCCGCGCCAGGGCCGGCATGGCCAGCAGCCCGGCGCAGGCCAGCAGCGCGCGCCGGCCCCTCAGTGTTGCGTTCATTTTTGATTCCCTTGGACGTCGTTCGCGGCCGGGCCCCTGGCGGCCCGGGAAGTTCAGTCTCCGGCCATGGCCAGGATCTCGTCGGCGCGCTTGACCACCGGCGCATCGACCATGCGGCCATCCAGCTGGAAGGCGCCACGCCCCTCGGCCCGGGCGGCGATGTCGCCTTCGCGCACGCGGCGGGCCCAGTCGATCTCGGCGGCGGACGGCGAGAAGGCCTCGTTCAGCACCGTGACCTGCGACGGATGCACCACCAGCGCGCCGCGGAACCCCATGCGCCGCGCCCGGCGGATGGTCTCGGAAAAAGCCTCGATGTCGTCATAGGCGCCGATGCTGCCGACGAAGCCCAGCGGCAGCACGCCGGCCGCCCGCGCCGCCGCCAGCACCGCGTAGTTCGGCGTGAACAGCACATCGGCTTCCGGCACCCCGCCCATGGCCGCCGAATAGTCTTCCGGGCCCAGCGTCATGGCGGCGACGCGCGGATGGCTGGCGGCGATGGCGGGCAGGGCGAAAAGGGCCACCGGCGTCTCGATCTGCAGCACCAGGCGGATGCCGCCCAGCGGCAGGCCGCGGGCGATCTCGAGCGAGGCCAGGGCATCGGCGATCTCGCGGATGAAGCCGGGCTCTTCCACCTTCGGCACGACGAGGGCGGCCAGGCCCGGCATCACCGCCGCCTCCAGGTCGCGGGCCAGGTCGAGCAGCCCGTGATTGACCCGCACCATGGCAGCCGTGCCGTTGCTGGTGATCGAGGCGATGGAACCCGCCAGCGTCGCCCGCGCGGCCGGCTTCTCGGCGGCGGGGACGGCGTCCTCCAGGTCGAGGATGACGGCATCGGCGCCGCGCAGATGCGCCTTGGCGACGAAGCGCTCGACATGGGCGGGGACGAACATCAGCGAACGCCAGCGGGGCGGCGGGGTGGTCATGCGGCGGTCTCCGTGTCGGTCTTCTCGGGCGTGGGGGATGGCTGGTGGATCACCCCCGCGGCCAGCAGGGCATCAATTTCGACGTCCGACAAGCCCAGCAGCCGCGTCAGCAGGCCGGCGCTGTGCTCGCCCAGCGCCGGGGCGGGGCCGGCGATGGGGGGCGCGGCGCCATCCTCGAAGCGGATCGGCGGGGCGTGGACAGCGGCCTCGCCGAGCTCGGCATCGGGGATGCGGGCGATGGCGCCGCGCGCCTTGATATAAGGGTGGTCCTCCAGCTCGCTCGCATCGAGGACGGCGCCGGCAGTGACATCGGCGGCCTCGAACAGCGCCAGGTTCTCGTCCAGGCTCATGGCGCCGATGCGGTCGCCGATCAGCGCGTCGAGCGCCTCGACATTCGCCATCCGCGCATCCGCGGTCGAGAAGCGCGGGTCGTCCAGCAGCTCCGGCGTGCCGAGGGCGGCGAAGAGCCGCGCCACCGCCCCCTGCATCCCGGCCGACAGCGCCACCCATTTGCCGTCGGACGTGCGATAGACGTTGCGCGGCGCATGGCTCGGCGCCCGGCTGCCCTGGCGCAGCGGCGCCTGGCCGGTCACCTGATGCTCCAGCGCCAGGGGGCCGAGGACAGAAAGAACCCCGTCGAACAGCGCCAGGTCCAGCACGCGGCCACGCCCGGTCTGCTCGGCCTGGCGCCAGGCGGCGACCAGCCCCAGCGCGCCGTAGAGGCCGGTGACGCTGTCGGCCAGCGGCAGCGGCGGCAGCACCGGCTCGCGATCGGCGAAACCGTTCATGGCGGCGAAGCCGGACAGCGCCTCGACCAGCGAGCCGAAGCCCGGCTTGTGCGCCCAGGGACCCGTCTGGCCCCAGCCGGAGATGCGCGCCACCACCAGCCGCGGGTTGCGGGCGTGCAGCACCGCGGGGCCGAGCCCCATCCGCTCCAGCGTGCCGGGCCGGAAGTTTTCCACCAGGGCATGCGATTGGGCGACCAGGTCGAGCAGCAGCGCTTTCCCCCGGTCGGCGCGCAGGTCGATGCAGAGGCTCTGCTTGCCCCGCCCATAGGCCTTCCAATGGGTGGAGACGCCGCCGGCCCGCCAGCCGCGCAGCTCATCGCCACGGCCGGGGGCCTCGACCTTGATCACCTCGGCGCCGAGATCGGCCAGCGCCGCGCTCAGCACATTGCCGGCGACCAGCCGCGACAGGTCCAGCACCCGCATCCCGGCCAGCAAGGCCGGCCCTGGCGTCTCGGCCATCGTTTCCCCCGTTCGATCCGGCGCCCAGCCTGCCAGCCCTCTGGCCAGAAGGAAAATAGCGATCCATGCTGGCGGCCATCGCATTCCGCTATGGCCTGGCATGGATCTGAAGCAGCTCCGCTCCTTCCTCGGCATCGCCGAGACCGGCAGCATCTCGGCCGCCAGCCTGCGGCTGCGGGTGGCCCAGCCGGCGCTCAGCCAGCAATTGGCGCGGCTGGAGGCGGGGCTGGGCGTTACCCTGATGCTGCGCAGCAGCCGCGGCGTGACCCTGACCGCCGCCGGCGAGGTGCTGAAGCGGGAGGCCGAGCGCCTGCTGCGCGAGGCCGAGCGCGCCCGCGAGGCGGTCCGCGCCGAGGCCGCCGGCCCGGTGCGCGGCCGCGTCGCCATCGGCTTGCCGACGACGGTGGCCATGCTGCTGACCCTGCCGCTGCTGCAGGCCTTGCGGGCGGAGCACCCTGACCTGGCGCTGCACCTGGCGGAAAGCCAGAGCGGCCATCTGCTGGAATGGCTGCGCCAGGGCCGGATCGACCTGGCGGTCCTGTTCGACCAGCAGGGCGCCCAGCCCGGCCTGACGCTGCGCCCGCTGGTGGAGGAGGAGCTCTACCTCGCCGGCACCACCGGCAGCGGCGAGGAGATCGCCTTGCAAGACGCGCTGCGCCTGCCGGTGCTGCTGCCCGGCCGCGAGCATGGCTTTCGCCGGCTGCTGGACGCCCATGCCGCCCGGGCCGGCGGCGCCTGGCAGGTGGTGGCCGAGGTCGATGCCCTGCCGCATCTGAAGGCTGGCGTCGCCGCCGGGCTCGCCGACACCGTGCTGCCCTGGGGCGCGCTGGGCGCCGAGATCGCGGCAGGCCGGCTCCAGGCCCGGCGCATCGTCGCGCCCGTGCTGCGGCGGACCGCCGTGCTGGCCTGGGCCGGCGACCGCCCGGCCAGCCGCGGCCAGCAGGCGGCCGAGGCCTCGCTGCTCGCCCTGGTGCGGCGGCTGGTGGGCGAGGGGGCCTGGCGCGGCCGGCTGCTGCTGGACTGAAACGGCATGGCTGCCGTGCGGCGCTTCCAAGCATCGCCCGCTTGGTCTAAGGCCCGCGGCATGTTCGGCCTCGTCTTCTCCCGCCGTTTTTCCATGGCGCATCGCCTGACATCGGGGCTGTCGGAGAAATGCGCCCTGCCGCATGGCCATAACGAGACGGTCACCGTCCGGCTGGTGGCCACCCGCCCGCAGCGGCTGGACGGCGCCGCCAACATGGTCGAGCCCTTCGAGCGGGCCAAGGCGCGCTGGCATGGCTGGATCGACCAAGCCGTCGATCATGCTTTCCAGATCAACGCCGCCGACCCGCTGCTGGGCTGGTTCCGCGCCCAGGAGCCGGCGCGGCTGCCGCGGCTGCTGGTCACCCCCGGCGACCCGACCACGGAAATGCTGGCCTGCCTGATGATGGCCAAGCTTTCTGCCTTCCTGGCCGCCGATGGGGGGGTGCTGCGCTGCGCCTCGATCGTGCTGGAAGAGACGCCAACCAACAGCGTCACCTTCGATGGCGATCCTGCCGATTTCCTGCCGGAAGGCCTGGCGGCGGATGCCTGGTGGCACCGCCCCGACCCCAGCATCAACGACCTGGGCGCCGCCGCATGAGCTATGCCGTGAAAGAAATTTTCGCGACCCTGCAGGGCGAGGGCGCCCAGGCAGGCCGGCCCTCGGTTTTCTGTCGGTTCACCGGCTGCAACCTGTGGTCGGGCCGCGAGCAGGACCGGGCCAAGGCGGTCTGCCAGTTCTGCGACACCGACTTCATCGGCACCGATGGCGAGGGCGGCGGCCGCTTCCGCGACGCGGAGGCCCTGGCCGATGCCGTGCTGGCCGCCTGGCCGGGCGGTGCTGCGCATCGCTACGTGGTCTTCACCGGCGGCGAGCCGCTGCTGCAGCTGGACGCGCCGCTGATCGCCGCCATGCACGAACGCGGCTTCGAGATCGCCGTCGAAAGCAACGGCACCGTCGCCCCGCCCGAGGGCATCGACTGGCTCTGCGTCAGCCCCAAGGCCGGCGCCCCGCTGACGGTCGCCGGCGGGTCGGAGCTGAAGCTGGTCTTCCCGCAGCCGACGCTGATGCCCGAGGCGGTGCAGCACCTGGCCTTCGGCCATTTCTACCTGCAGCCGATGGACGGGCCGGACCGCATCGCCAATACCGAGGCCGCCGTCCGCTATTGCCTGGCGCATCCGCAATGGCGGCTGTCGCTGCAGACCCACAAGCTGATCGGCATCCCGTAGCGCCAGATTGACGGTTGCGGGCATATGCCCATACTCGCCGCTCCAAGGATAATGAGGGAGCGGGGCGGATGCGGATCCTGATCGTCGGCGCCGGGGCCACCGGCGGCTATTTCGGCGGGCGGCTGGCGGCGGCCGGGCGTGACGTCACCTTCCTGGTCCGCGCCGGCCGGGCGGCGCAGCTGCGGGCCGGGGGGCTGCAGATCCTGAGCCCGTCGCATGGCGACCTGACGCTGGCGCCGCAGCTGGTCGAGGCCGGCGGCATCACGGCCCCTTACGACGCCGTGCTGCTCAGCGTGAAGGCCTATGCGCTGGAGGCCGCCATGGCCGACCTGGCCCCCGCCGTGGGGCCGGAGACGGTGCTGGTCCCCATCCTGAACGGGATGCGCCATGTCGAGAAACTGACAGAAAAATTCGGGACAGCGGTGCTGGGGGGCGTCTGCAAGGTCGCGACTGAGCTCGATGCCGAAGGCCGCATCCGCCAGCTGGCGGCGCTGCAGGAGCTTTCCTACGGCGAGCAGGACGGCAGCCTGTCGCCGCGGCTGCAGAAGCTGGACGCCGCGCTGCAGGGCGCCGGCTTCACCGCCCGCGCCTCCACCGCCATCCTGCAGGAAATGTGGGACAAATGGGTGATGCTGGCCAGCCTGGGCGGCATCACCTGCCTGATGCGCGGCCATGTCGGCGCGGTGAACGCCGTCCCCGGCGGCGGCGCCTTCGCCGCCAGCCTGCTGCAGGAGATCGCCAGCGTCGCCGCCGCCGCCGGCCATCCGCCGGCCACCGCCCTGATGCAGCGGCTGGCGGCGGGCTTCACCGACCCGGCCTCGACCCAGACCTCGTCGATGTATCGCGACCTGGCCAAGGGGCAGCCGATCGAGGGCGCCCAGATCATCGGCGACCTGCTGGCCCGCGCCCGCGGCTTCGGGCTGGAGACGCCGCTGCTCGCCACGGTGGACGTGCATCTCGGCGTCTACAGCGCCACGCGTTAAGCCAGCGGCGGCCGCAGCCCCGCCCAGGGCCGCGCCTGCTCGAACACCGCCGAGGCCTGCAGCACGGAAAGATCGTCGAAGCGCGGTCCCACGATCTGCAGCCCGACCGGCAGGCCTTCCTCGGTGAAGCCGGCCGGCAGGCTCGCCGCCGGATGGCCCGACATGTTGAACGGGTAGGAGAACTCGGCCCAGCGCAGCCAGTCCCAGGGGTGCTCCGGCCAATGCGCCGGCTGCAGGTCCTTTGCCGGAAAGGCCGCGACCGAGACCGCCGGCGTCAGCAGGAAGTCGAGGCCCGTCATGAAGCGGTGGATCTCGGTGACATAGGCGTATTTCTTCACCCGCATCCGCTGGTAGTCGCCGGTCGAGGCCGGGGCGCCGGCGCGGATGCAGGCGACCAGGCCGGGATCCATCCGGCTTTCCCATTCGTCCAGCTGCGGCAGCCAGCGCGACATATGCGCCGACCAGAAGAAGCGGCCGATCTCGACGCCCTCGGGGCCCCAGGGTGTGGCGACCGGCTCGAGCTCGGCGCCCAGCGCCTTGGCCAGGGCCTGGGCGGCCTCCAGGCTGATCGCCGCCACGTCGGGGTCGACCCGGGCATGGCCCAGATCGGCGCTGTAGCCGATGCGCAGCTTCTTGCCCCCCAGAGGCTTCTGCGACAGCAGCGCCGGGTAGTCGGCCGGCGGCGCCTCGGCGCTCATGAAGTCCCAAGGGTGGGGGCCTGCCATGACCTGCAGCATCAGCGCCGCATCCGCCACATGCCGCGTCATCGGCCCGATATGCGAGGTCAGGTCGCCGACCGAGGGCGGGTAATACGGCACCCGGCCGAAGCTCGGCTTCAGCCCGAAGATGCCGCAGAAATGCGCCGGCATGCGGATCGACCCCGCCCCGTCGCTGCCCTGGTGCAGCGGGCCGTAGCCGGCGGCCGCGGCCGCCCCCGCGCCGGCCGACGACGCCCCGGCATTGTAGCCCGCCTTCCAGGGATTGCTGGTGATGCCGGTCAGCGGGCTGCGGCTGACCCCGGTCCAGCCGAATTCCGAGGTCGTCGTCTTGCCCAGGATGATCGCGCCCGCCTCGACCAGCCGCGTCGCGACCGGCGCGTCTTCCGTCGGGCGGTTGTTGGCGAAAAGCTTCGAGCCGCTTTGCATCGGCATGTCGGCGGTCGGCGTCAGGTCCTTCAGCGTCGCCGTCACGCCGTGCAGCGGGCCGAGCGCGTCGCCGCGCATCACCGCCTGCTCGGCGCGTCTGGCGGCGGCCAGCGCCGCATCGGCGGCCAGATGCGCGAAGGCGTTGATGCGGGGCTCGGCCGCCTCGACCTGGCGCAGCACCGCCGTGGTCAATTCCAGCGGCGAGACTTTTTTCTGTCGGATCAGCGCCGCCAGCTTCGTCGCCGGCATCCAGGCCAGGTCGGTCTCGGTCACGCGGTGCATCTCCTTCGCTGCTCGGTCGGCCATGGCAGACCCTTTCGGCGCCGAGGGCAATCCGCAAAAGAGGCCGCTGCGCAAAACAAGTTCGGGAAGCAGACGCGCTGCGCTGCAACCGTGGCAAGCGCGGCGAAACCGGGTTGCGCCAGGGGGGATGTTGCCGCAGGCTCGGCGCCGCCTTCGCCACCCAAGGGGATCCCGGCCCATGACCGCTTCCGCCAGCGCCGCCGCCGTCACGGCCGATGCCAGCCCGCAGGAGGCGCTGCTGGCGACCGCGCGCCGCGTGCTGCCGGGCGGCAGCTTCGGCAACCTGGCCGGCGACGTGGTGCTGGCGCGCGGCGCCGGCGGCCATGTCTGGGACGAGGATGGGCGCGAATACATCGACTTCCTGCTCGGCTCGGGCCCGATGCTGCTGGGCCATGCGCACCCTGAGGTGACGGCGGCGGCCCAGGCGCAGATCCCGCTGGGCACCACCTTCTTCGGCAACAACCGCCACGGCATCCTGCTGGCCGAGGCCATCGTCGACGCCGTGCCCTGCGCCGAGCAGGTGCGCTTCCTCTCCAGCGGGACGGAGGCCGATCTCTACGCCATGCGCCTGGCCCGCGCCTTCCGTGGCCGCGACAAGATTTTGAAGTTCGAGGGCGGCTACCACGGCATGAGCGACTATGCGCTGATGAGCCTGGCGCCGAAGCGGCCGAACAATTCGGCCCGCCCGATCCCGGATTCCCCTGGAATCCCGGCCAGCGTGCAGGAGGAGGTGATCGTCGCCCCCTTCAACGACCTGGCCGCCGCCACCGCGCTGATCGAGCGCCATGCCGAGGAGCTCGGCGGCGTCATCGTCGAGCCCTTCCAGCGGCTGATCCCGCCGGCGCCCGGCTTCCTGCAGGGGCTGCGCGACGTCACCGCGCGGCTCGGCATCCCGCTGATCTTCGACGAGGTCGTCACCGGCTTCCGCTTCGCCTATGGCGGCGCGCAGGCCTATTACGGCGTCACCCCCGACCTCTGCACGCTGGGCAAGATCTGTGGCGGCGGCTTTCCGCTGGCCGCCATCGTCGGGCGCGCGGACATGATGGCGCTGTTCGACCGCGCCACCGCCGGCGACGAGAAGTTCCTGCCGCAGATCGGCACGCTGTCGGGCAATCCGGTCGCCGCCGCGGCGGGCCTGGCGACGCTCGCCGTGCTGCGCCGCCCCGGCACCTACGAGGCGCTGTTCGAGACGGGGCGGAGTTTGATGGCGACGCTGTCGGAAGAAATCCAGCGCGCCGGCTTCACCGCCCAGGTGCTGGGCGAGCCGCCGCTGTTCGACGTGGTCTTCGCCGACAGCCCGGTCACCGACTATCGCGGCACGCTGCGGGGCGACGCGGCGCTGATGAAGCGCTTCAACACGCTGCTGCGCCAGCGCGGCATCCTGAAGGGCGACAGCAAGTACTACGTCTCCTGCGCGCATGACGCGGCCGATGTCGCGGCGACGCGGCAGGCCTGGGCCTCGGCGCTGGCGGCGCTGAAGGCAGGGTGATCCCGCCGCTCGCGGCGGCGTGAGAAGTCGTGACGGCATCGGCATGATACAGCGGAGCCATGGCCATTCCTGATGCCGGCCCTGGCGGGCCGCGCCGCTGCGTCTACACCGTGCTCACCGGCGGCTATGAGCGGCTGACCGAGCAGCCGATGGCGCATCGCTCGGCGCTGCCCTTTCTCTGCCTGACCGACGATCCCACGCTGCGCAGCGACAGCTGGAAGATCCGGCTGGTCGAGCCCTGCCTGCCGATGGACCCGGTGCGCAGCCAGCGCGCGCTGAAGCTGCTGCCGCACCGCCACCTGCCCGACGTCGATGTTTCTCTCTACATCGACAACAGCGTCGTGCTGACGGCGCCGCCCGAGGACCTTTTCGCGCAGCTGGCGCCGGGGCAGGGCATGGCGCTGCCCGCGCACAGCTTCCGCGACAGCCTGCTGGATGAATTCCTGGAGGTGAGCCGGCTCGGCTATGACGACCAGGGCCGGCTGTTCGAGCAGCTCAACCACTACCAGATCGCCTGCCCCGAGGCGCTGGCGCAGCCGCCGCCCTGGACCGCGATCCTGCTGCGCGACCATCGCGACGCGCGGGTGCGGCGGGCGATGGAGCTGTGGCTGGCGCATGTGCTGCGCTATTCGCGGCGCGACCAGCTTTCCGCCGGCATCGCCTTCGCCCAGGCCGGGCTGGCGCCGCAGCGCCTGCCGCTCGACAACTTCCTGTCGGATTTCCACGCCTGGCCGCGGGCCGAGGCCCGGCGGCCGCGCGCGCCGGCGCAGTCGCTGGCACCCCCCGCGGCCCGGCTGCGGGCGCTGGAGCAGGCGCTGGCCGAAAGCCAGGCCGCGGTCGCCGCCGTCGAGGCGCGGCTGGCCCGGCATGAGGCGGAGGCTGGCCGGCAGCAGGCCGCGCTGGCGCAGAGCCTGCAGGGGGAGACGGCGACCAGCGCCGGGCTGCTGGCGGAGGCCGCACGGCTGCAGGCGGCGCTGGCGGGCGCGCAGGCCGAGGCCGATGCGGCGCGGCAGCAAGCCATGGCCGGGACGCAGGCGGCCGGGACGCGCCTGGCGCAGGCCCGGGCGGCGGCGGAGCGGGCCGATCTGGCGAGGGCGGAGGCGAAGGCGGCGCAGGCGGCCCTGCAGGCGGTGCTGGGCTCGACCAGCTGGCGGCTGCTGGCGCCGCTGCAGGCCTGGCTGGCGCGGCATCCGCGGCTGCTGGCCGGGCTGCGAAGGGCGCGGCGGCGGGAGGACCCCGCCGCCGCGCGTCCGGCTCAGTAGCGGCCGTAGCCGCCGCCGCGACCGCCGCGGCCGCGCGGCTCGGGGCCGTAGCCGCCATAGGAATTGCGCTGCGACTGATCATACAGATAACCGGCGCCGGCGCCGGCGCCGGCCCCCAGCAGCGCGCCGAAGCCGGCATTGCCGCTGAAGGAGCCGAGGATGCCGCCGAGCGCCGCGCCGCCGGCGGTGCCGCCGACGACATTGCGGGCCTGCGGGTTCATGTCGGCGCCTGCGGCGGGCAGGCATAGGTGGCCTGGGCGTAGCGCAGCAGCCCGTCCAGCGCCGGCTCGGCATTGTGCTGCGGGTTGCTGCGGGCCCAGGCGGCGAAGCCCAGCCCGGTCTGCGCCACGGTCGGCGCCGGCGTCGGCACGCAGAACAGCGGCCGGCTGACCGCCGAGCCCGCCGGGTTCAGTGCCGCATGATACTGGCCGACGGCGGTGATGAAGCCCTGGCAATAGGCGATCGATTCCAGCCGCAGCGCATGGCCGGGGGCCGGGTCGCAGATGGCGGCCAGGTCGGCGACGGTGCTGACCTGCGTCACCGGCTCGGGCGCGGCGGCGGTGCCTTGGGCGAAGGCCGCGCCGCTGGCCAGGCCGAGCAGCGCTGCCGTCGTGAACATTATCCGCATGGGCCCACTCCTCACGGTTGGGGATTTCTGGCGATGCTGAGCGAAGCGGCCGGCGGGGCCAAGCGCGGGTGGTATAACGTTTTCGCAAGCTGCAAGCCGATCTTCATCCGTCGCTTGCAAGACTTCGCCTCTCCTCGCCGGCCTGGCGGGGCTGGCGGCCGGTCGAATTCCGGCCACGGCCCGCCACCCTCGTCGGGGGGCAAGCGCGCGGCAGCGGCAAAGGTTGCGGCGAGGGGGTGGGATTGGCGCGGGAATCGGGCCGGCGGCGCCGGTCAGCCCGCCAGCTGCGGCGTGCCCAGGCACAGCCAGGCGCGGGCGATGCGGCCGCGCGCCATCTCGTAGATGGCGAAGACCTCCACGGCGCCGCGGCCGTCGGGATAGGTGCGGGTCATGGTCTCGTGGTCGATCACCAGCGCCGGGTCCGCGGCCGGCAGCTCGACGCGGCGGCGCAGCCGGTTGTGCAGGTCGGGCTCGAGGAAGCGCGCCGCCTGGCGGGCGCGCAGCGCCGCGGCGTCATCCGGCAGCGCCTGGTCGGGCACTTCCCAATAGGCGCAATCGTCGCTCCAGCAGCGCATATAGGCGCCGAGGTCGCGGGCATTGTAGGCATCGAGCTGCTGCTGCACGAGCAGGGCGGCCTCGCTGACCATGCCGGATCTCCCGAGGGGGTCAAAAAAAACCCCGCGACACGCATCGCGGGGGGCTGACGCAGACCCTTGGCATCGACGGGCATCAGGGCCGGCGGGAAGCCGGGCTGGGCCGCGGTGCCGGGCGGGTGGACCGGGGGCGGCCATCGCGCTCTGGGGCGCTTCGGCGACGCTCGGCAGGACATCCGCGGGCGGTCATGGGCTGAGCTTCGCGCCCTTTGCCGCGGGCGGTCAAGCCTTCTCGCCGGCTGCCAGGGCAGGGTGGCAGGGCAGGGTAGCAGGGCAGGGTAGCAGGGCAGGGTGGCAGGGCAGGGTGGCAGGCGGCGTCGCGGGGGCACAGCCTGCGGTTGCGGCGGCGCCGCGGTTGCGAGAAAAGCAGCTGTGGAGGGCAGCGTATGCAACCGTTTCATGCAACTCTTGCGTGCCGCTTCCGCTTGAATGGAAACGGCCGCGAAAGGGGATTGTCGTCATGATCGCAGCGGGGCGCGCCTGGCTGCCTCGATGGAGAGGCTGTTAATGGCAGCGGCGCCCTATCCGGAGAACGAGGAGGAGCGGCTGCGCGCCCTGGCCGCCTGCGAGCTGCTCGACACCCCCTCCGATCCGCGCTTCGACGCCTTCGTCCGCCTGGCCAGCCGGCTCTATGGCGTGCCCTATGCCCTGGTCTCGCTGGTCGACCGCGACCGGCAATGGTTCAAGGCGGCGATCGGCCTGCCGCAGGGCGGCAGCATGCCGCGCGAGCTCAGCTTCTGCGCCCATGCCATCCTGCGCCCCGGCGCGCCCATGCTGGTGGCCGACACCCTGGCCGATCCGCGCTTCGCCGACCATCCGCTGGTGCTGGGGCCGCCGCATTTCCGCTTCTACGCCGCGGTGCCGCTGCTGGACGGGGCCGGGCAGGCGGTGGGCAGCCTCTGCATCCTCGATCTGGCCCCGCGCGACCCGGACAGCCTCGAGCTGGCGCCGCTGCAGGAGCTGGCGCTGGGCCTCTCCACCCTGGTCGAGCATGGCCAGAGCCTCGCCGCGCTGCGCGAGAGCGACGAGAACTACCGCCACACCATCGAGCTCAGCCCGCAGATGCCCTGGACCGCCGATCCGGACGGCATGATCCTGTCGGTCGGGCCGCGCTGGCCGGCGCTGATCGGCATGCGGCTGGAGGAGACGCTGGGCGATGGCTGGCTGCGCGCGCTGCACCCCGAGGATGTGGCGCCGACGCTGCGCGCCTGGGGCGTGTCGCTGCGCAGCGGCGCGCCGGTCGACCTGGAATACCGCCTG
Source organism: Roseomonas sp. 18066 (assembly GCF_902706185.1). Classification (GTDB taxonomy): domain Bacteria; phylum Pseudomonadota; class Alphaproteobacteria; order Acetobacterales; family Acetobacteraceae; genus Pseudoroseomonas. The sequence goes on along the minus strand of NZ_CACSJM010000065.1, from coordinate 2,782 downwards.
TCCGATGCCAGCGGCGAATACAGCTGGTACCGCGTCCGCGCCGCCGCCCGCTACGACGCCGAGGGCCGCATCCTCCGCTGGTACGGCACGATCGAGGACGTGAACGAGGCCAAGGCGATCCGCGAGGCGCTGCGCAAGAGCGACGAGCTGGCCCGTGGCGTGCTGGAGAGCACGCCGGTCTGCATCAAGGTGCTCGACCTCACCGGCTACCTGATCTTCATGAACGCGCCGGGCATGGCGCTGTTCGAGCTGGAGACGCTGGACAGCCTGGAGGGCTGGGGCTGGCGCCAGGTGCTGCCGGCCGATTATGTCGCCGCGGTGCAGCAGGGCGCCCGCGCCGCGGCCCTGGGCGAGAGCATGGAGTTCACCATCTTCTGCCCGACCGCGCGCGGCCGGCCGAAATGGTGGGAGATCTCGATCAGCCCGATCGCCGGCGCCGACGGGCTGCCCTATCGCCTGCTGTGGATCTCGCGCGACGTCACCGAGGAGAAGCTGGCGCGCGAGCAGCAGCAGGCCGCCGCCGCCCGGCTGGCCGATGTGCTGGAGACCACCTCGGACTGCGTCGCCGTGCTCGACCGCGACTGGGTCTTTACTTACGTCAACGGCCGCGCGGAGGCCTGGTTCGCGCGGCGCGGGCCGGCGCTGGGCGCCTCCGCCTGGGCGCTGCTGGCGACGACCGCCGACGCCTCCTTCGCCCGCCAGCTGCGGCGCGCCATGGCGCAGGCGGGGCCCACCACCTTCGAGGAGTTCCTGCCCTCGCTGGAGGCCTGGCTGGAGGTGCATGCCTATCCTTCCGGCGAGGGGCTGACGCTGTTCTTCCGCGACGTCAGCGAGCGCCGCCGCGCCGAGGCCGAGCAGCGCCGCAGCGAGCAGCGCATCGCCCATATGGCGCGGCATGACGGGCTGACGGGCCTTGCCAACCGCGCCTTCTTCCAGGACGAGATCGGCCGCGCGCTGGAGGAGGGGGCGGCGGGCTGCGCGCTGCTCTTCCTCGACCTCGACAACTTCAAGGACGTCAACGACGCGCTCGGTCATCTGGGCGGCGACCAGCTGCTGCAGCAGGCGGCGGCGCGGCTCGGCCAGGTGGCGCGCGGCGCGGCCTGCATCGCCCGGCTGGGCGGCGACGAATTCGGCCTGCTGCTGCGCGGCGCCGGCCCGCGCGAGGCGATCGGCGGCCTGGCCGTGCGCATCATCGACGCGGTCAGCGAGCCCTATCTGATCGAGGGCCAGCGGCTGCGGGTCGGCGCCAGCATCGGCATCGCGCTGCCCTCGCCGCTGCCGGACGAGGCCGCGGCGCTGGCGGCGGAGGCGCTGATCCGCCAGGCCGACATGGCGCTCTACAGCGCCAAGACCGAGGGGCCGGGCCTGTACCGCTTCTTCGCGCCCGAGATGACGCAGCGCATGCAGAGCAAGCGGGCGCTGCGCAACGACCTGCGCGAGGCGCTGGAGAACAGCGAATTCTCCCTGGCCTTCCAGCCGGTGGTGGCGCTGGGCGGGCGCCGCGTCGTCGCCTGCGAGGCGCTGCTGCGCTGGTTCCGCCCCGGCCGCGGCGCCATCTCGCCGGCCGAGTTCGTCCCCGTCGCCGAGGAGACCGGGCTGATCGTGCCGCTCGGCCGCTGGGTGCTGCGCCAGGCCTGCCTCGCCGCGCTGGACTGGCCGGAGGGCATCGGCGTCGCCGTCAACCTGTCGCCGGCGCAGTTCACCGGGCCGGGCCTGGTCGAGGCGGTGGCCGCGGCGCTGGAGGAATCCGGCCTGCCGGCCAGCCGCCTGGAGCTCGAGATCACCGAAAGCGTGCTGCTGCACGAGGATTCCCAGGCGCTGGACACGCTGCATGCGCTGCGCGCCATGGGCATCGGCATCGCCATGGACGATTTCGGCACCGGCTATTCCTCGCTGAGCTATCTGCGCCGCTTTCCCTTCGACAAGATCAAGATCGACCGCTCCTTCATCGCCGACCTGCCGGAGCGCGCCCAGTCGCTGGCGATCCTGCGCGCCATCGTCGGGCTGGGCCGCAGCTTCGACATGCCGATCACCGCGGAAGGCGTCGAGACGCCGGAGCAGGCGGCCATGGTCGAGGCCGAGGGCTGCCGCTACGCCCAGGGCTATCTGTTCAGCCGGCCGCTGCCGCGCGCCGAGATCGCGTCCTACCTGGCCGCGGCGGAACGCGCCGCGCTGGCCGGGTGAGGCGCGGGGTCGCCGGCTTGTGACAGGGTGCCTCCCTGGCCGGCCGCCGCCGCCGCGCCTATGCTGCGGCGGGCGGAACTGACCGGCCGGGAGCCCCATGCGCAAACGCTTCGCCGTGCCTTTGATCGTCGCCGCCCTGGCGATTGGCGGTCAGGCCGGGATCCCCTTCGCGCCGCAGCAGCTCGTCGCCGAGGCCGAGGCGCGGTCGCGTTCCTCCGGCGGCTATTCGCGCGCGCCCAGCACCTCGCGCAGTTCCAGCAGCAGCGCCGGCAGCAGCCGGTCCTCGGGCGGCTATTCGCGGCCCTCGACCAGCTATGGCCGCACCCCCAGCACCAGCAGCAGCCCGAGCTACCAGGACCGCTCGGCCGGCGACCGCAGCTACAACCGCAGCCAGTCGGGCGATGCGCTGCGCCGCCTGCGCGAGCGCGACGCCGTCGAGCAGCGCCGGCGCGACACGCCCCCGGTGCCGAGCAGGTCCAACTCCGGCAGCAGCGGCTCCGGCAGCGGCTCTGGCAGCACGGGCGGCGGCTGGTGGGGCAGCGGCTCCTCGCGCGGCGGCAGCTATTCGGGCGGCTATTCGGGGGGTGGCTATTCGGGC
>NZ_CACSJM010000064.1 GCF_902706185.1 Roseomonas sp. 18066 | reverse complement strand
CCCTGGACCCCCGCCGGGGGGACACTGTCCCCCCGGCGGGGGTCCAGGGGGCGGAGCCCCCTGGTGCTTACCGCTGCAGCAGCTTCTCCGCGATCTGCACGGCGTTCAGCGCCGCGCCCTTGAGCAGCTGGTCGCCGGCCACGAAGAGGGCGATGGAGCGGCCCGAGGGATCGCCGAGGTCGGTGCGGATGCGGCCCGCGAGCACGTCGCCCTGGCCCGAGGCTTCGGAGGGCATCGGGAAGTGGTTGCGCACCCGGTCGTCGACCAGCTTCACGCCCGGGGCGTCCGCCAGGATGGCGCGGACCTCTTCCGGGGTGACGGGGGCGTCGAATTCCAGGGTCAGCGCGATGGCATGGGCGCGCAGGACGGGGACGCGGATGCAGGTGATGCCGATCGGCAGCTCCGGCATGTCGAGGATGCGGCGGGTCTCCTGGATGACCTTCAGCTCCTCGCCGTTGTAGCCGTTCTCCTCGTCCATCTCGGCGTTGTGGCTGAACAGGTTGAAGGCATAGGGGTGGGGCAGGACCTTGGGCTCGAAGGCCTCGCCCTTGAGGTAGGCCTCGGTGGAGGCGCGGAGCTCCTCCATGGCCGCGGCGCCGGCGCCGGAGGCGGCCTGGTAGGTCGCGGCGGTGACGCGCTTCAGCTTCAGCTTCTCGCGCAGCGGGGCGAGGGGGACGGTCGCGATGATCGCCACGCAGTTCGGATTGGCGATGATGCCGCGGTGGCGGGCGATGGCGGCGGCGTTGACCTCCGGCACCACCAGGGGCACGTCGGGGTCCATGCGGAAGGCCGAGGAATTGTCGACCACCACGGCGCCGGCCTTCACGGCGGCGGCGGCATAGCGCTTGGAGATGCCGCTGCCGGCGGAGAAGAGCGCCAGGTCGACGCCCTCGAAGCTGTCTTCCGTCAGGGTCTCGACGGTCAGCTCCTGGTCGCGGAAGCGCATGGTCTTGCCGGCGGAGCGGGCGGAGGCCAGCAGCTTCAGCCCCGACAGCGGGAAGTCCCGCGCGGCGAGGCTTTCCAGCAGCTCGACGCCGACGGCGCCGGTGGCGCCGACGATGGCGACGACGGGATGGGCCTTCACCGACTGGTGGGGAAGGGCTTCGGCGGGGTCTTGCAGGTTGAGCATGTCTCTCGATGTCCGGTGGTGCCGGGAGAGACGGGGCCGGTTTCGGCCTGGCCCCGTCCGTCTCCGGCGGGGCCTTCTGGTCTTATGCTGCGGCGGTCACCGCGCAGCCACCAGAGGACGCCCCGCCGGAGCGGTCGTCTTGGTAATGCGCTTGATGATGGTCATCGCGAACATGAGAGGTATTTCGCCCTGACGCCGGTCTGCCGTCAAGGGGTGGCCGTGCCTGGGGCGCAAGGAGGGACGAGGGTGGAGACGGAGATCGTGACGTTGCGGGCGCGGCCGGAACTGGGGCCGCAGGTGGCGGCCTGGCTGTGGCACGCCTTCTGGCGGGAGAATGGCGAAAGCCTGGAGACGGTTTTGGCTGTTGTCGGCCAGTCGAATGCCGAGCGCGGCCCGCAGCAATCCTTTGTCCTGCTGGAGGAGGGGCAGCCGGCGGGAACGGCGAGCCTGGCGGCTGCCGACCTGGACGAGCGGCCTGAGCTGACGCCCTGGCTGGCCGGGGTCTTCGTGCGGCCGGAATCGCGCGGGCGCGGCTACGGGGCGCGGCTGGTCGCGGCGGTGGAGCGGGCGGCGGCGGAGGGCGGGGCCGGGACGCTGTGGCTCTACACCAGCGGCGAGGGCGCGCTGTATCGCCGGCTCGGCTGGGAGGATGCCGGGCAGGTGCCGCAGGCTGGCCGCAGCGTGCTGCTGATGCAGAAGGCGCTGGGGGGCTGAGTGGCCCCCCAGGCAGGGGTCAGCGCTTGTACAGCACCGTGGCGCCGTGGCGCGTCTCGGTCGGCAGGCAGAGGGCGGCCAGCGCCGGGGCCACGTCCTGCGGCTGGGCGATGGTCGACTGGTCCTCGCCGGGCATGGCCTGGCCGCGCAGCTTGGTGGCCACCACACCGGGGTCGAACAGGTTGACCCGCAGCGGGGTGTGCTCGACCTCCTGGGCCCAGCTCTGCACCAAGTGCTCCATCGCCGCCTTGGAGGCGCCATAGGCCCCCCAGAAGGCCTTGGGGCGCTGCACGCGGCCGGTGGTGACGAAGATGGCGCGGCCGGCCGGCGCCGCCCGCAGCGGCGGGTCGCAGGTGCGGATCAGCCGCCAGCTGGCGGTCAGGTTGGTGCCGATGACCTCGGTCCAGTCGCGCGGGGTGATATGCGCGACCGGCGTCAGCGCGCCCAGCGCCCCGGCATTGTGGACCAGGATGTCGAGCCGGCCGAAGCGCTCCACCAGGGAGGGGCCGACCATGTCGATCTTGTCGGCGTCCTTGACCAGGTTGAAGGGCAGCAGGGTGGACTGGCCGCCGGCCGCGCGGATGGCGTCGTCGGTTTCCTCCAGCCCGCCCTGGGTGCGGGCGATCAGCACGCAATGGGCGCCCAACCGGGCCAGCGCCTGCGCCGTCGCGGCACCGATGCCGCGGCTGGCGCCGGTGACCAGCGCGACCTGCCCCGCCAGCGGTCGGTCGGCCTGCGCGCCGACCTCCGCCGTGGCACCCTGGCTCATTGGCCGTTGGCGGCCAGCAGGGCCGGCATGCGCTCCGGATGGTCGACCAGGTCGGTCAGCGGGATGGCGTAGTCGCCGGTGAAGCAGGCGTCGCAATAGCCGGGATTGGCGCTGTCGCGCCCGTCGCGGCCGAGCGCGCGGTACAGCCCGTTCAGCGAGATGAAGGCCAGGCTGTCGGCGCCGATGATGCGGGCCATCTCCTCGACGTCGTGGTTGGCGGCCAGCAGCTTGCTGCGCTCCGGCGTGTCGATGCCGTAGAAGCAGGAATGCGTGGTCGGCGGCGAGGAGATGCGCATATGCACCTCCTTGGCGCCGGCCTGGCGCACCATTTCGACGATCTTCTTCGAGGTGGTGCCGCGGACGATGGAATCGTCCACCAGGATCACCCGCTTGCCCTCGATCATCGGCTTGTTGGCGCTGTGCTTCAGCTTGACGCCCAGGTGCCGGATCTGGTCGGTCGGCTCGATGAAGGTGCGGCCGACATAGTGGTTGCGGATGATGCCGAGCTCGAAGGGGATCTTTGCCTCGGTGGCATAGCCCATCGCGGCGGGCACGCCGGAATCGGGCACCGGCACCACGACATCGGCATCGACATGGCTCTCGCGCGCCAGCTCCTGCCCGATCAGCTTGCGGGTGGTGTAGACCGGCGTGCCCTCGACCACGGAATCGGGGCGGGCGAAGTAGATGTACTCGAAGATGCAGAAGCGGTTCTGCGTGCGGCCGAAGGGCTTGATGCTGCGCAGGCCGTTGTTGTCGATGACGACGATCTCGCCCGGCTCGATGTCGCGCACGAAGTCGGCGCTGACGATGTCGAGGGCGCAGGTCTCGCTGGCCAGCACATAGGCGCCGCCTTCGCCGCCGATGCGGCCCAGCACCAGCGGGCGGACGCCCATCGGGTCGCGCGCGCCGATCATGGCGCCGTCATGCAGCCCGACCAGCGAATAGGCGCCCTGCACCTGCTTCAGCGCGTCGATCAGCCGGTCCACCACGCTGGCGTAGAGGCTGATGGCGATCAGATGAATAAAAACCTCCGAATCGGAGGTGGCCTGGAAGATGCAGCCGCGGCGGACCAGGGCGCGCTTCAGGGTCGTCGCGTTGGTCAGGTTGCCGTTATGGGCGACGGCCAGGCCGCCGAACTCGAAATCGGCAAACAGCGGCTGGACGTTGCGCAGCGCCGTCTCGCCGGTGGTGGCATAGCGGTTGTGGCCGACGGCGCAGCGGCCCTTCAGCCCGGCCATGACCTTGGCGTCGCCGAAGATGTCGCCGACCAGGCCGAGGCCGCGATGCGCGTGGAACTTGCCGGGCTCGGAGAGGGTGACGACACCCGCCGCCTCCTGGCCACGATGCTGCAGGGCATGCAGGCCGAGCGCCGTCAGCGCCGCCGCATCGGTCGCATTCCAGACGCCGAAGACGCCGCATTCCTCGTGGAAGCCGTCGTCATCGTCCCGGGAGGTGTCATGGGGCAGGGGGTGCATCGGCGTCCTCGTTACCGGCCTCGGGCCGGGGGTCGCAGCAGCTCGTCCATGCTGGGCATGCTGCTCTGCGGCAGGTCAGGAAGTCGGGGGCGATACTCCGCTGGCAGCCGGGAGACAAGCATCGCTGCCGCCCCTGCCGTCATCGGCAAGCTTCGTGCCTCGCGCACCGGTTCGGGCCAACGGTCGACGGCGGGCAGGAACAGTCCGCCCACGATATAGGTGAGGACGACCAGGAAAGCACCACGAACCAGTCCGAAGACCATGCCGAGCGCGCGATCCAGACCCCCGAGCACCGAAGCCCGGACTTTGCCGGCGAACCAGCCGATCAGCAGCTTCAGCACGATCAGCGCGACCAGGAAGGCGGCGGCGGCGGCGATCAGCTCGGCCAGCCAGGGGGGCTGGACATGCTCGGCCAGCAGCGGCGACAGCGCCGGCAGCACGGTGATGGCGAAGAGCACGGCGCCGATCCAGGCGCCGACGCCCAGCACCTCGCGCACCATGCCGCGAAAGAAGGCGATGAGCGCCGAGAGGGCGAGCACCGCGAGGACAATGCCGTCCACCCAGGTCATCGGGGGCAGCCTATAGCCAAGCGGCGGCTGGGTGTCACGCCTCGGCCGCGGTTTCCGGCGCCTTCCGCCGCGGCGTGTCCTTTGTGCCACCTTCTGAAGACTTGGGCTTGGCCGAGGCGGCGGCGGCCGCGGCCAGCGGCGCCACCAGGTCGGCGAGGTGCCCGATCTCGGTCAGCTTCAGCCCGTCATGCGCCGAGGCGGTTCGGCCGGGACGCGCCACCCGCCGCGGCAGGGTGGCGGCGGCGAAGCCCAGCTTGGCGGCCTCGCGCAGCCGCGTGTCGGTCTGCGCCACCTGGCGGATTTCGCCCGACAGGCCGATCTCGCCGAAGAACACCATCTCCGGGTCGGTCGGGCGGTCGGTCGCCGCCGAGACCAGCGCCGCGGCGACGGCGAGGTCGGCCGCCGGCTCGTTCACCCGGAGGCCGCCGGCGATGTTCAGATAGACGTCGTTCTGGCCGAGGCTGACCCGGCAGCGCGACTCCAGCACCGCCATCAGCATCGCCAGCCGCCCCGAATCCCAGCCCACCACCTGCCGCCGCGGCGAGCCGCCGGAGGGGGAGGGCGAGAGCAGCACCTGGATCTCCACCAGCACCGGCCGCGTCCCCTCCATGCCCGCGAAGACGGCGCTCCCAGAAATATTGCCGCGGCGCTCGGCGAGGAACAGGGCAGAAGGATTGGCCACCTCCATCAGCCCGCGATCGGTCATCTCGAAGACGCCGATCTCGTCGGTGGCGCCGAAGCGGTTCTTCACCGCGCGCAGGATGCGGAACTGGTGGCCGCGATCGCCTTCGAAATACAGCGTGGCATCGACCATGTGCTCCAGCACGCGCGGGCCGGCCAGCGTCCCCTCCTTGGTGACATGGCCGACCAGGACGACCGCGAAGCCGCGCGTCTTGGCCAGCCGCGTCAGCTCGGCGGCGCAGGCGCGCACCTGGCTGACCGTGCCGGGGGCGGCGTCCAGGCTGTCCAGCCAGACGGTCTGGATGGAGTCGATGATCACCAGCGTCGCGTCCTTCTCCTCCTCGAGGGAGGCCGCGATGTCGCGCAGGCTGGTGGCGGCGGCGAGGCCCAGCGGGCTGTCGGTCAGCCCCAGCCGCAGCGCGCGCAGCCGCACCTGGTCGATCGCCTCCTCGCCCGAGATATAGAGGACGCGCTTGCCGGCATTGGCGATGCGGGCGGCGGCCTGCAGCAGGATGGTCGACTTGCCGATCCCTGGGTCGCCGCCCACCAGCACCACGCTGCCGGGGACGAAGCCGCCGCCCAGCACCCGGTCGAGCTCGGCCATGCCGCTTTCGGTGCGGGGTGGCGGGGCGGCGCGGCCCTTCAGGCTGACGAAGTCGATCTTCCGCCCGCCCGCCGACTTGCCGGCCGGGCCGGGGGCGCGGATCTCCGTCTGCTCCTCGACGATGGTGTTCCATTCGCCGCAGGTCTCGCAGCGGCCCTGCCACTTCGAGGTGACGGCGCCACAATTCTGGCAGACGAAGCGGGCAGCGGGTTTGGCCATCCGCCCGGTCTAGAACAAAGTGGGTACAGGGGGAAGGGCGGCGCTTACCCCGCCTCGCCCTTCATCGCCGGCACCAGCAGGCCGAGATTGTGCCGGAACATCGCCTCGTAGCCCGGCGCCGGGCCACCCTCGGCCGACAGCGCGTCGGAGAACAGCCGGCCGCGCACCCGCACCCCGGCCTCGGCCGCCAGGCGGTCGAGCAGCGACGGGTTGGTCATGTTCTCGATGAAGACCGCGGTGATGCCCTCGGCCTTCAGCTGCCGCGCCAGGGCGGCCACCGCCCGGGCGCTGGGCTCGCCCTCGGTGCTGATGCCCTGCGGCGCGCGGAACTGCACGCCATAGGCAGCGGCGAAGTAGCCGAAGGCGTCGTGGCTGGTCACCACCTTGCGCCGCGCCGCCGGCACGCTGGCCACCTGCTGCCGCACCCAGCCATCCAGCGCCGCCAGCCGCCCGACCAGCGCCTCGGCATTGGCGTTGTACAGCGCCGCACCCTCCGGATCGGCCGCCACCAGCCCGGCGGCGATATTGCGCACATAGGCCTGGCCGTTCTTCAGATCCTGCCAGGCATGCGGGTCGGCCACCGGCGCGCCGGGCTTGCCGTGGCTGTGGCCATGGCCGTGGTCGCCGCCGCCCTCCATGGCGCGGGGCGCGATGCCGGCGCTGGCCACCACCGCCGGCACCTTGCCGCCGGCGGCGCCCAGCAGCCGGTCCAGCCAGGGCTCGAAGCCCAGCCCATTGCGCACCACCAGCTGCGCCTCGCGCAGCGCGGCCACGTCGGAGGGCCGCGGCGAGAAGCTGTGCGCATCGGCATCCGGCCCGACCAGCGCCCGCACCGCGACCCGCTCGCCGCCGATCTGCCGCGTCAGGTCGGCCAGGATCGAGAAAGACGCCACCACCCGCAACGGCGCCGCCGCCGCACGCGCCTGGGTTGCGGCGAGGAGGAGAGGGGCGAGGAAAAGGGAACGGCGGAGCATGGGCAAGCACTCTCGAGGGAAGTTATGTTATAGTGTATCGGATAAGCCTATCGAGGCAGGGAAGCAAGGTAAGTCAGGGGCAGGCCAGGGGAATGAATTCCCCTGGACCCCATCTTTTTTCTGATCACCGGCCGTTCGGAGACCGGCGCACCAACATGCGCGTCGCCAGGGCATCACGGCGGGACGCCACATATGAAAACAGCGCGCCCTTAAAGGTCGCGCTGCCGATTGGCCGTTTCACGTCCCGTCTTCACGTGGAGGCGGCAGTCACCCCAGAAAAAAGATGGGGGTCCAGGGGGAATTCATTCCCCCTGGCCTTCTTACTTCCTGAGTTCCATCCCGATGGGACCTTCCCGCTCCCCGCGGGCGAACTGGTCGACCATGGCGTTGCCGGTCTGGCCCAGTTCGGCGGCGGCGCCGGTCCAGACCATGCGGCCTTTGTGCAGCATGGCCGCGGTGTCGCCGATGCGGCGGGCGCTGGCCATGTCGTGGGTGATGGAGACCGCGGTCGCGCCCAGCTTCTTGACGCAATCGACGATGAGGCCGTCGATCACCGCTCCCATGATCGGGTCCAGGCCGGTGGTGGGTTCGTCAAAGAAAATAATGTCGGGCTCGGCGGCGATGGCGCGGGCCAGGCCCACGCGCTTCTGCATGCCGCCCGACAGTTCCGAGGGGGTGAGGTCGCCGACGCTGGCGGCCAGGCCGACCTGGGCGAGGACTTCCGCCGCCTTGTCGCGGGCGCGGGCGCGGGTGATGCGCTTCTGGGCCAGCAGCTTGAAGCAGACGTTCTCCCAGACGGGCAGGCTGTCGAACAGCGCGCCGTTCTGGAACAGCATGCCGATGCGGTCGTTCAGCGCCTCGCGCTCGCGGCGGGGCATCGACAGGATGTTGCGGCCGTCGATCTCGATGCTGCCGGCATCGGGGGTGATCAGCCCCAGGATGCATTTGATGGTCACCGACTTGCCGGAGCCGGAGCCGCCGAGGATGACCATGCCATGGCCGGCGGCGATATCGAGGTCGACGCCCTCGAGCACGGTCTTGGCGCCGAAGCGCTTGGTCAGGCCGCGCAGGCGGATTTTCGGGGTGTCGGTCATCAGCCGAAGAACATCTCGGTCAGCACATAGTCGAGCGCCAGGATCAGGATCGAGGAGGAGACCACCGCCGCGGTGGTGGCGGAGCCCACGCCCTGGGCGCCGCCGCGGCTGTTGTAGCCGTGGTAGCAGCCCATCAGGGTGATGATGAAGCCGAAGACGGCGGCCTTCACCAGGCCGGAGATGACGTCCTCGGGCTGCATGAAGTTCAGCGTCGAGGCCAGGTAGGTGGTGGAGCCGAAGCCGAGCTTGGTGGTGCCGACCAGCCAGCCGCCCATGATGCCCAGGATATCGGCCACCACCACCAGCAGCGGCATGGCCAGCGTGCCGGCCAGCAGCCGGGGCGCCACCAGGTATTTCATCGGGTTGGTCGACAGCGTGGTCAGCGCGTCGATCTGGTCGGTGACGCGCATGGTGCCGATCTCGGCGGCGAAGGCGGCGCCGATGCGGCCGGCGACCATCAGCCCGGCCAGGACCGGGCCGAGCTCGCGGGTGATCGACAGCACGACGACATTGGCCACCGCGCTCTCGGCGCCGAACCGGGAGAAGCCGGAATAGGATTGCAGCGCCAGCACCATGCCGGTGAAGACCGCGGTCAGCGACACCACCGGCAGGGAGAAATAGCCGATCTCCAGGAAGGCGCGGCCGAAGAGGCGCGGATAGAAGGGCGGCCGCAGGACATGCGAGACGCCGTCCAGCGCGAAGATCGCGATGGCGCCGACCGAGCGGCAGCCGCCGAGCACGCCGCGGCCGATGGCGGCGAGAACGTTCAGGATCAGGTTCAAGTCAGCGGGCCTGCGGCATCATGCGGAGGGGGTGTCATGCGGGGGAATGGCGCCGCCGGTAGCGGGCGCCGAGCGAGGTCAGGATCTCATAGCCGATGGTGCCGGCCAGCGCCGCCAGCTGGTCCGGGGTCTGGGCCGGGCCGATCAGCTCGGCCATGCCGCCGAGCTGCGCCGCGGGGGCGTCGGTGACGTCGAGGGTGATCAGGTCCATCGAGACCCGGCCGACCAGGGGCGCGGCCTGGCCGTCGATGAAGGCCGTGCCGCGGCCGGAGAGTGCACGGAGATAGCCATCGGCATAGCCGGCGGCGATGGTGGCGATGCGGCTGGGGCGGCTGGCGGTCCAGGAGGCGCCGTAGCCCACCGTGGTGCCGGGGGCGATGTCGCGGATCTGCAGGATCGGCACCAGCAGGCGCATCACCTGGCGCATCGGATTGGGCCGGCCCGGGGTCGGGTTGATGCCGTAGAGCGCGCAGCCCGGCCGGGCCAGGTCGGAGGCGTAGTCCGGGCCCAGGAACAGGCCGGAGGAATTGGCGAAGCTGGTGGGCAGCCCCGGCAGCGCCGCGCGGACGGCCGCGAAGCGGGTCGCCTGCAGCGCGGTCAGCGGGTGGCCGGCCTCGTCGGCGCAGGCCAGGTGGGTCATGACGTAGCGCAGGCCGAGGGCGGACAGGTCGCCGGCGGCGGCGAGCTCGGCCGCGTTCAGGCCGAGGCGCTCCATGCCGGTGTCGACATGCAGGATGGCGCCCGTCAGCCCGGCGGCGCGGGCGGCGGCGATGTCGGTCGGGCCGTTCAGCACCGGGGTGAGGTCAGCGCCTCCGTCAGCGCCCGGCGGGAAGCCGCCCAGGACCGCGATCATCGGGCCGGCGCCGAGGGCCGCGCGCAGGGCGACGCCTTCGGAGAACTGGGCCACGAAGAAATGGCGGCAGCCGGCGGCGGCCAGCGCCTGCGCGACGGGCGCAGCACCCAGGCCATAGGCATCGGCCTTGACCACGCCGGCGACCGGGCCGCCGGCATGGCGGGCCGAGAGGTCGCGCCAATTGGCGGCGATGGCGCCGAGATCGACCAGCAGCTCCGCCTCCGGGGCCTCGGCCGCGACGCGGGCGGGAAGAAGGTCAGTAATCACTGCCACCGCCATGCATGTCCCCATGGGTGATGTCGAGGTCGCCGAAGCGGGTGAACTCCGCCTCGAAGAACAGCGGGATGGTGCCGGTGGGGCCGTGGCGCTGCTTGGCCACGATCAGGTCGGCGCGGTTATAGGCCTTTTCCATCCGGTCCTTCCAACCCGCCAGCGCCGACTCGTATTTGTCGGAGCTGTCGAAGTTGGTGTTCTTCGGCTCCTGCATCTTCAGATAGTAGTCGTCGCGGTAGACGAACATGACCATGTCGGCATCCTGCTCGATCGAGCCGGATTCGCGAAGGTCGGACAGCTGCGGCCGCTTGTCCTCGCGGTTTTCCACCTGGCGGGACAGCTGCGACAGGGCGATGACCGGCACCGCCAGCTCCTTGGCCAGCGCCTTCAGCCCCTGGGTGATCTGGCTGATCTCCTGCACCCGGTTCTCCGGGCGGGACCCGGCGGCGGGGCGCATCAGCTGCAGGTAGTCGACGACGATCAGGCTGAGGCCCTTGGTGCGCTTCAGCCGGCGGCAGCGGGTGCGCATGGCCGAGATGGTGATGGCCGGCGTGTCGTCGATGAACAGCGGCAGGCGGGCCAGGTCGCGGCTGACCTCGACGAACTTGTCGAAGTCGCGCTGCTGGATCTCGCCGCGGCGGATGCGGTCGCCGGAGACGCGGGATTCTTCCGACAGCAGACGGGTGGCCAGCTGGTCGGCGCTCATTTCCAGCGAGAAGATGGCGCAGCCGCCGCGCGGCACGGCGCCGGGGCCATGCTCGTCCTCGGCGAGGCGCAGCAGCGACTTGGCGGCGCCGAAGGCGACCTTGGTGGCCAGCGCCGTCTTGCCCATGCCGGGGCGGCCGGCGAGGATGATCAGATCCGACGGATGCAGGCCGCCGGTCTTGCCGTCGAGGTCGCGCAGGCCGGAGGCCAGGCCGGAGACGCCGCCGCCATGGGCGAAGGCTTTTTCCGCCAGGTTCACCGCATCGGTCAGCGCCCGGTTGAAGGTGACGAAGCCGCCCTCGGAGCCGCCATCCTTGGCCAGCTCGAACAGCGCCTGCTCGGCGGCCTCGAGCTGCTCCTTGGCGGCGAGCTCGGCTTCCGCCCCGAAGGCGCGGTTGACCACGGTCTCGCCCAGGTCGATCAGCTGGCGGCGCAGCCAGGCGTCGTGGATGACCTTGCCATATTCGCCGGCATTGATGATGCCGACCATGGCGCCCAGCAGCTCGGCCAGGTAGCCGGTGCCGCCGACCTCCTGCAGGATGCCGGAATGCTCGAATTCGGCGCGCAGGGTGATGGCGTCGGCCAGCTGCCCGGCCTCGATGCGGCGCTGGACGGAGGCGAAGATGCGGCCGTGCACGGCGTCGGCGAAATGCTCGGGGGCGAGGAATTCCGAGACCCGCTCATAGGCCTTGTTGTTGGACAGCAGGGCGCCCAGCAGCGCCTGTTCCGCCTGACGGTTGAAGGGCGGCTGGCGCTGCGAGAGAGTGAGCAGCCCATCGCCGGGCGGGTTGACGCTGTTCATGCGGCGCAATCTAGCCCGCCCGCCCCCGTGGGGGGAGGGGTTGAAATGTACCAGCCGCGGCCGTGTGCTGTCACAAGATGGGAGATCCGAGAACCTCAGCTTCTTGGTGGGGGTCCAGGGGGCCAGGCCCCCTGGCCTCGCTCTGCTGGATCCAGGGATGGCGCCCGCGATTGGCGGCGAAGCGGCGGCGCCAATGGCCGATGGTCCGGGCCGGCGGCGGGGCCGTCGGGACAGCGGACTTCCGGCGTCCCGCGCCGGATCATGCGGGACAGGATGCAGTCGAACAGCATGGTCCGAGCCCCCCGATCATCGCCACGGATCATGACGGCCGGACCTGGCGATCAGCCTGCCCAATGTCGCGACAGGGCGGCTTCCCATGGGGCGCGCCTGCCAGCCCCGCATGAAAAAAGGCCTCCCCCCGCGAGGAGGGACGCCTTTTTCGTCGACAGAGGCGGCCAGGGCGCGAGGCCCCGGCCAAAGGCCCTCAGTCTTCGCTGGCAGCGCCCAGCTCGGAAAGCTCGGCGGCCAGCTCGGCCTCCAGGCTCTCTTCCTCGGCCTGCTGCTCGGCGCGCAGGTCCTCGCCGCGGGCCTGCTTCTCGGCTTCTTCCGGGGAGCGGGCGACGTTGACGGAAACCACCAGCGTCACTTCCGGGTGCAGGGCGACCTTCACCGGGGTCACGCCCAGGGTCTTGATCGGCTGCTCCAGCAGGATCTGGTTGCGGGCCAGCGTCAGGCCGGCGTCCTTGCAGACGTCGGCGATGTCGCGGCTGGAGACGGAGCCGTAGAGGCCGCCCGACTCGCCCGCCTGGCGGATGATGACGACGGTCAGGCCGTCCATCCGCTCGGAGACGCGCTCGGCTTCCTCACGGCGCTTCAGGTTCTGCGCCTCGAGCTGCACGCGCTCGCGCTCGAAACGGGCCAGGTTGTCCGTGTTGGCACGGATCGCCTTGCCCTGGGGCAGCAGGAAGTTGCGAGCGTAGCCCGGGCGGACCTTCACCAGCTCGCCCATCTGGCCGAGCTTGTCGACCCGCTGCATCAGGATGACTTCGATCATCGGTGTAACCCCGATCTCACATGTTGGCGGGCGGGTTGCGGCGCCCATACTGTTCGAGGAGGCCGAGCGCCACAAGGATCAGGGCACCCGGCAGGCTGAAGACGAGAATCAGGACGTAGAGCAGGATCAGCAGCGGCAGACGGGCCGAGAAGCCCGCCAGCCGGGAATGCATCGCGGCCAGGCCCTGCAGCACCAGCGGCACCGCCAGCACCAGGCAGAGCGACAGCGGCAGCAGCTCGGCCGCCGGATCGGCCACCAGCCAGAGCAGCCCGGCCAGGCCCGGCAGCGCCGGGTACCAGACGGGCAGCCGCACCGCGCGCCAGGCCGGCTCGGCCGCCAGGGCCAGGCCGCGCCGGTGCAGGAAACCCTGCGCCCCCGCGGCATTGGCCAGCAGCGTCAAGCCCACCCAGAGCGCCAGCGCCGCGGCCTGCAGCCGGACGATCTGGCGCAGCACCGCCTCCGGCACCTCGGCGCCCATGCGGGCGAGGCCGGTGGTGATGGCGTCGCGCAGCAGCGCCTCCAGCCCGCCCTCGTTGCTGGCCAGCAGGCTGGCGAGCAGGAGGAGCATGGCCGGCCAGATGCCGAGCAGCGCGAGCGGCAGGCCGAGGGACAGCCGCGCGGTGCCTGGCTGGGCTCCCGGCGGCGCGTCCTGCAGGCCCAGGCCCAGCAGCAGCAGCACCGGCGCGCCGTAGAGGGCGAGCCAGAACAGCAGCGGCAGGACGCCCGGCGTGGTCAGCAGCAGCGCCACGCCGCCGATCGCGACCGCGATGGCGAGCGAGGCCTTGCCGAAGCCGAGCCCGGCCAGGAAGAGCGGCAGGGGCGAGAGCCAGAACAGCCCCATCCCCCCCGGCACGCCGCGGAAGGCGCAGAGCGCGGCCAGCGCCGAGACGAGCCCGCCCGCCGCCCCCGCCAACAGGCGAGGGTCGTCGGTCAGGCCGAAGCGGGACTGCCCGGTTGCCATCTTCCGTCTTTAGATCCGTGTCCTAGGTCCGATCCCGTCCGCTGCGCTCAGTCGTTGATGACGTAAGGCAGCAGGGCCAGGAAGCGGGCGCGCTTGATGGCGTTGGCCAGCTCGCGCTGCTTCTTCCCCGACACGGCGGTGATCCGGGAGGGGACGATCTTGCCACGCTCGCTCAGGAAGCGGGACAGCAGGCGCACGTCCTTGTAGTCGATCTTCGGCGCGTTCGGGCCGGAGAACGGGCAGGACTTGCGGCGGCGGTAGAAGGGCCGGCGGGCGCCGACAGCCGGGCGGCGGGCGGCGATGTTCACATCGGTCGAATCGGACATGATCGATTACTCCTCGCCGGGGCCGTTGTCGCCGTCTTCACGGGGACGGGCGCGGTATTCCTCACGATCGTCGTTCCGCTCGCGGCGGCCCGAGGAGAAGCGGCCGGCAGCCGGACGCGGGCCGCGGAAGCCGCGGTCACGCTCGCGGTCGTCGCCACGCTTGGCGAGGATGGCGGACGGGTTCTCGTCGATCGTCTCGATGCGCAGCGTCATGTGACGCAGCACGTCCTCGTTCAGGCCGAGCTGACGGGCGACTTCCTGCTCGGCGGCGACCGGGCAGTCGAGACCGAGGAGCATGTAGTGCCCCTTGCGGTTCTTCTTGATCCGGTAGGCCAGGCCGCGCAGGCCCCAATACTCGCGCTTCTTCACCTCGCCACCGGCTTCGGTGACGATGGTCGCGATCTGGTCGGTGATGGTTTCGACCTGCTGCTGGGTCAGGTCGTTACGTGCGATGAGCACGGTCTCATACAAGGGCATGGGGTCTCCCTGTGGCTGTCTCAGCCCAGGCGATGCCGGCACCATGCCGGAAGCGCGCAAACGGGCATAGCCGGGCGCGATGCCTCGCGCGCCCGGCAGGGGAGCCGGCTTGAACCACAAAGCGCCCGCAGCGGCAACCGATTTGTGCCGGGCCACCCCGCGCGGGCTGGCTGAGGCGGCCGGCGGCGGCGATACCACTCTATAGAAAGGCACCTCGGGGCGCGCCAAGAGGGGTCCAACCTTGGGCCTGGCCGCGAATTTACGGGGAATCGGCGATGTTGCACCCCGCGGAAGGCACGCGGACGGCGCTGCATTGTTGACACCGGGTGAAGGCCCCATTACCCCGCCGGCCGTTGCGGCCGCATGGCCCCGAACCATTCGCCACCCGATCTTCCGCGGCCCAGGCCGCCAGACTTCCCGAGGAAAGCCGCACCGCCATGCCGATCGCCTTCGTCTTCCCCGGCCAGGGCAGCCAGGCCATCGGCATGGGCCGCGAGCTGGCCGCCGCCTTCGCCCCCGCCCGCGAGGTCTTCGAGGCGGTCGACGAGACGCTGAAGCAGAACCTCTCCCGCCTGATGTTCGAGGGCCCGATCGAGGAGCTGACGCTGACCGCCAATGCGCAGCCGGCGCTGATGGCCGTCAGCATGGCGGTCATGCGGGTTCTGGAGCTGGAGGGTGGCTTCGACCTGAAGTCGAGGGTGGCCCTGGTCGCCGGCCACTCCCTGGGCGAGTACAGCGCGCTGGCGGCCGCCCAGACCTTCGACGTGGCGACGGCCGCGCGCCTGCTGCGGCTGCGCGGCGAGGCGATGCAGAAGGCGGTCCCGGCCGGCCTCGGCGCCATGGCCGCGCTCCTCGGCGCCGAGATGGCCCAGGCGCAGGACATCTGCGCCCGCGCCGCCGCCGGCCCCGAGGGCGAGCACGAGGTCGTCGAATCGGCCAATGACAATGGCGGCGGCCAGGTGGTGATCTCCGGCCACCGCGCCGCGGTCGAGCGCGCGGTCGCCCTGGCCAAGGCCGAGGGCGTCAAGCGCGCCATGCTGCTGCCGGTCTCCGCCCCCTTCCATTGCGCGCTGATGGCGCCCGCCGCCGACGCCATGGCCGAGGCCCTGGCCCTGGCCGAGCTGCGCCCGCCGCTGGTGCCGGTCATCGCCAATGTCACCGCCGCCAAGGCGACCGACCCGGCCGAGATCCGCGAGCTGCTGGTGCGCCAGGTGACCGGCACGGTGCGCTGGCGCGAATGCATCGGCACCATGCTGGAGCTGGGCTGCGACCGCTTCGTCGAGATCGGCTCGGGCAAGGTGCTGAGCGGGCTGATGAAGCGGCTGGCGCCCGAGGCCCAGGCCAGCGCCGTCGGCAGCCCCGCCGATATCGAGGCCTTCCTGGCCTCGCTGTGAGCAGAACGCCGCTCGCGCAGAAGGCCGGGATCTGAAGAAGGATGGCAGGCATGTTCGGACTGGACGGCAAGGTGGCGCTGGTGACCGGCGCCACGGGTGGCATCGGCGCCGAGATCGCCCGCGCGCTGCATAGCCAGGGCGCCCGCGTCGCGCTGTCCGGCACCCGGCAGGAGAAGCTTGAGGCGCTTGCCGCCGAGCTGGGCGAGGGCGTGCTGGTGGCGCCGGCCGACCTGTCCGACCCGGCGGCGCCGCAGGCGCTGGTGGAGAAGGTGGAGGCCGAGCTCGGCCGGCTCGACATCCTGGTCAACAATGCCGGCTTCACCCGCGACGGCCTGGCCATGCGGATGTCGGACAAGGACTGGGCGGACGTGCTGGAGGTCGACCTGGCCGCGCCGTTCCGCCTGGCGCGCGCCGCCATGCGCGGCATGATGAAGCGCCGCTCGGGCCGCATCGTCTCGATCGCGTCCATCGTGGGGACCACCGGCAATCCGGGGCAGGCGAACTACGCCGCCGCCAAGGCCGGGCTGATCGGCATGAGCAAGTCGCTGGCCCAGGAACTGGCCAGCCGCGGCATCACCGTCAACGTCGTGGCGCCGGGCTTCATCCGGACGCCGATGACGGATGCGCTGAACGAGGCGCAGAAAGCCCGGCTGATGGAGCGGATTCCGCTCGGCCGCATGGGCGAGGCTACTGATATTGCCGCGGCGGTTGCCTATCTGGCATCCGATGCGGCCGGTTGGGTGACGGGCGCGACCCTCCATGTGAATGGCGGGATGGCGATGACCTGAAACAGGCGAGCCGGGCGGATGGGAAATCTGTTCCCCGGCTTGCTTCCATGTTAATGCCGCGCGGGCCGAGGGTGGGGATTGTCCCCGCACCGGGGCGCGGCAGCGTCTGCAAGCAGGAGAGACTCGGGCGATGAGCGATACCGCCGAGAAGGTGAAGAAGATCGTTGTCGAGCACCTCGGCGTCGAGGAGGCCAAGGTGACCGACACCGCGTCGTTCATCGATGACCTGGGCGCCGACAGCCTCGACACCGTTGAGCTGGTCATGGCGTTCGAAGAGGCCTTCGGCGTCGAGATTCCGGACGATGCCGCGGAGAAGATCACGACCGTCAAGGACGCGATCGACTACATCGAGGCGCAGAAGGCCGCCTGAGCCTTGCATCCGCGCCACCCATGGGTGCCCCAGGGGGGAGATAACGCTTGTTCGATTCTCTGACGACGCCGCGCCGCGTCGTCGTCACCGGGATGGGCATCGCTAGCCCGCTCGGCGTCGGCGTCGCCAATGTGTGGCAGCGGATGCTGGCAGGCGAGAGCGGCATCGGCCCGATCCGCCTGTTCGATGCCAAGGACCTTCCGGCACAGATCGCCGGCGAGGTCCCTGTCGGTTCCAAGGCCGAGGGGAAGCTCGACTTCAACGAGTGGATCCCGGTCAAGGACCAGAAGAAGATGGACCGCTTCATCCAGCTCGCCCTCGTGGCGGCGGTGGAGGCGGTCGAGGATTCGGGCTGGGTGCCCGAGTCGGAGGAAGATCGCTGCGCCACCGGCGTGATGATCGGCTCCGGCATCGGCGGCCTGCCGACGATTTCCGAGAACGCTCAACTGGTGGCTGGCGGCAAGTCGCGGCGGCTCTCGCCCTTCTTCATCCCTTCCGCGCTGATCAACCTGGCCTCCGGCCACGTCTCGATCCGCTACGGGTTCAAGGGGCCGAACCATGCGGTGGTCACCGCCTGCGCCACCGGCGTGCATGCGCTGGGCGACGCCGCCCGGCTGATCGCGCTGGGGGATGCCGACGTCATGGTCGCCGGCGGCACCGAGGCCGCCATCTGCGACATCGGCATGGCCGGCTTCTGCGCCGCCCGCGCCCTGTCGACCGGCTTCAACGACCGGCCTTCCGAGGGCTCGCGCCCCTGGGATGCGGGGCGTGACGGCTTCGTCATGGGCGAAGGCGCCGGCGTTCTCGTGCTCGAGGAATACGAGCATGCGAAGCAGCGTGGCGCCAAGATCTATGCCGAGGTCATCGGCTACGGCATGTCGGGCGACGCCTACCACATCACGGCGCCGGCGGAGGGCCATGACGGCGCCTACCGCGCCATGAAGGCCGCGCTGAAGGATGCCGGGATCACCCCTGAGCAGATCCAGTACGTCAACGCCCACGGCACCTCGACGCCGCTCGGCGACGACCTGGAGCTGGAGGCGGTGGAGCGGCTGTTCGGCGATGCCGGCAAGCAGGTGGCCATGTCGTCGACCAAGTCGGCGATCGGGCATCTGCTGGGGGCGGCCGGCGCGGTCGAGGGCATCTTCTCGATCCTGGCGATCCGCGACCAGGTGGCGCCGCCGACCCTGAACCTGCACGAGCCGTCCCGGCAGAGCGTGATCGACCGCGTCGCGCTCGAGGCGCAGCCGCGCAAGATCGAGGTGGCGCTGTCGAACAGCTTCGGCTTCGGCGGCACCAACGCCTCGATCCTGTTCCGCAAGGCGCCCTGATCCGGGACGCCTGACTGTCCAGGGGGCGCCGCGTCGCCCCCTGGCGGGATGCCTCCCCGCGAGGCATCCGCCCCCGCGGCGCCGGCCCATCCTGGCCGCCCCCTGTTCCCCGTCAGACAAGGGCCGATCGATGCGCAGGCTGCTGCGGATGCTGCTTCTGCTGGTGCTCCTGGCCGGGCTCGCCGCCGGCGGCGCCGCCTGGTGGGGCTGGCGCGAATACCAGGCGCCCGGGCCGCTGGCCGAGGCCACCGCCCTCGTCGTGCCCCGCGGCGGCACCGAGCAGATCGGCACCCTGCTGGCCGAGCGCGGCGCGCTGCGCGACACCCGCATCTTCTCCGCCGCCACCTGGCTGACCCGCCAGGCCGGGCCGCTGCGCGCCGGCGAATATCTGTTCCCGGCCCAGGCCTCGGTCGAGCAGGTGCTGGCCATCCTCCGCACCGCCCGCCCGGTGCAGCGCCGCCTGACCCTGGCCGAGGGCCTCAACGCCCGGCAGATGGCCGCGCTCATCAGCCAGGCCGAGGGCCTGACCGGCGAGACCCCCGCCTTCGCCGAGGGCGAGCTGCTGCCCGAGACCTATAACTACCTGTGGGGCGACACCCGCGCCGGCGTGATCCGCCGCGCCGGCATCGCCATGCGCGAGACCCTGGACCGGTTGTGGAAGGAGCGCGCCGAGGGCCTGCCGCTGGCCTCCGCCCGCGAAGCCCTGGTGCTGGCCTCGATCGTCGAGCGCGAGACCGGCCAGAAGGAGGAGCGCGGCCATGTCGCCGGCGTCTTCGTCAACCGGCTGAGGCGCGGGATGATGCTGCAGTCCGACCCGACGGTGGCCTATGCCGCCGCCGATGGCGGCACCCTGGACCGCCCTCTGTCCCGCGCCGACCTGGATCGCGACCACCCGTTCAACACCTACCGCATCCGTGGCCTGCCGCCGGGGCCGATCGCCAGCCCGGGCGTCGACGCGATCCGCGCCGTGCTGCAGCCGATGCAGACCGACGACCTGTACTTCGTCGCCGACGGCACCGGCGGCCATGCCTTCGCCCGGACCCTGGAAGAGCATAACCGCAACGTGGCGCGGTGGCGGGCGATCGAGAGAGCGAAGGCGCAGTAAGGGACCGGGCAGGCTGGGGGAATGAATTCCCCCAGACCCCCTTCTTTTTTCTGGGGTGACTGCCGTGTCCACGTGGAGACGGGACGTGAAACGGCCAGTCGACGGCGCGACCTGTGAGGGCGCGCTGTTTTCATATCTGGCGTCCCGCCGTGATGCCCTGGCGACGCGCATGTTGGTGCGCCGGTCTCCGAACGGCCGGTGATCAGAAAAAAGATGGGGTCCAGGGGAATTCATTCCCCTGGCCTGCCTCTGTCTTCTCTTCAGCCCTTCTCTGCTGACACGGGCTTCGCCGGAACCCGCGACGCCAACCAGGCCCGGATGCCGAGGGGAAGCGCCCCGGCCAACCGGGAGACCGCGTAGGTCGGCCAGGGGTAGGCGATGCGGGTGTGGCCGGCGGCCAGGCCCGCGAGGGTCCGGCGGGCGGCTTCCTCAGGTTCCATCATGAAGGGCATGGGGAAGCTGTTCACCGCCGTCATCGGCGTGCGGATATAGCCTGGGCAGATGGCGTGCAGGCGCAGGCCGCGGGCGCGTTCGGTCGCGTCGGTGGCTTCGGCCCAGCGTTGGACGGCGGCCTTGCTGGCGCAGTAGGCGGCAGCACCCGGGGCGGCGACGAAGGCGGCGACCGAGGAGACCACGCCGACCTGGCCGCGGATGCCGCGCGAATCGGGGGCCTGGGCGGCCATTTTCTCCAGGGCGGGCAGGGCGGTGTTGAGCACGCCCTGGACATTGGTGGCGAAGATCGCCTGGACCTGGCCAGCGGGCTCGCTCTGGCCGCCGGTGCCGCCGGAGATGCCGGCATTGGCGATCAGCAGGTCGAGCCCGTCCATGCCCTCGATCCAGGCGTGGCAGGCCGCGGCGTCGCGCACGTCGAGGGCGGTGGCGGTGACGGTGGCGCCTTTTGCCCGGCAGGCTTCGGCGCTGGCAGCCAGTCGGCCGGCGTCGCGGCCGGCCAGGTGCAGGGTGGCGCCGGGGCTGGCGCAGGCCTCGGCCAGGGCGCGGCCGAGGCCGGAGGAGGCGCCGGTGATGGCGATCCGTCGCCAGGGATTTGTCGGCATGCCTTGCATCCTGCTGCGGAGGGGGAGAGAAGGCCGGGCATGGCTCTCTCCTCGATGACCGGATTTGCCCGCCAGGCGGGCGCCCTGCCGGATGGCACGGGTTTCGTGTGGGAACTGCGCAGCGTCAACGGGCGCGGCCTGGATGTGCGGCTGCGGCTGCCGCCCGGGCTGGACCGGCTGGAGGCGCGGCTGCGCGATGCCGCCGCGGCGCGGTTCAAGCGCGGCAATATCTCCGCCACGCTGACCCTGAAGCGGGAGGAGCGGGTGGCGCGCCTGACCCCCGACCCGGCGGCGCTGGAGCAGGCGATCGCGCTGCTGGTGGCGGTCGCGGCCCGCATCCCCGGCTGCCCGCCGCCGCGGGCCGAGGCGGTGCTGGCCCTGCCCGGCGTGCTGCGCGCCGAGACCCAGGCCCCGGCCGAGGAGGAGGAGGGCGCCAAGCAGGCCGCGCTCGCCGCCGGCTTCGACGCGGCGCTGGCGGCGCTGGCCGAGTCGCGGGATGCGGAGGGCGAGAAGCTGGCCGCCATCCTGGAGACGCTGCTGGGCGAGATCTCGGCGCTGCGGGCGACGGCGATGACCGAGGCGGCGGCGCAGCCGGCGGCGCATCGCGCCCGGCTGCAGGCGGCGCTGGCCGAGCTGCTGGAGGGCGAGCACCGCGTCCCCGAGGAACGGCTGGCGGCCGAGGTCGCCCTGCTGGCCCAGAAATCCGATGTGCGGGAGGAGCTGGACCGGCTCGGCGCGCATGTCGATGCGGCGCGCGCGCTGCTGGCCCTGCCCGAGGCGGTGGGCCGGCGGGTGGAGTTCCTGGCCCAGGAATTCGGCCGCGAGGCCAATACGCTGGGCGCCAAATCGGCCAGCCTGGCGCTGACCCGGCTTTCCCTCGACCTCAAGGCCGCGATCGAGCGGCTGCGCGAGCAGGCGGCGAACATCGAATGAGCGAGACGACACGACCCAGCGAAACCAGGCGCGGCCTTTGCCTGGTGCTGGCCGCCCCCTCCGGCGCGGGAAAATCCTCGGTCAGCCGGGCGCTGCTGGCGGAGGAGCCAGAGCTGCATCTGTCGGTCAGCGCCACCACCCGCCAGCCGCGGCCGGGCGAGCAGGAGGGGGTGCATTACTTCTTCCGCGGCATGGACGAGTTCCTGGCCATGGAAGCCAGGGGCGAGATGCTGGAGTCCGCGGAAGTCTTCGGCCGGCGCTACGGCACGCCGCGCGCCCCGGTCGAGGCGGCGCTGGCCGCCGGGCAGGATGTGCTGTTCGATGTCGACTGGCAGGGGCACCGGCTGCTGCGCGCAGCGCTGCCGCAGGACGTGGTCGGCGTCTTCCTGCTGCCGCCGAGCCTGGAGGAGCTGGAACGCCGCTTGCATGGCCGCGGCCAGGATTCTGGCGAGGAGATCGCCCGTCGCATGCAGGCCGCCCGCGACGAGATCAGCCATTGGGCCGATTTCGACCATGTCCTGGTGAACCACGACTTCGCCGCGACAGTGGCCGCGGTGCGCGCCGTGCTGCATGCCGCGCGCAGCACCGGGCCGCGCCAGCCCGGGCTGCCGGGCTTCATCGACGGGTTGCTGCGGGTCTGATGCGCGGCCGGCCTCGCCTTGCCGTGCTGCCGGGCGGGGCCGGCTGATGCAGACGCTGCTGACCGTGGTCGCGCCGATCTTCCTGCTGATCGGCATCGGCTACGTCGCCGCCCGCCGCCGCTGGATCTCGGAGGAGGGGCTGAGCGGGATGACGGATTTCGTCTTCCGCCTGGCCATGCCCTGCCTGCTGATCAACGGCGCCACCACGCCGCATCCGAATGGCGGGCTGACCGCCTTCGCCTTCTTCGCCGGCTGCCTGGTGACCTATGGCCTGGCGCTGCTGCTGTCGGGCGGCGTGCTGCGGATGCGCCTGGCGGAGGGCGGCACCTTCGCGCTCAACGCCGCCTTCGGCAACACGGCGATGATCGGCATCCCGCTGGTGCTGGCCGCCTATGGCCAGGCCGGGCTGTCGCAGATGCTGGCCATCGTCGGGCTGCATTCGCTGATCCTGCTGCCGATCGGCACCGTGGTCGGCGAGATCGCGCAGAATGCCCGCGCCCCGCTGGCCGCCATCGCCAAGGCGACCTTCGTCTCCGTGCTGAAGAATCCGATCGTCATGGCGGTGCTGATCGGGCTGGTGATCACGCTGGCGGGCATTCCGGTGCCGCCGGTGGCGCGGCGCTTCCTGGAGATGACCGGCCTGGCCGGGCCGCCGGTGGCGCTGTTCTGCCTGGGCGCCGGCCTGATCGCCTTCGATGCGCGGCGCGACTGGCCGCAGGCGCTGTTCTGCACGGTGCTGAAGCTGCTGCTGATGCCGGCGATGGTCTGGCTGCTGGCCTGGCTGGTCGGGCTGCCGCCGCTGGCCACCGCCGTCGCCGTGCTGGCCGCCGGCATGCCGACCGGGGCCAATGCCTTCTTCCTGGCGCGCCGCTATGGCGCCGGCGCCGACAGTTCGGGGGCGACCGTGCTGCTGTCCACCATCCTGTCGGTGGCCACCCTGGCGGTGCTGCTCGCCATCCTGTGAGGCGACCGCGGGGCCGGCGGCGGTTGAAGCCGCCGCCCGGCCACCCTTCATACCGCGCAGCGAAGCGGGGCGCGGCCTGTCAGAAGAACGTCACTGGCCCCTGGCGCTCAATGCAGGGTGAATTGCCCGTCGGCATAGCGGAACTCGGCGGGGCGGGTCAGCGCGGCCGAGGCGACGCGGACCGAATGCAGCGGCCCCTCGATCTCGCGCTGCCAGAAATGGAGGAAGTCGTGCAGGGCCGGAAAGCCCGGCGCCCGGTCGAGCTTCTGCCAGACGAAGCTCTGCAGCAGGCCCGGATGGTCCGGCAGGTGGTAGAGGATTTCGGCCGTGGTCAGGCGCCAGTCGGGCATCGTTTCCGGGATGCGGACGAAGGCTTCGATCTCCCGCAGCAGCATGCGCGCTCCTCTCGATACGCCCCTTCCGTGCCCTGGCCTGGCCGCCAGCCGGGGCGGCGGGCGGCGATGCCGGTGTCCAGGGGGCGGTGCAGCATGGCATGGCGCCCGCCGGGTCGCGCAAGAAAAACCGTGTTTTCAGGCGCTTAGCACTCATTTTCGCAGAGTGCTGCTGGGCGCTTGACGGCTTCCACAGGGCATCCTAGATCGTCAGCACTCGCCCAGGGTGAGTGCTAACCAGGCTCACCCGCCGGGTGGGGCAACCGTCGCTGAATGCGCCATATAGGGCGTCAGGAGAGGGTCTATGAAGTTTCGTCCCCTGCATGATCGTGTCGTTGTTCGCCGGCTGACCGCCGAAGAGAAGACGTCCGGTGGCATCATTATTCCCGACACCGCCAAGGAAAAGCCGATGGAAGGCGAGATCGTCGCCGTCGGTTCCGGCGCGCGCAACGAGCAGGGCGTCGTCGTCGCCCTGGACGTGAAGGTCGGCGACCGCGTTCTGTTCGGCAAGTGGTCGGGCACCGAGGTGAAGATCAGCGGCGAAGACCTGCTGATCATGAAGGAATCCGACCTGATGGGCGTGATCGCGGCCTGATCAGGGAAACCTGGCCAAGCTTGCGGACCCCCACCTTCCACCAGAACAGACGAGGTAATTACCATGGCTGCTAAGGACGTTAAGTTCGGCGCCTCCGCCCGTGAGCGCATGCTGCGCGGCGTGGACATCCTGGCCGACGCCGTCAAGGTGACGCTGGGCCCGAAGGGCCGCAATGTCGTCATCGACAAGTCCTTCGGCGCCCCGCGCATCACCAAGGACGGTGTGACGGTCGCCAAGGAAATCGAGCTGGCCGACAAGTTCGAGAACATGGGCGCGCAGATGGTGCGCGAAGTGGCCTCGAAGCAGAACGACCTGGCCGGCGACGGCACCACCACCGCCACCGTGCTGGCCCAGGCCATCATCCGTGAAGGCGCCAAGGCGGTTGCCGCCGGCCTGAACCCGATGGACCTGAAGCGCGGCGTCGACAAGGCGGTCACCGTCATCGTCGAGGACCTGAAGTCCAAGACCCGCAAGATCACCACCTCCGCCGAAGTGGCGCAGGTCGGCACGCTCTCCGCCAATGGCGAGCGCGAGATCGGCGAGATGATCGCGACCGCCATGGAGCGCGTCGGCAACGAGGGCGTCATCACGGTCGAGGAAGCCAAGGGCATCCAGACCGAGCTGGACGTCGTCGAGGGCATGCAGTTCGACCGCGGCTACGTCTCCCCGTATTTCATCACGAATGCGGAGAAGATGATCGCCGAGCTCGAGAACCCCTACATCCTGATCCACGAGAAGAAGCTGTCCCAGCTGCAGCCGATGCTGCCGCTGCTGGAGACGGTGGTGCAGAGCGGCCGTCCGCTGATCATCGTGGCCGAGGATGTCGAGGGCGAGGCGCTCGCCACCCTGGTCGTCAACAAGCTGCGCGGTGGCCTGAAGATCGCCGCCGTCAAGGCGCCGGGCTTCGGTGACCGCCGCAAGGCGATGCTGGAAGACATCGCCATCCTGACCGGTGGCCAGGTGATCTCCGAGGATCTCGGCATCAAGCTCGAGACCGTGACGCTCGCCATGCTCGGCCAGGCCAAGATGGTCCGGATCGAGAAGGAGAACACCACGATCGTCGACGGCGCCGGCGCCAAGGACGACATCCTGGGCCGCGTCGAGCAGATCAAGGCGCAGATCGAGGAGACCTCCTCGGACTACGACCGCGAGAAGCTGCAGGAGCGCCTGGCGAAGCTGGCCGGTGGCGTCGCCGTCATCCGCGTCGGCGGCTCGACCGAGGTCGAGGTGAAGGAGCGCAAGGATCGCGTCGACGACGCGCTGCACGCGACCCGCGCCGCGGTCGAGGAAGGCATCGTCCCCGGTGGTGGCGTGGCGCTGCTGCGCGCCTCGCTGAAGCTGGCCGAGCTGAAGGGCTTCAACAACGACGAGCAGGTCGGCATCGAGATCGTTCGCCGCGCTGTCGCCGTGCCGCTGAAGCAGATTGCCGAGAACGCCGGCAAGGACGGCGCCGTGATCGCCGGTGAGGTCCTGCGCGACAGCACCTACGAGTACGGCTACGACGCCCAGCTGGACGAGTACAAGGACCTGGTCGCGGCCGGCATCATCGATCCGACCAAGGTGGTTCGCACCGCCCTGCAGGACGCGGCCTCCATCGCGTCGCTGCTGATCACGACCGAGGCGATGATCGCCGAGCGTCCGTCGAAGGGTTCGGCTCCGGCCGGCGGCCCGGGCGGCATGGGCGGCATGGGCGGCGACATGGATTTCTGATCCTTCCCAGGATCAGGCTTTGTCGAGGGGAGGGGCGGCCTGCAAGGGCCGCCCCTTCTTCGTTCTGGCGGGTGCCGCCGGCACGCCTCCGGCGGCGGTGTCGTTGCGCGGCGGCGTCGTTCCGGTGTGGCAAAACCCGTCCGCCCGGTCGGTTGGCGTTTTGGCCTCCCGCCTGTGCAGGGCATGATGCTTTCGTTGCGGATTCGAACGTTGGCGCTGCGGTTTGCGTTGACAGCCTGTAAACGATCTGCCTCACTTCCCCCACCAGCCGCTTCCGCCGCCTTGCCGTGCCTCCGGAGACCCGGGCGCTCTTCAAGCCGAACCCGGGAACCGGATGGACCTCACGGGCGAGGGCGCTCCTGCCCTGCCAAGCGCATTAGGAGTGCACCAACATGGCGATGGGTACCGTCAAGTGGTTCAATGCGACCAAGGGCTTCGGCTTCATCGTCCCGCAGGACGGCGGCAAGGATGTGTTCGTCCACATCACCGCCGTGCAGAAGGCCGGGCTGCAGGGGCTGAACGAGAACCAGAAGATCAGCTACGACGTGGTGATGGAGCGCGGTAAGGCCGCCGCCACCAACCTCAAGCCGCTCTGAGCGGAAGCGCCGTGCCGGCAGGGAGCGACGGCGCCCTGCCGGCTGGCGGTCATGGCCCCGGGTCCGGCCGGGCGCGACAGGCCGCCCGCGCCGCCAAGCTGGCCATGGTCGCCGGCCTCGCCGCCTTCGCGCTGCTGGTGGCCTTCAACAACCTCATCGACTACGGCTCGAACTTCGCCTTCGTGGCGCATGTGCTGAGCATGGACACCACCTTCCCCGACACCACGCTGCGCAGCCGGGCGATCACCGCGCCGGCGCTGTGGCATGCGGGCTATGCCGGCATCATCCTGGGCGAGGCGCTGACCGGGCTGTGCTTCGCGCTCGCCGCGCTCGGCATGGCGCGCGGCTTCCGCGGCGACGGCTTCACCCGCGCCAAGGCCTGGGCGCATGCCGGCGCGGGCCTCGGCTTCCTGGTCTGGTTCCTGGGCTTCCAGGTGCTGGGCGGCGAGTGGTTCGCCATGTGGCAATCCGCCCAGTGGAACGGCCAGGAAAGCGCCTTCCGCTTCGTGGCCATGATCCTGGGCGTCGCCATCTACGTCAGCCAGCCGGAATAGGGCCTCAGGCCGTCTCCCAGCCGATCGCGCGCCTGAGGAAAGCGGCGCCGAGCGCGGAGAAGCTGGCCACCTCGGCATTGTCCTTGCCGTAGCCATGGCCGCCGGCCTCGGGCTCGTAGAAGGACGCCCGGTAGCCCATCTCCTGCAGCTTGGCGGCCATCTTGCGGGCATGGCCCGGATGGACCCGGTCGTCGCGCCGCGTCGTCGCCAGCAGGATCGGTGGATAGGGCTGCCCGGGCTTCGCCGCATGATAGGCGGAGAAATGGCGGATGAAGTCCCAGTCCTCAGCCTTGTCCGGGTCGCCGTATTCGGCGATCCAGCTCGCGCCGGCCAGCAGCTTCGTGTAGCGGCGCATGTCGATCAGCGGGATGGTGCAGAACAGCGCGCCGAAGCGCTCCGGATAGCGGGTCAGCATATTGGCGATCAGCAGCCCGCCATTCGAGCCGCCCTCAGCCGCGATCCGCTTCGGCACGGTGACGCCGCGCGTCACCAGGTCGGCCGCGATGGCGGCGAAGTCGTCATGGCTGCGCGCCTTGGCCGCCAGGCGCCCGGCCTCGTGCCAGGCGGTGCCGAACTCGCCGCCGCCGCGGATCTGGCCAATCACCGCGGTGCCGCCCTTCTGCAGCCACAGCCGGCCGACGCCCGCCGAGTAATAGGGCAGGCGCGACACCTGGAAGCCGCCATAGGCCGAGAGGTGCACCGGCGCCTGGCCGGATTCGTCCTTCGGGCCGATCTGCACATAGGGAATGCGCTCGCCATCGGCCGAGATCGCCTCGTGGCGGGAAACGGTCAGGCCGGCAGCGTCGAAGCTGGGCGATGACGCCTTCAGCAGGGCGGGCGATGCCGGCGCGGTCGACGTCAGGAGAAGCTGCGGTGGCGTCACCGGGTCCTGCACCATGGCCAGCAGCGTGCCGTCGGATTCCTCGAGCTCCGCATCCAGCGGCCAGAGGTCGACCACGCCGATGCGCGGCAGGCCCGGCACCTCGGCCACCGCCCAGCTGCCCGGGGTCAGCAGCTGGTAGACCGGCGCCAGGTCGTCGAGGATCGCCAGCACCACCTTGCCATGGCACCAGAAGAAGCCCTGCAGCGACAGGCGCGGCGCCGGGGTGAACAGCACGCGCGGGTCCAGGTGGCCGGCCATCAGCGCGGTGAAGGACAGGCCCAGCAGGGTGTCGGGGGCATAGGTCGCCTCGCCCACCGTCCAGGGGCTGCGCGGCTTCACCACGACATGCCCGGCCTGCCAGGCGTAGGTCGCGTCGGTCGGCAGCGGGATGCGGTGCTGCGGCCCGCCGCGGTCGCCCAGATGGATGGTGCCGTCGAAGAAGCCGGTCTTCTCCATGAACAGCAGCACTTCCTGGCCGCCCTCGCGGTCGACATTGCCCCAGGCGCCCATGCTGTCGACGGGCGCCTCGAACAGCACCTGCGCGGCCATCGGGTCGCCGCCGCGGTGCCACAGCCGGATGCGGCGCGGATAGCCGGCGCTGGTGGCATTGCCCTCGCCCAGCGCGGTGGACAGCAGCAGCGTGTCGCGGTCGAGCCAGACCGTGCTGCTCTTGCCCTCGGCCAGGGTGAAGCCGTCCTCCGGGAAGGCCAAGGCGTGCAGGTCGAATTCGCGCAGCACCACGGCGTCGCCGCCACCGCGCGACAGCCGCAGCATGGCGCGGTCATGCGCGCTGAACAGGGTGGTGGCGCCGGCCCAGACCCAGTCCTCGGCTTCCTCGGCCGCCAGGGCGTCGAGGTCGAGCAGCAGCTGCCAGTCCGGCTGGTCCTGGCGGAAGCCGGCCATGGTGGTGCGGCGCCAGATCCCGCGCGGATGCGCCGCATCCTGCCAGAAATTATACAGATGCGCGCCGCGGCGGGTGACGTGCGGCAGCTTGCCCGGGCGGTCGAGGGCCGCCTTCAGCCCGTCGCGGTCGGCGGCGACCCGGTCATCGGCCAGGCGTTCCAGCACCTGCTCGTTCTGGGCGGCGACCCAGGCCAGGGCGCGATCGCCCTCGATCTCCTCCAGCCACAGGAAAGGGTCGTCGTCCGGCGCCTCGATCGTCGGTCGCTGATCCATCTTGTCGTCCTTCCGGGCTGGCGTATCAGGGGGGCGGCGGCGCCGGCCTCACACGATCTGGTAGCGGGCCTTGGCGGCGCGCTCGATGGCGCCGGCGATCAGCCGGTCCAGGTCCATGCCGATGCGGAAATCCTGCAGGAAGCGCAGCTCCTCCTGCGTCGCGTCGCCGTCCGCCGCGGCGACCTCGCAGGCCAGCAGGTAGGCGGTCTCGCGCAGGCGGGGCGGCAGCGCCTCGCGGATCAGGGCGCAGGCGCGGTCGAGGCCGTCATTCTGCTCCAGCAGGCTGAGGCAGCTTTCGGTCACCGCCTCGATCTCCTGCGCATGGAAATCGGCGAAGACCGGCAGCTCCTGCACCAGGCGCGACATCATGCCCAGCTCGGCGTCCGACATCTGGCGGTCGGCGGCCGACATCAGGACCATGGCGCAGATCAGCGCCTCCTGGGCGGTGAAGCGGATCTTCGTGTGCGGCATCGGCTCTTTCCTTTTCCCGCAAGGCCTAACGCGTTGCGGCGCGCGGTTCAACGTTCGGCCAGGAAGGCGGTTGTCTGCCGCACCGCCTCGGCCAGGCCCAGCCGCTGCGGCACCACCCCCTCCGGTAGCCCGGCCAGCAGGCGGGAGGGGGTGCGCGGGTCGAGCAGCACGAAGACGCCGCGGTCATCGGCGCGGCGGATCAATCTTCCGAAGGCCTGGCGCAGGCGGTGGCGGGCGATGGCGTCGTCATAGCCGCCGGGCCGCCCGCCGGAGAGGTGGATGCGCCGCTCCCGGTGCAGGATCGAGGGGCGCGGCCAGGGCACCCGGTCGAAGACCAGCAGCCGCAGCGCCCGGCCAGGGACATCGACGCCATCCCGCAGCGCATCCGTGCCCAGCAGACAGGAATCTTCTTCAGCGCGGAAGATGTCGACCAGGGTGGCGCTGTCCATGGCGTCGACATGCTGGGCGTAGAGCGGCAGCCCGGCCTCGGCCAAGGCGGGCGCGATGCGGGCATGCACGTCGCGCAGCCGGCGGATCGCGGTGAACAGCCCGAGCGCGCCGCCGCCGGCGGCGACGAACAGCTGCTGCATGGCGGCGGCCACCTGGCCCGGGCTGTCGCGGCTCATGTCCTCGACGACGAAGGCGCGGGTATTGGCGGCATAGTCGAAGGGCGAGGGGACGGCCGCGCGGATCGCGGGGGCGGCCAGGTGCTGCACGCCGGTGCGCGCCTCGGCCTCGCGCCAGGCGGCCTCGGGGTCGCGGCGGGCGGTGTCGCGCAAGGTCGCCGAGGCGATCAGCACGCCATGCGCCGGGGCGGCCACTTGCGTCGCGAAGGGCACCGTCGGGTCCAGCCAGTGGCGGTGCAGCCCGGCATCGATGTCGCGGCCCTCGCGCCGGGTCAGCGCCAGCCAGTCGACATAGGTCGGGCGCTGGCCGGGCTCGGTCGGGTCCTCGCGCAGCCGGCGCAGCATGGACAGCCAGGCGGTCAGCGGCATGACGGCGCGGCGCTCGATGCTGCGGCAGGCGGTCTCGAGCCGGATGCGCACCCCGGTCTCCAGCTCCTGCTCCGGGTCCTCCAGCAGGGCGGCCAGCAGCTTTCCCAGGTATTTCAGCGGGTCGCGCAGCGATTCCAGCGCGGTCTCCAGCGAGGCCGCGGCCTCGGGCAGGCCTTCATGCAGCGGGTGCAGGTCGCATTCGGCGTCGTAGAGCGGATCGCCCTCGGCGGTGCGCGCCATCACCTGGCCGCGCACGGCGCGCAGGAACTCCTCGGCCGGGGAGCTGTCGCGGAACACCGCGCGGCTCGGGATGCGCGGCAGGGTCGGGCCGCGCGGATCCTCGGGCAGCTCCTCGCGGTCCTCAGCGCGCTCGGCATCGGCCTCGGGCAGGGCGGCCCAGCGGTCCCACCAGCCGGGGGAGGGCAGGGCGCGGGCGGCATGCTCGGTCAGCTCCAGCGGCGGCAGCAGCGCCGGGTGGTCGACCAGCAGCTCCTCCAGCCGCCGGCGCAGGCCCCGCGCCCGGCCGCGGCCGCCCTCGTTGCCCATCAGCCAGCGGCGCAGCTCGGCCATCTCGGCGCCCGAGAGCTCGGCCGAGAAGGCGCCATCGGCCGCGTCGAACAGGTGGTGGCCCTCGTCGAAGACATAGCGCAGCGCCGGCCCGTCCTCGCCGCCGCCCAGCGCCGCCTGCACCATCACCAGCGCGTGGTTGGCCACCACCAGATGCGCGCCGGCGGCGCGGCGGATCGAATGCTCGACATAGCAGCGCTTCCAATGCGGGCAGGCCGAGTGGATGCATTCGCCGCGGCGGTCGGCGAGGAGAGAAATCGCCCCGGCCGGGAACAGCTCGGCCAGCCAGCCGGGGAAGTCGCCGCCCAGGATATCGCCGTCCCGCGTCGCCAGCGCCCAGCGCGACACCAGCGACAGCGCGGTGATCCGCCCGGCCATGGCGCCGGTGACCGCCTCGTCATAGTTCAGCAGACAAAGATAATTCTCGCGGCCCTTGCGGATGACGACGCGCTTCCGCCGTTCCTCCGGGTCCGGGTAGAGCCGGGCCAGCTCCTGGTCGAGCTGGCGCTGCAGGTTGCGGGTATAGGTGGCGATCCAGACCGGCGCGCCGTTGCGCTCGGCCCAGAGGCTGGCCGGCGCGACATAGCCCAGCGTCTTGCCGGTGCCGGTTCCCGCCTCGGCCAGCACCAGCCGGGGCTCGCCCGGATTGTCCCGTGGGGTGAAGGCCATCGAGGCGGCGGACGAAAAATCGGCCTGGGAGGGCCGCTGCTCGGCGCCATCCCCCAGGATCTCGGCCAGGCGGGTGCGGGCCTCGGCCGGGGTGACGGTGTGGCTGGAGGGCGGCGGCGCCGGCGCCTCCTCCTCCCAGTCCGGCAGCACGCGCCAGACCTTCAGCGCATCGGCCGAGCCGCGGGCGGCGGGCTGGCCGATCGCCGCCAGCACCGCCTCGGCCCAGGGCCAGTCGGCGGCGTCGCGCATCCGGGCGGCCAGCGCCCCTGCATCCTTGTTCAGCGGCGCCGAACGGGCGCGGGCCAGGCGGCGCAGCAGCTCGGCCGCCATCTGCGGCAGCAGGGCGGCGGCCGCCTCCGCATCGGCCGGCGGCTCCATGTCGAGCGCCAGGGCCAGGCCGCGCGGCGTCGGCGGCGCGGGCGTCGCCGGCAGGCAGAAGGCGAAAAGCTCCAGCAGGTCATAGGCGCCGGGCAGGCCGGGCAGGTTCAGCCGCTTCGCCGTCGCCGGCGCATGCACCAGGATCGGCGCCCCGAGCTCGCGCAGCAGCGCCGGCAGCTCGCGCGGATGCGGGGTGAAGAGCTCGCCATCCGGGGTCAGCAGCGCGGCGCGGCCGGGCGCCGGGGTGACCAGGGCCGGGCCGTCGGGCAGCAGCAGGCG
>NZ_CACSJM010000063.1 GCF_902706185.1 Roseomonas sp. 18066 | reverse complement strand
CCCGCGGCCCCCAGCCTGACCTCCCGGTCCCCTTTCCTGTCGCCCGCGCCGCAGGACCGCCTTCGCCTTCGAGGAGTCCCTCGCCATGCATGGCATCGACCCCGCCCGCCCTTCCTTCGCCCTCGGCGCCCTGACGCTGGCCAACCGCCTGGTCGCCTCGCCGGCGCCGCTCGGCGGCCAGCGCTATGGCGGGCTGCCGCATCCGCGCAGCGCCGCCCTCTATGCCGCCCAGGCCGAGGCCGGGCTGATCGTCACCGAGCGCTGCTGGGTCACGCCGCAGGGCGCCGACCGCGCCTTCTCGCCCGGGCTGCGCAACGCGGCGCAGGCCGAGGGCTGGGCGCAGATCGCCGAGGCGGTGCACCAGGCCGGCGGGCGCATCGCGCTGCGGCTGTGGCATGCCGGGCGGCGCTCGCATCGCGCGGTGCAGCTCGGCGGCAGCTGGCCGGTGGCGCCCTCGGCGCTGGCCGGGCCCGGGCAGATCGCGACGCCGCTCGGGCCGCGGCCGCTGCCGGTGCCGCGCGCGCTGGCGACGGAGGAAATTCCCGGCGTCATCGAGGACTTCCTGCGCGCCGCCCGCCGGGCCCGCGCCGCCGGCTTCGACGCGGTGGAGCTCGATGCTTCCGGGCATGGGCTGATCGAGCAGTTCCTCGATGCCGACAGCAACCAGCGCGTCGATGCCTATGGCGGCGATGCCGGGCGGCGGCTGCGCTTCCTCGATGCGCTGCTCGCCGGATTGACCACGATCTGGGAACCGGGCCGGCTCGGCCTGCGGCTGGCTGGCCGCGCGGCGCTGGTGCCCGAGGCGCCGGTGCTGCGCGCCGCCCGCCTGGCCGACGCGCATGGGCTGGCCTGGCTGCATCTGGCGCGGTCGGCCGCGCCGGCGTCGGACCTGGCGCAGCTGCGCCGTGCCTATGGC
This sequence comes from Roseomonas sp. 18066, assembly GCF_902706185.1. Classification (GTDB taxonomy): domain Bacteria; phylum Pseudomonadota; class Alphaproteobacteria; order Acetobacterales; family Acetobacteraceae; genus Pseudoroseomonas. The sequence continues at coordinate 31,450 of NZ_CACSJM010000063.1, read as the reverse complement.
GGCGCGCTGCTGCGGGGCCATGCGGTGGCCGGCGCCGAGGAAGGCCTGGCCGACCTGGTGGCGCTGCCCGCCTGGCCGCGCCCCGCGGCGCTGCCGCCGCCGCCGGCGCCGCCGGTCGAGGCCTGGCAGCCGGCGCCAAAGCATCGCTGGGCAGCGCCCCTGCCCCTGGCCTAGTCTGCCGCCCGATCCCGGGAGTTGGACGACGCATGCGGCCTGCCTTTCTCGCTGTCCTGGCGCTCGGCCTCGCGGCGCTGCCCGCCGCCGCGCAGACCGGCCTGCAGCCGCGGCTGGATGCGGCGATCGACGCGGCCCTGGCGCAGTCGCGCATCGTCGGCGCGGTGGTGCTGGTCGCGCGTGACGGGCAGCTGGTCTATCGCCGCGCCGCCGGCCTGGCCGATCGCGAGGCCGGCACGCCGATGCGCGAGGACAGCATCTTCCGCCTGTCCTCGATGACCAAGCCGATCACCTCGGCCGCGGCGCTGGCGCTGGTCGAGCAGGGCCGGCTGTCGCTGGATGCGCCGGTCACGCGCTATCTGCCGGCGTTCCACCCGGCGCTGGCCGATGGGCGGCAGCCCGACATCACGCCGCGGCAGCTGATGACGCACACGGCGGGGCTGAGCTACGCCTTCACCCAGGCCGATCGCGGCCCCTATCGCCGCGCCGGCGTCTCCGACGGTCTGGACCAGCCGGGCCTGGCGCTGGAGGAGAATCTGCGCCGCATCGCCGCGGTGTCGCTGTCCTACATGCCAGGCCAGGGCTGGGCCTATTCGGTCGCGACCGACGTGCTGGGTGCCGCGATGCAGGTGGCGGGCGGCGCGCCGCTGCCGGCGCTGGTGCAGCGGCTGGTCACCGGGCCGCTGGGCATGGCCGATACCGGCTTCGGCGTCGCCGATCCGGCACGGCTGGCGGCGCCCTATGTCGATGCGGCGCCACGGCCCGCCCGCATGGCCGAGGAGGAGAAGCTGCGCCTCGGCCATGGCCATATCGCCTTCTCGCTGCGCCGCGCCTTCGACCCCTTGGCCTTCCCCTCGGGCGGCGCCGGCATGCAGGGCAGCGCGCCGGATTTCCTGCGGTTTCTCGAGACGCTGCGGCAGGGCGGCGCCCCGATCCTGAAGCCAGAGAGCGTCGCGCTGCTGACGCAGCATGCCGAGGGGCTGGTGCCGGCGGATTCACCCACCGCCGGCTGGGGCTTCAGCCTGGGCTTTTCGATCCTGCTGGACCCGAAGGCGGCCGCGACGCCGCAATCGCCGGGCACCTGGCAATGGGGTGGCGTCTATGGCCATTCCTGGTTCGTCGACCCGGCGCAGCGGCTGGTCGTGGTCGCCATGACCAACACCACGATCGAAGGCATGGCCGGCGATTTTCCGCGCGCGGTGCGCGACGCCGTGTATGAGGGGCTGCGCTAGCCAATCCAGCGCGACAGCCGCAGCGCCACCCAGTCGTAGAGGCGCAGCGGCCAGGCGGCCGGCGTCGCCTCCTGCAGCGTCACCAGCGGGGCGCGGGCCAGCACCTGCTCGCCCAGCACCGCCTCGACCTCGCCCAGCACCGCGCCCTGCGGCAGCGGCGCGAAGATCTCCGCCTCATCCTTCAGCGTCACCCGCAGCGTCGCTTCGCTGCCGGCGGGCAGCGCCATGACCTGCGTCGCCGCGACGCCGAGACCGACCTCGCCCTCCGCCGAGCCCGGCACGCGCAGCCGCTGGATGTCCTCCCCGGCCGTCAGCACCTCGGACAGATGGAAGGCGGTGCCGGCGTAGTTGAGCAGAAGCTCGGCGCCGCGGGCGCGGTCGCCCTTCGACGGCGTGCCCAGCAGGATCGCCACCAGGTCGCGCGGCTGGCCGGCGCCGCCCGCCATCACGCGCTGCCGGGCGGAGACGATGATGTTGTAGCCCGCCGCCCCGGTATGGCCGGTCTTGAAGCCGTCCACCGCGGCATCCTGCGCCAGCAGCGGGTTCGACGCCTCCTTACGGAAGGCGCGGAAGCTGAAGCGTGGTGCGCGGGTGATGGCGTAGACCTCGGGGAAGTCGCGGTCGAAGGCCAGCGTCAGCCGCAGCAGATCCTCGGCCGTGGTGTAATGCGTCGGCCCCGGAATGCCGGAGGGGTTGTTGAAATGCGTGCCCGCCATGCCGAGCCGCGCCGCGGCCGCGTTCATCCGCGCGACGAAGCCGGCCTCGCTGCCATCGACCGCCTCGGCCAGCGTCACCGCCGCGTCATTGGCCGAGATGATCAGCAGCCCCTCGACCAGCGTGCGCACCGACATCCGGTTGCCCGGCTGCAGATACATGCGGGATTCTTCGGGCCCGACGCGGCGCACCGCGGCCGGCGCCGCCACCACCTGCTGCCAGGCCAGCCGCCCGTCGCGCACCGCCTCGAAGACCAGATAGGCGGTCATCAGCTTGGTCAGCGAGGCCGGTTCCCAGCGCTGCGCCGCCTGGGCCGAGGCCAGCACCTGGCCGGCGGCGCGGTCATAGACCAGCCAGGCGGTGGCCGGGACCGGCGGCGGCAGGGATTGCGCGCGGGCTGGGACGGCGGCGAGGCTGACAAGGGCGGCGAGCAGGGCAAGGGGGCGGCGCATGGCGCCGGAAGCTAGGCCATGCCCTGTCCCGCCGCCAGCCGCCTTCCGGGGGCGAAACGCCTCAGCCTTCTTCCCAGAGCGGCAGCGCGTCGTCCTCGGCATCCAGGCTGGCGGCGACGGCGGCGGCCTCGGCGATCTCGCGCGGCGTGGCGCCCGCCGCGCGGGCCCGGGCGGATTGCGCCGCGACCCAGGCCGGGCTGCGCGCGGCCTGGCCAGCGGCGAGTGCCACCAGCGCGCGGGTCTTGCTGCTGAGCCCGGCCTCAGCCGGCGGCGCGATCGAGGCGGGGGCGTTCATGGCATCGGCTCCGCGGCTAGAGGCTGGGATCGGGGAAGGAGACCTGCGCGCCATAGAGCTGGCGCAGCACCGCCTTCACCGCGTCCGAATTCTGGTAGATCCGGATGAAGCGCCGCAGCCGCGCATCCTCGGCGCGGTCGGGCCGCGCGACGAAATGGAAGGCGTAGCGGGGGTCGTTCTCGACGGTCAGCGCCTGGTCCGGGTCCAGCCCGCCGAGCCTGGCGAAGGTCGGATAGGTGACGGCGGCGTCGAGCTCGTCCAGCGTGCGGGCGATCTGCGGCCCGTCGATGGAGACCAGCCGCAGCCGGCGCGGATTGTCGAGGATATCCTCGGGCGTCGCGCGCTCCTCGGCGCCATCGCGCAGCCGCAACAGCCCCGCCTGGCGCAGCAGCATCAGCGAGCGGCCGGTGTTGATGACATCGCCGGAATAGCCGATGCGGGCGCCCTCGGGTAGCGCCGCCAGCGTCGCGTGCCGCTTGGAATAGAGGCCGAAGGCGGTGGCATAGGCAGGCGCCACCGGCACCAGGTTCCAGCCCGACTGGGCGTTGGTGTAGGTCAAATAGGGGCGGTGCTGGAACAGGTTGGCATCCTGCTCGCCGAAGAAGACGCTGCGATTGGGCGTGACCCAGTCGGCGAACTCGGTCAGCCGCACCGCGAGCCCCTGCGCCTTGGCCTCGGCCGCCGCCGCCTCGATCGCCTGGTTGGAGATGCTGGTGGCCAAAGCGATGCGCAGCGGGCCGGCGGCCTCCTGCGCGCGGGCGGCGCCCTGGCCGGCCAGCAGGGCCAGGCCCAGCCCGGGCAGGGCGCGGCGGGTCAGGATCGGGCGGCGTCGCCTATCGGATGCGGTCACAGCATTCTCTATTCGCGATCATCAGGCGTGGAACATGGCCCTGCCCGTCGCGGAGACTAGGCGCAGTTTCCGCATCCCTCAATGCGCATTTCCGAATAGCCGCCACGAACCGCGGTTGGGCGTTGCCTTTTAGGCATGCCGGATCGCGAAATCACGCGGGCGGCGTGGCGCCGCCGCAGGAATCGCGCACCACCAGCCGCGTCGGCAGGATCGCCTGCTCGGCGGCGGCGTCGGGGTCCTGCAGCCGGCGCAGCAGCAGCCGCACCGCGGTCTCGCCGATGCGGCGCGGCTCGGTGCGCAGCGTGGTCAGCGCCGGGCGGATGGTGGCGGCCTCGGCCACATCGCCGACGCCGGTCACCGCGATGTCGTGGCCGACCTGCCACCCGGCCCGCTGCAGCGCCGGGATGGCGGCGAAGGCCATCACGTCGTTGACGCAGACCAGCGCGTCCGGGCGCCGCGGCAGCGCCGCGATCAGCCGCGCCGCCTCCTCGCCGCCGGCGCGCGTGCCGGGGGTGCGCAGCAGCATTGGCGGCGGCAGCCCGTGCCGGCGCAGCACCTGCCGCAGCCCCGCCAACCGCTCGCGCACGCCGGAATGCAGCAGCGCCGCGCCGCCGAAGGCGAAGTGGCGGCGGCCGCCGGCGACCAGATGCTCGGCCAGCGCCACCATGCCCTGGCGGTTGTCGGGGCCGGCGAAATCCCCGGCATTCCCGGTGGCGCGGCGCATCGCCTGCACGCAGGGCAGGCCGAGATCGGCGATTTCCGCCGCCGAGGTGCCGAGGGCGGGGCAGAGCAGGATGCCGTCCACCCGATGCTCGCGCAGCCGGCGCAGGGCGCGGCCCTGGCGGTCGCGGCAATCGCCGGTGGCGGCGAGAAAGGCGATGTAGCCGGCGGCATCCAGCGCCGCCTCGGCGCCCGCCACCAGCTCGGCGAAGAAGGGGTTGTCGATCTCGGTGACCAGCAGGCCGATGGTCTTGGTGCGCGCGGCGCGCAGCGTGGCGGCGCCGCGGTTGTAGAGATAGCCCACCGCCTCGGCCGCCTCGCGCACCCGCAGGCGCGTGGCCTCGGCCACCAGCGGGCTGTCGCGCAGCACCAGCGAGACGGTGGCGCGCGAGACCCCGGCCTGGGCCGCGACCTCCGTCAGCGTCAGCCTTCCCGATTCCGGTCGCCTCACGGCCATGCGTCCCTCTTTTCCCGCAGCAGAGCGCAGATGGGGCATTGCGTCCATTGGATCAATCTAATTAGCATCGGGCAGAAGGCCGGCCCAGACCGCGCCAAGCAGGAGGAACAGGCCATGCCGCTTCGGCGCAGGCAGCTTTCGCTCGCCCTCGGCGGGATTCTCGCCGCACCCCGCATTGCCCTGGCCGCCTGGCCGGAGCGCCCGATCCAGATCGTCTGCCCGGGTCCGGCCGGCGGCGGCATGGACACCTATGCCCGCGCCATCATCCCCTTCGTGGCGCCGCGGCTGGGCAATGCCACCATGGTGGTGGTCAACCGCCCCAACGCCTCCGGCCAGATCGCCTTCGAGAGCGTGGCGCTGGCCGAGCCCGACGGCTACACCATCGGCGTCGCGCAGACGCCCAACCTGGTCACCCTGCCGATCGAGCGCCAGGTGCGCTACCGCGTGCAGGACTTCACCTTCATCGCCAATGTCGTGGAAGACCCTTGCGCCCTCTTCGTCCGCGCCAATTCGCCGATCCGCGACATGGCCGGGCTGCTGGAGGCGGCGAAGGCCAAGCCCGGCCAGCTGGCCATCGGCAGCGCCGGCATCGGCACCGACGATCATCTTCTCATCCTGGCGCTGCAGCAGGCGACCGGCGCCAGCTTCTCGCATGTCCCCTATTCCGGCACGCCGCCGATCATCAACGGCGTGCTGGCGGGCGACCTCGCCGCCGGCTCCTTCAATGCCAGCGAGGGCATCGGCCTGGTGCGCCAGGGCACGCTGCGGCTGCTCGGCCAGGGCGGCGCCGCGCGCTGGGAGGGGGCGGGCGAGATCCCGACCTTCCGCGAGCAGAACATCGATGTCGTCGCCGCCTCGATCCGCGGCGTCATCGCGCCGCCGAACATGCCCGAGGCGCTGCGCGACCGCTTCCGCGAGGCCTTCGCCGGCGCGCTGGCCGACCCCGCCTGGGTCCGCGAGGCGGCGCGGCTGTCGCTGCCGCTGCGGGTGATGGGCGGCGAGGAGCAGCGCCGCGTCTTCCTGGAAGACGACGCCAAGCTGCGCGAGCTGTGGAAACGCGCCGCCTGGCGCGAGTGATTTCCTGAGAACCCAGAGGAGAACTGAGAGAAATGTCTGCACCTGAACGCATGCGCGCCCTGCTGGGCGAGCCCGGCCTTGTCGTCATGCCCGCCGTCTGGGACGGGCTGAGCGCCAAGATGACCGCCGCTGCCGGCTTCCGCACGGTCTTCCTCTCCGGCTCCTGCGTCGCGGCCTCGCGCCTCGGCGGGCCGGATCTGGACCTCGTCTCCTTCGGCGAGATGTTCGACAGCTTCAACATGGTGCGCGGCGCGGCGCCGGAGCTGCTGGTCCTGGCCGATGCCGACCACGGCTATGGCAATGCGATGAACGTGCAGCGCACGGTGCGCGCCTATGGCCGCGCCGGCGCCGCCGCGGTGCTGGTCGAGGACAAGATCACCCCGCGCGCCCTGACCGCCGCCGGCAAGCCCTGCCTGCCGCGCGACGAGGCGCGGATGAAGATCCGCGCGGCCGTGCAGGCGGCGAAGGAATCCGGCATCCTGGTGCTGGCCCGCACCGATTGCCGCCCGACCCAGGGCTATGACGAGGCGCGCGCCCGCATCGAGGCCTTCGTCGAGGAAGGCGCCGATATCCTGTTCCTCGATTCCCCCGCCGACGAGGATGAGATCCGCGGCTTCGTCGAGGCCGCGGCTGGCCGCCCGACCTTCGCCGTGCTGTCGCCGGGCGCACCACGCGCGACGCCGGGGCAGCAGCGCGCCGCCGAGCTCGGGCTGAAGATCGGCACCTTCCCGACCGGCATGCTGTCGCCGGTCGCCGCCGGCATCAAGGCGGGGCTGGCCGCGCTCGCCGCCGGCGCCGTGGCCTCGGAAGCGGCGCTGCCGCCGCCGGAGCTGTCGGCCATCCTCGGCTATGCCGATTACGACCGCGACGCGACGCCTTATCGCCTCGGCTGATTATCCGGCCTGCCGCCCCTTCGGGCGCGGCAGGCCGAGATTCTCGCGCAGCGTCCTGCCTTCGTAACCGTCGCGGAACAGCCCGCGCGCGCGCAGGATCGGCAGCACGCCCTCGACGAAGCGCTCGAACTGCGTCGGGAAGAAGGGCGGCATGATGTTGAAGCCATCCGCGGCGCCGGCGCGGAACCATTCTTCCAGCGCATCGGCGATCTGCTCCGGCGTGCCCCAGACGATGCGGTGGCCGCGCGCCCCGGCGACCAGGTAGTAGAGTTCTCTCAGTGTCAGCTGCTGCTGGCGGGCCAGATCCGTCAGCAGCTTGGCGCGGCTCTGCAGCTGGTCGGATTCCGGCAGCTCGGGCAAAGGCCCGTCCAGATCATAGCCCGACACGTCATGCCCCAGCCGGTCCGACAGCAGGCGAATCGCCGCGGCCGGATCGATGCCGCCCTGCAGCTCGGCATAGAGGGCGCGCGCCTCGGCTTCGGTGGCGCCGATCACCGGGCAGATGCCGGGCATCACCAGCAGATGCGCCGGATCGCGGCCGGCCTCCCGCACCTGCCGCTTCAACCCCTGGGTGAAGGCGCGGCCTTCGTCCAGCGTCTGCTGCGCGGTGAAGACGACATCGGCGCTGCGGGCCGCCAGCCGCTGCCCCGGCGCCGAGGATCCCGCCTGGATCACCACCGGATGCCCCTGCGGCGGCCGCGAGACATTCAGCGGCCCCTTCACCGAGAAGTACTTCCCCACGTGATCCAGCGTGTGGAGGGCGCCGGGCTTCACGTAATGGCCGCTGGCCTTGCCCTGGATGATGGCGCCGTCGTCGAAGCTGTCCCACAGCCCGCGCACGACCGACAAAAATTCCTCGGCGATGGCGTAGCGCTCGTCATGCGCCGGGTGCTCGCCGCGCGAGAAATTCGCCGCCGAGCGCGCATAGGAGGTGGTCACCGCGTTCCAGGCCGCGCGCCCGCCCGAGACATGGTCGAGCGAGGCGAAGACCCGCGCCACGTGGAAGGGCTCGCCATAGGTCGTCGAGGCGGTCGCCGCCAGGCCGATATGCGACGTCGCCATGGCCAGGGCCGAGAGCATCACCAGCGGCTCCAGCCGCGCGACGGTGGAGGGATGCGCGTCGGCCCCGGTGGTCAGCCCGTCGGCCAGGAAGACGAGGTCGAATTTCCCGGCCTCGGCCGTCTCGGCGATGCGGCGAATGAGAGAAAGATTTTCGCCGCCGGATTGGGCTTCAGGGTGGCGCCAGCCGGCCACGTGATGTCCCGCCCCCTGCAGGAACAGCCCCAGCCGCATCCGCCCGTCGGTCATTCGTATAATACCCTGCCACCCATCCGATATTCACGCCTGACCGTCGCATGAAAGCGAAGCGGCTGCACCCGTCAATACGGCGCGCGGTGCGGCGAAGGTCTCGCCAGGGCCGGATGGCCCTAAATCGCGCAAGCGAGTCGGGAATTTGTCAATTAACCACCAAGATAATGTGTTGAACTATTGACTCACGCACCGCCTGGGGTCTTAGGTCACCGGACCGACGCTCGCAGGACCGACCCATGCTCCTTCGCCGCCATCTGCTGGGCGCTGGCCTGGCCGCGCCGCTGCTGCTGCGCAACCGGGCCGCCCTGGCCCAGCCGGCCTCGGCCTTCTCCGACCGGCCGCTGCGCTATATCTGCCCCTTCCCGCCGGGGGCGACCAACGACAACATCGCCCGCGTCATGTCGCGCGCGCTGGGCGAGCGGCTGGGCATTTCCGTCGTCGTCGAGAACCGTGCCGGGGCCGGCGGCGCCGTCGGCGCCCGGCTGGTGGCCGAGGCCAGGCCCGACGCGCACACGCTGCTGAACGCCTCCGCCGGCAACCTGGTGATCGCGCCGCATCTCGGCGCCGTCGGCTACGACCCGCTGCGCGACCTGGCGCCCGTGGCGCTGACCGGCGAGGCCTATAGCATCGTCGCCGTGCATCCCTCGCTGCCGGTCAACAGCATCGCCGAGTTGGTGGCCTATGCGCAGCAGAATCCGGGGCTGCTGAACTACGCCTCGGCCGGCATCGGCTCGGCCGGGCATCTGCGCGGCGCGCTGCTGGCCGAGGAAGGCCGCTTCGACGCCGTGCACGCCCCCTTCCCCGGCAGCGCGCACGCGGCGCACAGCGTCGTCGCCGGCGATTGCCACCTGATCATCGATCCGATCGCGGCGCCGCATGTGCGCGCCGGCCGGCTGCGCGGCATCGCGACGCTGGGCCCGGATCGCTGGGACCTGTTCCCCGAGGTGCCGACGCTCACCGAGCAAAACTTCGGCGAATCCTGGCCGAATGGCGGCTGGTTCGGCCTCTTCGCGCCGCGCGGCACGTCAGAGGACGCGATCGCCGAGCTCAACCGCCATTACAACGACAGCCTGGCCGATGCGGCGGTGGATGCCGCGCTGCGCCGCTTCGGCCTGCGCCCCATCGCCGCGACGCCGCGGGAGCTGGCGCGCCGTGTCGCCGCCGACCACGCCGAAAGCGGCGCCACGCTGCGCCGCCTGCGCATCGCCTGAGGAATGCCCGACGCGATGACCGCCCTCGCCCTTGCCAGCCTGCCGCTGGAAACGCCCCCAGGCCCCGACTGGGATGTTCTTGTCCCGAAGCTGCGCGAGGCCGGCGCGCGGCATGACCGCGACGGCAGCTTCCCCTTCGACAATTTTTTGCTGCTGCAGGAAGCCGGGGTGCTCGGCCTGACGGTGCCGGTGGCGCTGGGCGGCCAGGGCGCGGGCCTGGTTGAATCGGCTGATGTCGTCGGCAAGGTTGGCGAGGCCTGCGCTTCCACGGCCCTGGTGCTGGCGATGCAGCTGGGCAAGCAGGCGGCGCTGGCGCGCTCCTCCGCCTACACGCCGGCGCTGCGCGACCGCGTCGGCCGCGAGGCGGTGCAGCAGGGCGGGCTGCTCAACGCGCTGCGCGTCGAGAAGGAGCTCGGCTCGCCGACGCGGGGCGGGCTGCCGGCCACCGTCGCGCGCCGCGTGCCGGGCGGCTGGCGCATCAGCGGCCGCAAGATCTATTCGACCGGCGGGCCCGGCCTCGCCTGGTTCGAGGTGCTCTGCGCCACCGACGAGGCGACGCCGCGCATCGGCACCTTCCTGGTGCCGGCGAAGAGCCCGGGCATCCGCATCGAGGAAAGCTGGGACCAGCTCGGCCTGCGCGCCTCGGGCAGCCATGACGTGATCTTCGACGACGTCGCTGTCTCCGACGACCATGCCGGCATCCTGGCCGTGCCCGGCAAGGGCCCGCCGCCGCGCGAGGACACCCCCGCCGCCTGGAACGCCGCGCTGCTCGGCGCGCTGTATTCCGGCGTGGCGCGGGCGGCGCGCGACTGGATCGCGCTGTTCCTGCATGAGCGGGTGCCGGCCTCGCTCGGCGCCTCGCTGGCGACGCTGCCGCGGGCGCAGGAAGCGCTGGGCGAGATCGAGGCGCTGCTGATCGCCAATGCGCGGCTGATCGCCTCCATCGCCCGCGACACCGATGCCGGCACGCCGCCTTCCTCGATCGAGAGCGGCGCGCTGAAGGTCACGCTGACCCGCGCCGCCGTCGAGGCCGTGCGCATCGCCACGACGCTCGCCGGCAACCACGGCTTCAGCCGCCACAACCCGCTGGAGCGGCATTGGCGCGACGTGCAATGCGGCCTGGTGCATGTGCCGCAGACCGACAGCGCCTGCATCGCCGTCGGCCGGGCCCGCCTCGCCGCCAGCAAACCCTGACCCGCCCGAAAGGTAACCCCATGAGCGTCGAGTTCATCGGCTATGTCGGCCATTTCGATTCGTCGGAGACGCGGCGCCGCAGCGGCCCGGCGATCGACGTCCCCTATATCGAGGCGGTGGCCAAGGCGCATGAGCATGTCGGCTTCGACCGCGTGCTCGTCGCCTTCCATTCGAATTCGGCCGAGAGCATCCTGATCGGCCAGCACATCGCGCATGTGACCGACCGTCTCGGGCTGATGATCGCGCATCGCCCGGGCTTCACCGCGCCGACGCTGGCCGCGCGGCAGCTCGCCACGCTCGACCAGTTCTCCCGTGGCCGCGCCGCGGTGCACATCATCACCGGCGGCAATGATCGCGAGCTGGCGCAGGATGGCGATTCGCTGTCCAAGGACGAACGCTACGCGCGCGCCAGCGAATATCTCGACGTGCTGCGCCAGGAATGGACCTCGGCCAAGCCGTTCGACTACGACGGCAAGTTCTACCAGGTGAAGGGCGGCTTCGGCGACGTGAAGCCCTATCGCGCCGAGGGCATCCCGGTGTTCTTCGGCGGCGCCTCGGAGGCCGCCATCCCGGTCGCCGGCAAGCATGCCGATGTCTATGCGCTGTGGGGCGAGACGCTGCAGCAGACCGCCGACCTGCTCGGCCGCATCCGCGGCGCCGCCGCGCCGCATGGCCGCTCGCCGCGCTTCAGCCTGTCGCTGCGGCCGATCCTGGCCGAGACCGAGGAGCTGGCCTGGGCCAAGGCCGATGCCATCCTGGCCCGCGCCCGCAGCCTGCGCGAGACCGGCGGCAATGGCCGCTCGCCGCACAATGCGCGGCAATATGACGGCAGCGGCTCGGCGCCGCTGCCGCCGAACGAAGGCTCGCGCCGGCTGCTGGAGGCCGCGGCCCAGGGCAAGCGCCTGGACAAGCGGCTGTGGACCGAGATCGCCGCGCTGACCGGCGCCTCGGGCAATTCCACCGCGCTGGTCGGCACGCCGGACCAGGTGGCGGAGTCGCTGCTCGACTACCACGACCTCGGCATCTCGACCTTCCTGATCCGCGGCTTCGACCCGCTGGTCGATGCGATCCAGTATGGCCGCGAGCTGATCCCGGAATTCCACCGCAGGCTGGCCGACCGTGCCGCGACGAAGGTCGCCGCGGAGTAATCCGACACCCCCCGAGCGGTGGGGTCACCACCGCGCGGGAGACACGTCAAAAACCTTCGAGCACGATCTTGCCGCGCGCCTTGCCGCTTTCGATCAGCGCATGGGCGCGCTTCAGGTTGGCCGCGTTGATCGTGCCGAAATTCTCCGCCAGCGTGGTGCGCAGCGTGCCGGCCTCGACCAGCCGCGCCACCTCGTTCAGCAGCTTGCCCTGCTCGTCCATGTCGGCGGTCTCATAGATCGGGCGGGTGAACATCAGCTCCCAATGGATCGAGACCGACTTCCGCTTGAAGCGGTTGACGTCGAGCGTCTCCGGATCGTCGATCAGCGCGAAACGGCCCTGCGGCGCGATCAGCTCGGCGATCTCGGCCAGGTGCTGGCCGGTCTCGGTGGTGGAGAAGACGAAGGCGGGCGCGCCGAGGCCCAGCGCCGCCACCTGCGCGGCCAGCGGCCGGCGATGGTCGACCACATGATGCGCGCCCATCTGCCGCACCCAGTCCTGCGTCTCCGGGCGTGACGCGGTCGCGATGACGGTCAGGTCGGTCAATTGCCGCGCCAGCTGCACCGCGATCGAGCCGACGCCGCCGGCGCCGCCGATGATCAGGATGGCGCGCGCCGCGCCGGGCACAGGGCGCGCGACCTCCAGCCGGTGGAACAGCGCCTCCCAGGCGGTGATGGCGGTCAGCGGCAGGGCGGCCGCCTCGGCGATCGACAGGTTCTTCGGCGCGCGGCCGACGATGCGCTCATCGACCAGGTGGAACTCGGCATTGGTGCCCGGGCGGATCAGCGAGCCGGCATAGGCCACCGCGTCGCCGGGCTTGAACAGCGAGGCCTCGGCGCCGGTCGCGACCACGGTGCCGACGGCGTCCCAGCCCAGCAGCTTCCACGGCCCGGCCTCGGGCGCGACATTGCGGCGGATCTTGGTGTCGACCGGGTTCACCGAGACCGCCTGCACCTGCACCAGCAGGTCACGCCCGCGCGGCTCGGGGCGGGGCAGCTCGATATCGACCAGCGCGTCGTCGCGGTCGATGGCGCCGGGCGCCTGGTAGCCGATGGCCTTCATGGGTCTTGCTCCTGGTCAGCTGACCAGGATTGATAGGCGTCTCGGCCGCCCATGGCGAATGTCGCCCATTCCCGGCGACGGCCGCGGCAGGGAGCGGCGTCACGCGGTGCCGGACCGCGCCTCCCGGCTGCGATCCAGGGCCTGGCGCAGGATCAGCGGGATCATGCCGCCGGCCTGCACCAGCCGGACCTCGCGCGCCGTCTCCAGCAGGGCGATGGCGGTGGCCTGCAGCACCCCGCCGCTGGCCCGGCGCAGCGTCACCGGCACGGCGGCCCGCGGCGCCAGGCCCGCCAGGTCCCAGCCGATCTCGAGGGTGTCGCCGGGCCGCAGGCCCATCGCCTCCGGCTTCCAGGCCGCCGGCAGCCGCAGCGGCAGCACCCCCATGCCGACCAGGTTGGAGCGGTGGATCCGCTCGAAGCTGCGCGCCAACACCGCGCGGGCGCCGAGCAGATGCGCCCCCTTCGCCGCCCAGTCGCGGGAGGAGCCGGTGCCGTAGCGCTCGCCCGCCAGGATCACCACCGGCAGCGCGGCCGCGGCATAGCGGGCGGCAGCCTGCCAGACGGGCAGCACCGCGCCGGTCGGGGCGAAGACGGTGCGCCCGGCCTTCTGGCCCTCGCCCAGGAAATTGACCACCGTGCGGTTGGTGAACAGGCCGCGCAGCATGACCTCCCAATTGCCCCGGCGCGCGGCATAGACATTCAGGTCGCGCGGGTCCTCGCCGCGCTCGACCAGCCAGGCTGCCGCGTCGCTGGCGGCGGGGATGGCGCCGGCCGGGGAGATGTGGTCGGTGGTGATGTCGTCGCCCAGCACCAGCAGCGGATGCGCGCGCAGCACCGCGGCGGCGGCGGGCGGCGGTCCGGGCTTCACGAAGGGCGGGCGCCGCAGATAGGTCGAGGCCGGGTCCCAGGGGAAGCGCGGCGTGGCCGGCGCCGCCAGCGCGGCCCAGCCGGGCGAGGCATCGGCCTCCTGCCCGGCCGCGGCGATATCGGCGGGGTCCAGCCCGGCCTGCGCCGCCGCCTCGATCTCGGCGCTGCCGGGCCAGAGCTGCGCCAGGTGCACGGGCTGCCCGTCGGCCGTGCGGGCCAGGACGTCGCGGGTGACGTCGAGCCCGGCGCGGCCGGCCAGGGCATAGGCGACCACCAGCGGCGGCGAGGCGAGGAAGGCGGAATCCACCTGGGCATGCACCCGGCCGGGGAAGTTGCGGTTGCCCGACAGCACCGCGACCGGCTTCAGCCCGCCCTGCTCCACCGCCGCCGCGACCGCGGGCAGCAGCGGGCCGGAATTGCCGATGCAGGTGGCGCAGCCATAGCCGGCGACGCCGAAGCCCAGGGCCTCGAGGTCGTCCAGCAGCCCGGCGCGGCGCAGCCGCCGCTCGGCCGAGGGCGAGCCCGGGGTCAGCGAGGTCTTCACCCAGCCCGGCACCGCGAGGCCCAGCGCCCGCGCCTTGCGCGCCACCAGCCCGGCGGCGACCAGCAGGGAGAAGTCCGAGGTGTTGGTGCAGGAGGTGATGGCGGCGATGGCCACCGCATCCGCGGGGATGCCGCCGACCGGCTCCGCCCCGGCCAGCGTGCCCACGGCGGCCAGGGCGGCGGCGACCTCGGCCGGGGCCAGCCGGTCCTGCGGGCGGCGCGGCCCGGCGACCGAGGGGCGCAGCCCCGCCAGGTCGAGCGCCAGCACCGTGGTGTAGCGCGGCGTCGCCGCCGGGTCGTGCCACAGCCCCTGGGCACGGGCATAGGCCTCGACCAGCGCGACCTGCGCCGGCGCCCGGCCGGTGGCGCGGAGGTAGGCCAGCGTCTGCCCGTCGATCGGGAACATGCCGGTGGTGGCGCCGTATTCCGGCGCCATGTTGGCGACCACGGCGCGCTGCCCGGCGGTCAATGTCCCCACCCCGGGGCCGAAGAACTCGACGAATTCCCCGGCGATGCCCGCCTGGCGCAGCAGCTGCGTCACCGCCAGCGCCAGGTCGGTGGCGAAGCTGCCCTCCGGCAGGGCGCCGTCCAGCCGGACGCCGATCACCTCCGGCACCCGCAGCGAGACGGGCACGCCGAACATGACGCCCTCCGCCTCGATGCCGCCGACGCCCCAGCCCAGCACGCCGATGCCGTTGATCATCGGCGTGTGGCTGTCGGTGCCGACCAGCGTGTCGGGCACCGCCCAGAGCGCGCCGTCGCGGCGCTCGGTGGCGACCACCGTCGCCAGCCGCTCCAGGTTGATGGTGTGCATGATGCCGGTGCCGGGCGGGAAGACGCGGAAGCCGCGCACCGTGTTGGCCGCCCATTTCATGAAGCGGTAGCGCTCGGCGTTGCGCGCCATCTCGCGCGCCATGTTGATCTCCAGCGCGCCGTGCACGGCCGAGACATCCACCGCCAGCGAATGGTCGGTCGAGGTGGCGACCGGCACCGAGGGGTTCAGCCGCGCCGGATCGCCGCCCGCCTCGGCCAGGGCGTCGCGCAGCGCGGCGATATCGGTCAGGGCCGGGCCGCAGGTGGTGTCGTGCATCAGGATGCGGCCCGGGGCGAAGGGGATCTCCGCCTCGGAACGGCCGGTCGGCAGCCAGTCCAGCAGGGCGCGCAGCCCTGCGGCGCGCACCTCCGGCTCCGGCTGGCGCAGCAGGTTCTCCAGCAGCACGCGGTGCACCCAGGGCATCCGCGCCAGCGCGGGCCCGGCCGCGGCCTGCAGGTCGACGATGCGGCAGCGGCCGAAGGCGCCCTCGATGGTCGAGAAGGCGGTCCCCTGCTGGTCCTGCATGCGGCTGTCTCCCCACCATCCTGCGGCGTCTTGCCAGGGCTTAAGTCTCATATGGCGATATAAAACGAAAGCCCCGATGCGATGGGGGGCGGCGCCGCCTTCCCCCTTCCGACCGGCGGGTCCTGCCGCGATAAGGGGCGATGCCCAGAACGCCTTCCGCCATCGTCCATCGCACCACGGCACGGCTGCTGCTGGAGCATCTGCGCGCGCTGGGCGCCGAGCCCGGGGCGCGGCTGACCGAGGAAAGCCTGGCCGCGGCGATCGGCACCTCCCGCGCCCCTGTGCGCGGCGCTTTGGCCATCCTGGCCGAGGCCGGGGTGGTGCTGCGGGCCGGGCGGCGGCTCGAGCTCCGCCGCCTGCCGGACGACATCAACCAGGCGGTGCCGTTGGAGGCAGGGGGACAGGAGGCCGAGGCCCTCTATGCCGCCCTGGTCCGCGACCGGCTGCGGCGGGCGCTGCCGGAGACCATCGGCTCGGCCGAGCTGATGCGGCGCTACGAGGCGGGGCGCATCCTGGTCAGCCGGGTGATGCAGCAGGTGCTGGCCGAAGGCTGGGCGGAAAAGGCGCCGGCCGGCAGCTGGCGCTTCCTGGCGCTGATCGACAGCCCCGAGGGCCAGGAGGAAGCCTATCGCTTCCGCCGCGCCCTCGAGCCGGCCGCCCTGCTCGATCCGGGCTTCGACCTGCCGCGCAGCGTGGCGGAGCGGCTGCGGCGGGAACAGGCGGCCCTGGCCGGGGGCGGCGCCGAAAGCATGACCGCCCGCCAGGTCTTCGAGGCCCATTCCGGCTTCCACCTGGCGCTGATGCAGGCCTCCAACAACCGCTTCTTCGCCGATGCGGCGCTGCGGGTGACGCGGCTGCGCCGCCTGGTCGGCTATGTCATCGCCGCCGACCGGGACCGGCTGGTCCAGCAATCCACCGAGCACCTGGCCATCCTGGACCGCATCGAGCAGGGCGACAGGGACGGCGCGGCCACGCTGATGGTGCGGCACCTGGATGCCGGCCGCCAGTCCAAGGCCAGGCTGCTGCGCGACGCCCGCTTCCGGCCCGGGCCGGAAGGCTGACGGCAGGCCTTCGCCGGCCACCGTTCCGGACAGGGCCGCGGGCCGCGGCCGGCTGTCGATGGCGCTTCCCATCCGGCGCGAATCGGTCTCCTATGTCGATATAAGACATATCCGGGCGCAGACCCGGGCTGGAGGAGACGCCCATGCCCCATCGCCGCGACCTGCTCCGGACGGCCCTGCTGGCCATGCCGGCGCTGCAGCTGGCGCGCGCCGCCGCAGCCGCCGCCCCGGCCGCCGCGCAGCCCCGCTTCGACACGCTCCGCCTGTTCGTCCCGGCAGCGCCTGGCGGCGGCTGGGACGGCACCGCCCGGCTGATGGAGCGCGTGCTGCGGCAGACCCAGATGGCGGGCAATGTCCAGGTGGAGAATGTCCCCGGCGCCGGGGGGGCGGTGGCGCTGCCGCGCTTCGTCGGCCAGATGCGCGGCCGCGCCGACACGCTGATGGTCAGCGGCCTGACGCAGCTCAGCGCGGTCATCGTCAACAAGTCGCCGGTGTCGCTGGCGCAGACCACGCCGATCGCCCGCCTGCTGGGCGAGACGCATGTGCTGGTCGTGCCGCAGGAAAGCCCGATCCGCAGCCTGCAGGACTTCGTCGCCGCCTTCCGCGCCGAGCCGAAGGCGATGGCCGTCGCCGGCGGGTCGGCCGGCGGCAGCGACCACATCCTGCTGGCGATGATGGCGGCGAGGCTGGGCATCCCGGCCGGCGCCATCAGCTATGTCGCCTTCAGCGGCGGCGGCCCGGCGGTCACCGCGATCGTCGGCAACCAGGTCAGGGCGGGCATCAGCAACTGGAGCGAGTTCCAGCCGCATGTCGAGACCGGGCGCATGCGGGCGCTGGGGCTTTCGAGCGACGACCGCCTGGCCGGCGTCGAGGTGCCGACGCTGCGCGAAGGCGGCGTCGATGCGGTGCTCTACAACTGGCGCGCCGTCTTCGCGCCGCCGCGCATCAGCGAGGACGAGGCGGCCAGGCTGGAAAGCCTGGTGAAGGCCATGGTCGACAGCCCGGAATGGAAAGGCGAGGCGGAGAAGCGCGGCTGGCTGCCGATCTACCTCGCCCGCGCCGATTTCACGGCCTTCCTGGCCGAGGAGGCGCAGCGCGTGGGCGAGACATTGCAGCAGCTGGGCCTGGCCAGCTGAAGGCCTGGCGGGCCGGGCCCCGCAGGCGGCAGGGCCCGGTCCGGTCGGCTATTCCGCCTTGAGGTCGAGCTCGCGCACCTTGGCGCCCCAGAAGTCATACTCCTCGCGGATCGCCCGGGCGAAATCGGCGCGCGGCTGCTCGGCCGCCACCTCCAGCCCGTCGCGCTCCAGGCTGCGGGCGAAGCGCGGGTCGCGGATCGCCTTGTTGGCGGCCGCCTCCAGCCGGCTCATCTCGGCCTCCGGCGTGCCGGCGGGCGCGAAGATGCCGTGCCAGCCCAGGATGACGATGCCGGGCAGCCCGGCTTCCGACAGGGTCGGCACCTCGGGCAGCGAGGGCAGGCGGTGGTTGCCGGTCACCGCCAGCGCCCGCAGCCGCCCCTCCCGCGCCAGCGGCACGGCGGGCGGCGGCGAGGAGAAGTTCATCGTCACCCGCCCGGTCACCACGTCCTGCAGCGCCGGCGCCGTGCCGCGATAGGAGATGTGCTCCATCTGCAGCCCGGCCGCCTCGGCGAAGAGGATGCCGGCCAGGTGGTTGTTCGACCCCACCCCGCCGGAGGAGAAGCTGAACTCGGCCTTCGGCTGCTTCCCCGCCGCGATCAGCGCCGCCAGGCTGGTGACCGGCAGCTTCGGGTCGATCACCAGCACGTATTGGTAGGAGCTGGCCTTGGTGACCGGCGACAGCACGGTGGACAGGTTGATCCGGTCGTTGCGCTGCAAATGCGGGTTGACCACGATATTGGTCGAGACGGCGAAAAGCAGCGTGGTGCCGTCCGGCCGGGCGCGGGCGACGGAGGTGGCGCCGACATGGCCCGCCGCGCCGCCGCGATTCTCGACGACGACGTTCTGGCCGAGCTGCTCCATCAGGATCGGCGCCAGCTCGCGCGCCACGATGTCGGTGCCGCCGCCGGCGGAATAGGGCACGATCAGGGTGATCGGGCGGCCCTGGCTGGCGCCCTGCGCGCGGGCGCGGGTGATCAGGGCGGGGGCGGCGAGAAGCGGCAGCAGATGGCGGCGTTTCATGGTCGTTTCCCTGATGGAGGGCCGGTTCGGACCCATGGGCTGTGGCGGCGCCCGCTGCGGACCCCACCCTGTCGCGGAGCTTGTGCCCTCAGCCGGGTGCAACTCCAGCCCGTTCTGCGGGCGGCCCTCCGAGGGGGGTCGTTGCCTGTCGTCGCATCGCCGCCCGCGGCGCATTGACCCGGGCCTCGTTCCGGCAAGAATACGTCCCAGGGAACAAGGAGGAACGTCGGATGCGGTTGATCGCTTTCGAGCAGGAGGGGCGTGCCCAGTGGGGCGCCCGGGTCGGCGACGAGCTCGTCGCGCTGGCCGATCTGGTGCCGGGCCTGCCGGCCGAGCCCAATGCCGCGCTGGCGGCGCTGAACCTGCCGGAGGGCGCGCCGGCGCTCGCCGCGAAGCTGGAGGCCGCGCCGAAGCGGCCGCTGGCCGGCATCGCCCGCCTGCCCGCGGTGCCGCGGCCGGGCAAGATCATCTGCATCGGCCTGAACTATGTCGAGCATGCCAGGGAGGGGAACAACCCGATCCCCGACTATCCGGCGGTCTTCCTGCGCGGGCCGAGCTCGCTGGCGGCGCATGGCAGCGCGCTGCTGCGGCCCAGGGCCAGCCACAAGTTCGACTATGAGGCGGAGCTGGCCATCGTCATCGGCCGCCGCGCGCGCCACCTGACGGAAGCGAACGCGCTGGCGCATGTCGCGGGCTACACCTGCATGAACGAGGGTTCGCTGCGCGACTTCCAGCGCAAGTCGACGCAATGGAGCATGGGCAAGAACTTCGACCGCACGGGCGGGCTGGGGCCGGAGATCGTGACGCCCGACGAGCTGCCGCAGGGGCCGAACGCGCTGCGCATCAGCAGCCGCATCAACGGCCGCACCCTGCAGGACAGCAACACCGCCGACATGATCTTTTCGGTGCCGCGCATCCTGGCAATCCTGACCGAGGTGATGACGCTGGAGCCCGGCGACGTCATCGCGACCGGCACGCCGAGCGGCGTCGGCTATCCGCGCCAGCCTCCGGTCTTCATGCAGCCCGGCGACACGGTGGAGATCGAGATCGAAGGCATCGGCATCCTGTCCAACAGCGTCGAGGACGAGGCCTGATTTTCATGGCGCGGGGTGGCTGTCGCGCTGGCCCGCGCCATGCTTCCATGCCGGCCGCACCTGGATGGAGAGACCCGATGCAGCCGCATGCCCTGAAGCTTCCCCCCGGCCGGCTGCTGCCGGGCGCCATCGGGCTGAACCGCGGCGTGGTGCGCCCGAACTACGCCTTCCTGCCGCCCGAGGGCGTGCTGAAAAGCCGCCTGCCGAATTACGAGAAGACCGCCGCGCGCTTCCTGGCCGCCCCGGTGCTGGGCGCCCGCTTCGCGCAGTTCGTCCTCGAGATCGAGCCCGGCGGCGGCAGTCTTTTTCCGGTCACCGAAGCCGGTATCCAGCACTTCTACTACGTCCTGTCGGGCGAGGTGACGCTCGGCGTGGGCGACCTCGGGACGAAGACCGTCGATGCCGGGGGCTTTCTCTACGCGCCGCCGGGCGTGCCGCTGACCATCCGCAACGCGGGCGCTGGCCAGGCCCGCGTGCTGGGCCTGCGCAAGCGCTACGAGGCGATCGACCTGCCGCCGCCGGGGCCGATCCTGTCGCATGCCCGCGACGTGCCGCGCACCAACCACACCGGGCTCGAGGGCCGCGGCTTCCAGCACCTGCTGCCCTTCGGCGACCTGGCCTTCGACTTCGAGATGAACCTGATGTGGTTCGGCCCCGGCACCTTCTTCCCCGCCGTCGAGACCCATATCATGGAGCACGGCCTGTACATGCTGCAGGGCCAGGGCCTGTATCTGCTCGGCACCGACTGGCACGAGATCTGGCAGGACGACTTCATCTGGATGGGCGCCTATTGCCCGCAGCAATTCTACCCGACCGGGCCGGATGACGCCGCCTACCTGCTGTACAAGGACGTCAATCGCGACGTCGCGCTCTGACGCGATACCGGCCTACGGCTGCCGCCCGCAGGCGCGGGGCGGCAGACGACCTCGCTCCTATCAGGAAGAATAGAAAGGATCGGTGCCGAAGACCTCGAGATAGCGGCCTTCGTTCAGGCCGAACTGCAGGAAGTGCTGCAGCGGATTGATGCCCGCCTCGCGGACATCCGTGTTCAAGGTCAGGTACCATCCCGTGTCGAAATAGCCCGAGGGATCGAGGTTCCGCGTCGGCCAGTTCGCATTGTAATGCGCCAGCGGCTCAACCCCTGCCGCCTGGACGTCCGGATAGAGGGAAAGGTATTGGTCGACGTCGAAATAGGCGTTCGGATCCCGGCCTTCCCGCCAGCCGGTCTCCAGGTAGTGGGACCGGGCATCGACCCCCGAGGCCGCCACATCCGGGTTGCTCATCAGATAGAATTGCGCGTCGAAGCCATCCTCGATGACCGGCCCCGCGGCGCGGGCGACAGGCCGCCGCTCCTCGATGCCATTCGCCAGGTAGTGGCTCAGCGGATCGAGGCCGGCAGCGGCGACATCCGGATTGCGGGCGAGATAGAATTGCGCATCGAAGCCGATGCCCGGGTCACGGCCCTCCCCCCGGCCATGCTGCTGATAATGCTCGAGCGGGTTCACGCCGGCGGCAGCCACGTCCCGGTTGGCGGCCAGATAGGCGTTGGTGTCGAAATAGGCGTTGGGGTTCCGCCCCTCCCGCCATCCCGATGCATCGTAATGCTCGGCCGGATCGAGCCCGGCATTCCAGACATCGGTATAGTAGCGCCAGTAGCGCACGTCATCGACCAGGACATCGCCTGTCCGGGTCAGGTCGATGGTGCCATCGGTGAAGACCAGACGCTCCACGTCGTAGAGGTGGTGCGCCCGCATCTCGTCGGTGGAATACGGCGCGCCCAGGCGGTCATCGGCGATGACGTGGCGCGTGGAAATCCGGCTCGGCGCCCAATTGGCCAGGGTGCTGTCGAAGATGACCTCGTCCAGCCCGTCGCCTGCCTCGATGCGCTCCGGCCCATGCGTGATGACGAAGCTCTCATCCGCGGCCGTGCCGATCACCCTGAGGAACAGGCTGCTGCTGGCATAGGGGAGATTGGCGAAGGTATCATCCGCCGTCAGGAGATACTCGACCGCCTCGGCGGGCCGCCCGGCCAGCGGATCGTAGCGGATCTCCAGGAAATAGGTCTGCGCGCCCGTATCTTCCCCGGCGGGCAGGCTGAAAGACAGCGACAGCCCCCTGTCATCCGGCGCGCCCTCCGCGACACTGACGAAGTCACCGCCCAGCGCATAGCCCAAGCTGAAGCTCAGCCCGGGCCACAGGTCGGGTTGCCCCGAAAGCCCGCCCGGCGGGTCATGGGATATGAGGCGGAAGACGTAATCCTGCCCTTCCTCCAAGGCCGCGATGCGGAACACGTCCACGTCGCCGCCGGCATTGGCGGCCGCGATCGTATAGGCGGGGTAGATGCCGGCGGGTTGGCGCACCAGACGCAGGCCGGTCAGGTCGAAGGCCGCATCGATGGTGTTGCCGACGGTGTCCTGCATGACGTTGTCAGTCGTGCGGATGAAGGCGTAATTGAAGGGCATCTTCGTGCTCCTTGCGTTCTTGTCGTTTCCAGCCTGCTGCATTTCCACCGAGCCTGCAAGGCAGCGGGACGCGGCGGAATCCCATGCTGCGATCGCCAGGCTCCGTGGCAGCCGGTCGGGCGCAGCAGCGGCTGCGCTTCCGCCGTCGCTTCCCTCGCCGCGTCAGGCGAATGGATCGCCGTCCTGGCCGAGCGCCCCGGCCAGGACCCTGAGCGCGGCGCGGGTGTCATCCGGCAGCAAGATCCCCTCGCGCCGCTGCCGTTCTTCCGAACGGGCCTCGATCTCGCCGGGATGGAAGATCTCTTCGACGCCCTCGGCGCGGGGCACGGCTTTCAGCCCGGCGACCAGGGCCTGCATGCGGGCATGAAAGTCGTCCAGCGGCAGAAACCGGGAAATGTCGAGGGCGATCATCAGCTGCCCCGCCCCGCTGCGCCCTTCGGCGCGATAGGGACCGACGACCCCCGCGCCGAAGACGCCGCCCGGCAGCACGCCCGCCAGCACATCCATCATCACCGCGATGCCCGATCCCTTATGCGCGGCCATCGGCAGGATGATGCCCTCGATGGCGGCGGCAGGGTCGGTGGTGGGGCGGCCCCCGGCGTCCAGCGCCCAGCCGGGCGGAATGGCCTCGCCGCGCTTCTGCGCCAGATAGACCTTGCCGCGCGCCACCCCGCTATTGGCGATGTCCAGCACCATCGGCGGCCGCCCCTCGCCCACCGGCGCCGCCCAGGACCAGGGGTTGTTGCCGACCTTCTTCTCACGCCCGCCCCAGGGGGCCATCGACGGGCTGGCCGTGGTGGTCAGGAAGCCGATGCAGCCCGCCGCCGCGACCTGGCGGGTGAAATACATCGCCGTGCCGAAATGGCCGGAATGCCGCAGCGCCACCACGCCGACGCCATGCGCCCGGGCCCGCCGCACCGCCTCCGCCACGGCGAAGCCGGCCATCACCTGGCCCATGCCGTCGCCGCCATCGACCACGGCGATGGCACCGGCATCCACCACCAGCCGCGGCGCCGCCCCGGCCTTGCAGGCGCCGCTCTGCAGCCGCGCGACATACCAGGGCAGCCGCATCACCCCATGCGACTGGTGGCCCCAGAGATCGGCCTGCACCAGCGTGTCGGCGCAGAGCGTGGCCGCGGCCTCGTCCAGCCCGGCGCGGCGGTAGCTTTCGGTGGCGAACGCCAGCAGCGGCGCGGCGGCGATGGCGGTCATCCGGCCAGGCTCCTCCCCTTCTGCCGCCATCCTGCGCGCTCGCGCGATGTTCGGAAAGCCGGACATCGGCCGCCGCCGGGGTCCGCCGTCGCGAACGTCGCCGCCGCGCCTGCGTCAGGGAAATCCATCCGGAACAGCGCCTTATAAACCGAAGGAAGACTGGCAGGGCGCTTGCTGAAGACAGCGCATGACCGGCGCCGTCCCCCTGCCCTGCCTGGCTCCCCGCCTTCGCCGCCCGGCGACGGGTGGACGCGCGCGGGTGGTCGCCACCATCTCGGGCAGGAAGCGCGCCCACCCCGAGGCGCGCCCCGCCAGGGAGCGCAGGCACCGCCGCATGAGGCCGATGTTCAGAAAGCCCACCACCATCGCCGTCCGCCTGCCCCTGCTGGTCGGGCTGGCGGTCTTCCTCTCCGCCATCGGCACCACCCACCTGGCGCTGCGCATCACCGAGCGGGAACGCGACCGCGAGGCGCAGCGCCTGGCCGGGGTCTATGTCGACAGCCTGGCCGGGCTGACCCTGCCGCTGATCCGCAGCGGCGACCTGGCCGGGCTGGTCGCCACGCTGGAACGCGGCATGGGCTTCCAGCGCGGCGTCAGCGACCTGGCCATCGTCGTCGCCGACCCCGAGGGCAAGCCCCTGGCCCGGGTCGGCCAGCCGACCGAGGCGCCGCCGATGGCCTTCGGCCTGACCCGCGCCCATTGGTCGCCCAATCCGGAGGCCGACACCGCCTGGCTGCAGCTGGAGCTCGGCGAGGACGGCAAGGTCGAGGCGCTGATCGCGGCGCAACTGGCCTTCCCCGAGCAGGCGGCGCGGCACCGCCGGCTGATCTGGCGGCTGACCCTGTTGGATGCGGCGCTGGCGGCGGCGGCGGCGGGGCTGTCGATGCTGTTCGCGCGGCGGATGATGCGGCCGATCCTGGCGGTGACCCAGGCGCTGCAGCGCGCCGGCCAGGGCGGTTTCTCCCCGCTTCCCGCCGACTGGCGCGATGCCGAGGCCGCCGGCCTGGCGGAGAGCTTCAACACCATGGCCGCCCGCCTGCAGGAGCGCGAGGTGCTGGCGGCAAGCCTGGCCGAGCGGGAACGCGCCGCCGTGCTCGGGCGCCTGGCGGCCAGCCTGGCGCATGAGGTGCGCAACCCGCTGGCGGGGATGCTGACCGCGCTCGACACCATCCGCCGCTTCGGCGACGCGCCGGAGCCGCGCGGAAGGGCGCTGGACCTGGTGGAGCGGGGCCTGCGCCAGATCGAGGCCGTGGTGCGCGCGACGCTGGCCAGCCACCGCCAGGATGACGAGCGCCGCCCGCTGATGGCCGAGGACCTGGAAGACCTGAAGCTGCTGGTCTGGCCCGAGGCGCAGCGCGGCGGCGTGCGGCTGGGCTGGCGCATCGAGCTGCCGGTGCCCTTTGCCACCGACGCGCTGCGCCTGCGCCAGCTTCTTCTCAACTTCCTGCTGAACGCGGTCGCCGCCACGCCCGCCGGGAATACCGTGTCGCTGGCGGTGCGCATGCAGGACGGCGCGCTGGAGGCCCGGGTCGAGGACGAGGCCGGCGGCCTGCCGCCCGATGCCGACCGTCGCCTGTCCGGCGAGCCCGATGCCGAAGGCGGGCTGGGGCTGGAGATCGCCGGCAAGCTCGCCGTGGCGCTCGGCGCCCGGATCGCGACGGCGCCGCGCCCGGGGGGCAGCTGCATCACCGTGACGGTCCCGCCCCGAACGGAGGCCGTGGCATGAGCGCCCCGTCGCGGTCCGTCGTCCTGATCGAGGATGACGAGGTGCTGGGCGATGCCCTGGTGCAGCGGCTGACGCTGGAAGGTGTCGCCACGCATTGGGCGCGCAGCCTGCGCGAGGGCGAGGCGCTGCTGCGCCGGCACCGCCCCAACCTGATCGTCAGCGACATCCGCCTGCCCGATGGCAGCGGCGAGGCGCTGCTGATGCGGCTGATGCCGGAGCTCGGCGGCACGCCGATCATCGTCATCACCGCGCATGGCGACGTGGCCCAGGCGGTGCGCCTGCTGCGCGCCGGGGCCGACGACTACGTCGAGAAACCCTTCTCCGCGCAGCTGCTGCTCGACAAGCTTGCCGCTCTCTCCGACTGGGCGCCGCCGGCGCCGCCCCCCACGGGCGAGGCCGGATGGCGGTCGCCGGCGATGCAGCGGCTGCGGCGGCATCTGCTGAAGCTCGGACAGGTCGACAGCACCCTGCTGCTGGCCGGCGAGAGCGGCGCCGGCAAGGAGGTCGCCGCCCGCCACCTGCACGAGGCCAGCCGCCGCGCCGACAAGCCCTTCGTCGCGGTGAACTGCGCGGCGATCCCCGAGGACCTGCTGGAAAGCCAGGTCTTCGGCCATGAGCGCGGCGCCTTCACCGGCGCGCTGACCCGGCAGGTCGGGCTGGCCGAGCAGGCCGGCCAGGGCACGCTGTTCCTCGACGAGGTCGCCGAGCTCGGCGCTGCCCCCCAGGCCAAGCTGCTGCGGCTGCTGCAGGAGCGCTGCTTCACCCGATTGGGCGGGCGGGAAACGCTGCCGCTGGGCGCGCGGCTGGTCGCCGCCAGCAATGCGGATCTGCGCGCCCGCGTCGAGGATGGCCGCTTCCGCGAGGATCTTTTCTTCCGGCTGGCCGTCGTCGAGCTCACCGTGCCGCCGCTGCGCGAAAGGCCGGAAGACCTGGGCGAGCTCGCCGCGCATTTCCTGACGCATTTCGCCCGCAGCTTCGACCGGTCCGAGCCGCAGCTCAGCGCGGAGGGCTTCGATGCGCTGCTGACCCACCCCTGGCCGGGCAATGTCCGCGAGCTGCGCAACCGCATCGAGCGCGCCATGGTGCTCGCCGAGGGCCCGCGGCTGGAGCCGGCCGACCTGTTCCCCGAACGCCGCGCCATGCCCGAGGCGCCGCTGTCGCTCGCCGCCGCCCGCGATGCGGCCGAGCGTGCGCATATCCGCAGGGCTTTGGCCCGCAGCGGCAATCGCCTGGGCGACGCGGCGCAGCTGCTCGCCATATCGCGCACCACGCTGTGGGAGCGGATGAAGCGGCTCGGCCTGAAAAGCTGAGCCGCGCCCTACCCCCTGGAGGACGTCTGTTGAAAGCAACCAAAGACTGGGCCGACATCATCGGCGGCCTGCTGCTGCTTGTGGGCGGCATCTGGTTCATGAGCATGGCCGCCGGCCAGTCGATGGGCACGCTGCGCCGCATGGGCCCGGGCTACATGCCCATGGCCATCGGCGTGCTGGTGGTGCTGTTCGGCCTGCTGGTCGCGGTGCCGGCGCTGTTCCGCGGCGGCGCCCTGCCGGTGCCGGAATGGCGGCCCTTCGTCACCATCTGCCTCTCGGTGCTGGCCTTCGCCCTGGTCGTCGAGAAATTCGGCCTGGTGCCGGCGACCGTGGTGCTGACCGTGGTCGCCGCCTTCGCCGAGCCGCGGCTGAGGCCGCTGCAATTGCTGCTGCTCTGCGCGGCGCTCTCGGCGATCGGCGTCGGCGTCTTCGTCAAGGGCCTGGGGATTCCCGTCGCCGCCTTCCGGTGGCCCGTCTGATGGAAATGCTCGGCAACCTGGCGCTCGGCTTCAACGAAGCCTTCGCGCTGCAGAACCTGCTCTACTGCTTCGCTGGCGTCTTCCTCGGCACCTTCATCGGCGTGCTGCCGGGGATCGGGCCGCTGGCCACCATCTCGATGCTGCTGCCGCTGACCTTCCACGTGCCGCCGACGGCCGCGCTGGTCATGCTGGCCGGCATCTATTACGGCGCGCAATATGGCGGCTCCACCGCCTCGATCCTGATGAACCTGCCGGGCACGCCGGCGGCGGCCGTGGTCTGCCTCGACGGCTATCCGATGGCCAAGCAGGGCCGCGCCGGCGTGGCGCTGTTCATGACCACCATCGCCTCCTTCGTCGGCAGCACCATCGGCATCATCATCCTGACCGCCTTCTCCCCGGCGCTGGCCGATGTCGCGCTGGCCTTCGGCCCGGCCGACTATTTCTCCATGATGCTGCTCGGGCTGATCGCCGCCGCAGCGCTGGCCCAGGGCTCGCCGGCCAAGGGCATCGCCATGGTGCTGCTCGGCCTGGCGCTGGGCATGGTCGGCACCGACGTGCAGACCGGCGCGCAGCGCTTCACCTTCGGCATCCCGCAGCTGTCCGACGGCATCAACCTGGTGGCGCTGGCCATGGGCCTGTTCGGCGTCGCCGAGGTGATCAGCTCGATCAACCGCATGCGCGCCGTCGCCCGGCAGAAGCAGGAGCGCATCACCCTGCGCTCGATGATCCCGACCCGCGACGATGTGCGCCAGTCCTGGCGCGCGATGCTGCGCGGCAGCGGCGTCGGCTCCTTCTTCGGCACGCTGCCCGGCGCCGGCACCACCATCGCCGCCTTCATCGCCTATGCCATCGAGAAGCGCGTGGCGCGCAAGCCGGAACGCTTCGGCAAGGGCGCCATCGAGGGCATCAGCGCGCCCGAGGCCGCCAGCAACGCCTCCGCCCAGACCGCCTTCATCCCGACGCTGACGCTGGGCATCCCGGGCGACGCGGTGATGGCGCTGATGCTGGGCGCCATGATCATCCAGGGCATCCAGCCCGGCCCCCGCCTGGTCGCCGAGCATCCGGAGCTGTTCTGGGGCCTGGTCGCCAGCTTCTGGATCGGCAATGTCCTGCTGGTCATCCTGAACATCCCGATGATCGGGCTCTGGGTGCGGATGCTGCGCATCCCCTATGGCATCCTCTACCCCTCGATCCTGCTGTTCATCTGCATCGGCGTCTTCAGCGTCAACAACAGCGCCTTCGACGTGCTGATCGTCATGATCTTCGGCGTGGTCGGCTATGCCATGATGCTGCTGCGCTTCGAGCCGGCGCCGCTCGTGCTCGGCTTCATCCTCGGCCCGTTGATGGAGGAGCATCTGCGCCGCGCCATGCTGCTGTCGCGCGGCGACCCCATGGTCTTCCTGTCGCGGCCGATCAGCGCCAGCTTCCTGGCGGTGACCTTCGCGCTGCTGGCCTGGTCGCTCTATGCCGCGATGCGGGCACAGCGGAAGGCGCGGCTGGCCATGGCGGCGGGCTGATGCTGCCGGGGGCGGAGACGCTGCTGGCCTGGGTCGCGGCGCATGCCGCCTGGGCGCCGGCCGCGGTCTTCGCCCTGGCCTTCGCCGAATCCCTGCCGCTGCTGGGCTTCTTCGTGCCCGGCTCGGCGATCCTGCTCGGCGTCGGCGTGCTGATCGCGCTCGACGCCCTGCCCGCGCTGCCGGTCATGCTGGCGGCCATGGCGGGCGCCGCGCTCGGCGACAGCAGCGGCTTTCTTCTCGTCCGCTGGCTGGGGCGCGGCGCGACCCTGCGCTGGCTGCCGGCGCGCGGGCGGCGGCTGCAGGCGCGCTCGGTGCTGATCTTCCGCCGCTGGGGCTGGTGGGCGGTCTTCCTCAGCCGCTTCTTCGCGCCGATGCGGGCCTTCGTGCCCGTCATCGCCGGGCTGTCGGGCATGTCGATGGCGCGCTTCCAGAGCGCGAACATCCCCTCCGCCATCCTCTGGGCGCCGGTGGTGCTGCTGCCGGGGCAGGTCGCCGCCTGGGCCGCCGGCGCGCTGGACGGCCGCGCCTGGCTCGTCGCCCTGCCGGTGCTGGCGCTGCTCGGCCTGCTGCTGCTGGCCCGCCGCCGCGGCCAGAGCATGGTTGATCGCGTGATTCAGGCTTTTCGATGAGGCCATCTCAAGCCATCCCGCGCTCCTCCGCCAGCGGCAACGCCAGGCGGAACAGCGCGCCGCCGCCGGGCGCATCGCCCACCGTCACCGTGCCGCCATGGATTTCCGCCGCGCGCTGCACGATGGCGAGGCCCAGCCCGGCGCCACGCCGCCGCGCCGCCTGCCGGCGCGAGCGCCAGAAGCGGCGGAACACCAGCTTGCGCTCGAAATCGGCGATGCCGGGGCCGCTGTCGCCGACCTCGACCCGGCCATCGGCGGTGACAGTCAGCCGCACCGTGCCGCCTTTCGGCGAATGGCCGATGGCATTCTCCAGCAGGTTGACCACGGCCTGGGACAGCGCCTCCTCCTCGGCCAGGATCATCACCGGGACGGCGGGCGTCGCGCAGTCCAGCGTGACGCCGCGCGCCTCGGCCAGCGGCGTCAGGTAGTCGGCCAGGTCCCCGGCCAGCAGCCGCAGGTCGAGGCGGCGGTCGGGCCGCAGCGCGCGGTCGTCCAGCGCGGCGATGGTCAGCAGCTGGCCCACCATCCGCTCCAGCACGCCCAGGTCGCGCTCCAGCGGCGCCGCGGCGGCGCGGTCCTGCACCAGGTCCAGCTGCGCCTGCAGCACGGCCAGCGGCGTGCGCAGCTCATGCGCCGCATCGGCGATGAAGCCGCGCTGCTCGGCCTGGGCGGCCTCCAGCCGGGCCAGCGCCTCGTTGAAGGTGCGCAGCATCGGCAGCAGCTCGCTGGGCACGCCGGCCTCGCGCAGCCGCCCGCCGGCGCCGCTGGCGGCGATCGCCTCGGCCTGCTCCGCCAGGTCGCGCAGCGGCCGCTTCAGCCGCTGCAGCAGCCACAGCATCGCCAGGCACAGCACCAGGAAGACCGGCAGCACCAGCCAGGCGACGTCGCGCACGAAATCCGACGCCGCGTCGTCCAGCAGCACATCCGGGTGCTGCAGGTCCTCGGCCACCTGGATCGACAGCGCCTGGCCGTCGATCACCGCCGGGATGGCCAGCCCCCGCCAGTCGCGCCCGACCCGCTCCAGGGTGAAGGCGCGGGCCTCCTCGCCGGGGCCGGGCAGCTTCAGGGGGGCGGCGGTGTTGGCGCCGAGCAGGAAGCGGCCATCGGCATCGACCACGGCGAAGGCGGCGCGGCCATAGGCGGGGGAGAAGGCGGCGGCGACATCGGGCGGCAGCTCCAGCCGCCAGCCCTCGGGGGCGTGGTCCAGGTGGCGGATGATCACCTCGGCGCGGCCGGTCAGGGCGCGCTCCTCCAGCTGGCGCAGCGCCTCGGCATTGCGGCCGGCCAGCAGCACGATCAGCATCACCGCGGCCGTGGCCAGGCTGGCCAGCAGCGCGATGGCGGCGCCGCCGGTCAGCGAGGCGGGGGCGGCGCGCCGGCTCATGCCGCCTCGATCCGGTAGCCGGCGCCGCGCTCGGTGTGGATCGCCAGCCCGCAATCCAGCGCCGCCAGCCGGCGCCGCAGCCGCGAGACATAGACCTCCACCGCATTCGGCCCGACGGCGCGGTCGAAATTGCTCAGCGCCGTCTCCAGCCGCGGCTTGGCGACAAAGTTTTCTGGCGCCCGCAGCAGAAGCTCCAAGACCATCATCTCGCGCCGGGGCAGCGGCTGGATGACGCCGTCGATGGTCAGCCGCCGCGTCGCCGGCTCCAGGCACAGCCGCCCGAGCGTCAGCAGCGTGGAGGCCGGCACCGCGGCGCGGCGGCAGGCCGCGGCGATGCGGGCCACCACCTCCTCCAGCGCGACCGGCTTGATCAGATAGTCGTCGGCCCCGGCATTGAGCCCGGCGACGCGCTCGGTGAGGCGCGCGCGAGCGGTCAGCAGCAGCACCGGCAGCCGCGGGTCGCGCCGGCGCAGCGACCGCAGCAGGTCGATGCCGTCGCCGTCGGGCAGGCCGAGGTCGAGCAGCATCGCCTGGTAGCCGATGCTGGCCAGCGCCGCCTCGGCCTCCGCCGCGCTGGCGACATGGTCGACGGCCCATCCGGCACGCGCCAGCCCGGTGGCCAGCAGCCCGGCCAGGCGGGGATCATCCTCGGTCAGCAAAATCCGCATCTCTTTCAATGCCTAGCCCAGCATGGCCCGGGAAGGAAGGCAGAGAAAAATCTGAAAAACCTGTCAGCAGAATGACAGGTTGCGCCGCCAGACAGGTCCTCGCCGCCACGGTGGCCGGCCCGGGCGCGCCGGGCAGGACGGCGGGCCGGCCATGACCCTCGACATCCCCATGGCCGGCCCTCCACGGCGCTCCGCCCCCCGGAGCGCGCCCTGCCC
>NZ_CACSJM010000062.1 GCF_902706185.1 Roseomonas sp. 18066 | reverse complement strand
GGCCGGGGGCGGTGAAGCCCGCGACCAGCGCCTGCCAGGCGGCGCGGTCGGTGGCGAAGGTCATGTCGATGCGGTGCAGCGGCTGGCCGCGGTCGTCGAAGAAGCGCAGCGAGGGCGCGGCACCGCCGAGCGCGAAGCCATGCGCCCAGCCGCCGGGGAAGAGGCGCAGGTCGATCTCGGCGCCCAGCACCAGGACATGGCCGGGCCCGGCTGAGACGTCGCGGAAGCGGCCCTGGCGCTGCAGGGTGGCGCTGTCGTTGCGGGTGCCGGCCAGCACCGGGCCCAGCGCCGGCAGGGCCTGGAACAGCGCGCCCCAGTCCGGGCGCAGCGGCAGGGCCGGGCCGAGGGCGCCGGCGGCGAGCAGCGCGGCCTGGCTGCAGCCGAGCTGGCGGGCGGCCTGGGCCAGGTCGGCGGCCTGCGGGTCGCCCGGGGGCAGGCCGGCCTGCAGCGCCGCGAAGCGGGTGATGAGATCGGGCATGGATCGTGTCTCCATCGACAGCACGTCCATCGGAGGGTCCGGCAAAGGGCCCGGCGAGGCAGTCAGGCAAGGAAGCGCCCCGCCAGGACAGCGGCCGGGCAGGGCGGGGGGAGGGCCAGGGACGGCGCATGGTCGGGCGTCGGCGGGGCTCGCCTGATATTAATAATCGTTCTCAATCACGCAAGCGCGAGGTGAGGCTTGGCCGTCGATTGCCGGGGGCTGTGGCAAAAGCGGCGCAGGGGGGAGCGGTCGCAGCGGAGACTTGACGGAAGCAGGCTTGCGCAGGAGGGTCCGCCGCATGACCCAGACGCGCCCCGAGATCGCCGGCTTCCATGACCCGCGGACCGGCAGCATCCAGTATGTCGTCTCCGACCCCGGCAGCGGGCGGGCGGCGGTGATCGACCCCGTGCTCGACTTCGACCCGGCCTCGGGGTCGACGGCGACGCGCTCGGCGGAGGCGCTGCTGGCCTATCTGGCGGCGAAGGGCCTGGCGCTGGACTGGATCATCGATACGCATCCGCATGCCGACCATTTCTCCGCCGCCGGCTATCTGCAGGAGCGCACGGGCAAGCCGATCGTCACCGGCGGGCGGGTGGTCGAGGTGCAGGCGCTGTGGAAGCGGATCTACAATTTCCCGATGGATTTCGCGACGGACGGGTCGCAATGGGACCGGCTGCTGGAGGAGGGCGAGAGCCTGCCGCTGGGCGGGCTGTCGCTGACGGCGATGCATTCGCCGGGGCATACGCTGGCCTCGATGACGCTGACCTGCGGCGACGCGGCCTTCATCCACGACACGCTGTTCATGCCGGACAGTGGCTCGGCGCGGGCGGATTTCCCGGGGGGCAGCGCGAGCGCGCTGTGGCAATCGATCCAGCGGATCATGGCGCTGCCGGCGGCGACCCGGCTGTTCACCGGCCATGACTACATGCCGAAGGGGCGGGCCGCGGTGTGGGAAAGCTCGGTGGCCGAGCAGCGGGCCACCAATGTCCACTTGGTCAAGGCTTCCTGCGAAGCCGAGTTCGTGGCGATCCGGGAGGCGCGGGATCGGACCTTGCCGATGCCGAAGCTCATTCTCGCCGCGCTGCAGGTGAATATTGCCGGCGGGCGGTTGCCGGAGCCCGAGGCTTCGGGGCAACGCTTCTTGAAGATCCCATTGAACGGCCTTCCGGGTGCCGTCTGGGGGTAATTTGCTTTCTTGAAGAAATAGAAGGGGGCCTGGGGGGATACCTCCCCCCAGCCTTGCTTTCTTTTTACCCGTGCTGCGGCCCCTGCACCGCCACGAAGGCCTGCTGCCCGTCGCGCAGCAGGTGGAGCGCCACGGCGCCTTCATTGTTCTTCAGCGCCGTGCGGATGGCCTCGATCGCCTGCTGCGGCGTGGCGACCCGGGTGTTGCCGACCGCGGTGATGACGTCGCCGGGCTTCAGCCCCGCCTCGGCGGCCGGGCTGTCGGGGCGCACGCTGACGATGGCGGCGCCTTCGGTGCCGCGGGGCAGCTCGAGGCCGGCGCGGGCGGCCTCGCGCAGGGTGGCGAGGGCGATGCCCAGCTGGCCGCGCTGGCCGGATTCCGCGGTTTCGCTGGCATTGGCGGCCTCGCGGTCCTGCAGGGCGGCGACGCTGAGGGACAGGCGCTGCTCGGCCTGGTCGCGGCGCAGCGTCAGGGTGGTGTCGACGCCCGGGCGCAGGTCGCCGATGGCGCGGGCCAGGTCGCGCGGCGACTTCACCGGCGTGGTGTCGACGGCGGTGACGACATCGCCGGGCTTGAGGCCGGCGCGGGCGGCGGGGCTGTCCTTCTCGACCTCGGCGACGAGGGCGCCTTCGGGCTTCGGCAGGTGCAGGGCGCGGGCCATGGTGGCGTCGACCGGCTGGGTGCTGGCGCCGATGAAGCCGCGCTCGACCCGGCCGTGGTCGCGCAGCTGGGCGACGACGGAGGCGACCAGGTTGGAGGGGATGGCGAAGCCGATGCCGATGGAGCCGCCGGAGGGGCTGTAGATCGCGGTGTTCACGCCGATCACCGAGCCGTCCAGGCCGAAGAGCGGGCCGCCCGAATTGCCGCGGTTGATGGGCGCGTCGATCTGCAGGAAGTCGTCATAGGGGCCGCTGTGGATGTCGCGGCCGCGGGCGGAGACGATGCCGGCGGTGACCGTGCCGCCGAGGCCATAGGGGTTGCCGACGGCGACCACCCAGTCGCCGGGGCGGGCGGCATCCGAGTTGCCGAGCTTCAGGAAGGGCAGCGGGGTGTCGCTCTTCACCTGCAGCAGCGCCAGGTCGGTGCGGGGGTCGCGGCCGACGATGCGGGCGGGCAGCTCGCGGCCGTCATCGAGGGTGACCTTCACCTCGGTGGCGCCATTCACGACGTGGTTGTTGGTGACGATGTGGCCCTCGGCATCGACGATGAAGCCGGAGCCGAGCGCCTGCATGCGCTGGGTGGGGGCGTTGCTGCCGCCCTTGCCGCCATTCTCACTGCCGAAGTAGCGGCGGAACATGCGGTCCTGCGGCGAGCCCTCGGGGAAGGGGCTGTCGACCTGCTCGGGCTGGGCGCGCTCGGTGGCGGTGATGGTGACCACGGCGGGGCGGACGCGGGCGACCAGGTCGCCGAAGCCAGGCAGCGCGATGGGGGCGGCGGTCGTGGGCGTCGTCTGGTTGATGGCGGGCGCGGGGTTCTGCGGGGCCTGGGCGAAGGCGGGCAGGAAGCTGGCGGCGCCGCCCAGGGCCGTGCCGGCCAGGAGGACAGCCGCGAAGGCAGCGCGACGACGGCGAGAGGCGGGGGTGGTCATGGCGGTCGGTCCCATCCTTGGAAGCCGGGGGGAAAGCCCCTGGATCGAGGGGGAGACTGCGGCGGCGGCGGTGGAGCGGGTTCGACCGGCGTGTGAAAGAGTTTTCAGAGAGGCGGGAGAAAGGGCACTTTCAGCCGGCGTAAGTTTCTAGAAAATAGGCAGAAATGGCGCCTGCTCGCGTTGGCGTGCATTGCCGTGGGTCTGCCGTGTCGCATATCGATCCGATATCGAAATAAAAGGAACGATCATGCGCGGGTCCCCGGCTACCCTCCTGCTGTCGTGCCTGATGCTGGGCGGCTGTGGCACCGGCCTCTTCACGGAGCGGGGCGCCAATCCGGTTCTGCTGGATCGCTTCGGCGAGCATCAGGGCCGGCCCGATTACGGTGTCATTGCTACCGGCGCCGAGAAGCGGCTGGTTCTGATCAGATACGACAAAGACGACGGAAAGATCCCGGAAGTGGTGTGCACGGAGCCGCCGCCGGATGCGCTTTCAGCGGTGGCAAGCGCTTTCGGTGCCGCGGCACGCGCTGCCGCGGAAGCGCCTGCGGCTGGTCAGGGCGCGGCCTCGGTCGCTGCCGAGTTCAACCGGTCGTTCTCGAGTTCATCGAGCGCCATGCTTTATCGATCGCAAGGATTGCAGCTCATTCGCGATCTCCAATTCACGCTCTGCGTGTCGCGAATGAATGCCCTTGAACAGGGCGACGGCATCACCGCACGAAGCTATGAGGCCAGGTTGGACCGCGTGATCGAGCTGGGTGTGTCGTTGATCCGCGCGGAGATGCCCGCGATCCAGGAGGCAGCTGGCCGTCCGCTGCCGGCAGCGGCGGCACCGACCTTGAATTTCCCGAATGTGCGGACGGTCGAAAGCGTGGTCACGCCGAACGCGACCAAGCCGTAACGACCACGACCCCAGCGCTCGGGAGGAACAGCTACGGCCCTCGCGGCTGATCCCGTTGCGGGGCCGGCACGAGGCGCAGCCTGACCGCCAACCCGTGCCCGCCCGGCCCCTGGCCCAGCGCCAGCTCGCCCCCATGCAGCCGCGCGATCGCCGCGACCAGCGCCAGCCCCAGCCCGGTGCCCGGCGTGCCGCGGCTGCGGTCCAGGCGGTAGAATCTTTTTTGCACGTTATCCCGCTCGGCCTCGGGGATGCCGCTGCCTTCATCGGCAACCGACAAGGACCCGTCGGGGGCGAGGGTGATGCTGATCCCGCCGGCCCCATGCGCCAGGGCATTGTCCAGCAGATTGGCCAGCGCCTGGCGCAGCAATGCCGCGCTGCCGGTGATGCGGACGCCCGGGGCGATCTCGGTGGCCAGCGACCGGCCAGCGTCTTCCACCACGGGCGCATAGGCCTCGGCGACACCTTCGACCAGCGCGGACAGGTCCAGATCCGAAAAAGCGTCGCGCCCGGCGCCGGCCTCGGCGCGGGCGATGCGCAGCAGGGCGGCGAAGGTGGCGAGAATGCCGTCCAGGTCGTCGATCGCCGCCTCCAGCACCGCGGTGTCAGCGTCGGGGTCGCGGGCGGCGCCGACCGCGGCTTCCAGCCGCTGGCGCAGGCGGGACAGCGGCGAGCGCAGGTCATGGGCGATGTCGTCGGTGACCTGGCGCAGCTCGGCGACCAGGGTCTCGATGCGGGCCAGCATGGTGTTGACCGTCGCCGCCAGCCGGTCGAACTCGTCGCCTCGGCCGGATTGCGGCAGGCGCTGGGTCAGGTCGCCG
This sequence comes from Roseomonas sp. 18066, assembly GCF_902706185.1. Classification (GTDB taxonomy): domain Bacteria; phylum Pseudomonadota; class Alphaproteobacteria; order Acetobacterales; family Acetobacteraceae; genus Pseudoroseomonas. The sequence goes on along the minus strand of NZ_CACSJM010000062.1, from coordinate 28,296 downwards.
GCCATCACCCCCCGCGCCGCCTGGCTGACCGCGGCCAGGCGGCGCTCCAGCCGGCGGGCCAGCCAGAAGCCGAGGGCCAGCGCGAGCAAGGCGGCGGCGCCGCCGGCGATGGGCGGCGTCCAGGCGAGTGCGGCGGCGGCGCGGTTGACCGGGGCCAGCTCGGTCGCGACCAGCAGGTTGACGCCGCCGGGCAGCAGGGCGCCGAGGGCGCGGATCTCCGACCCGTCATCGGCCCGCGGCAGGGTGGCGAAGCCGCGCAAGGTCACTGGCGCCACCGGCACGCCGCCGGCGATGATCCGGCCGTCGGGGGCGGCGAGCGACAGGAAGATCGGGCCCTGGCGGCGGGTGTAGAGGCGGGTGGCCTCGGCCAGGCCCGCCAGGCCGTAATTCTCGTAGTCGCGGATCAGCCCCTCGGCCTCGGCGGCCAGCACCAGGTCCAGCTGCTGGCGCAGCGCCGATTGCGCCCGCAGCCAGCCCCAGCCGGCGCCGCAGACGCTGGCCACCAGCACCACGGCGGCCATGGCCAGCGCCAGGCGGGGCGCGAAGCTGCGGGGCCAGTGCATCGCCTCAGCCGTGGCCGGCGCCAAGGGCGGGGGCCAGCACATAGCCGGCGCCGCGCACGGTGCGGATCATCGAGGGCTCGCCGCCGGCCTCCAGCTTGCGGCGCAGGCGGCTGACATGGACGTCGATGATGTTGGTGGTGGGGTCGAAGGAGAAGTCCCAGACCTTTTCCAGCAGCATGGTCCGCGTCAGCACCTCGCCCGGATGGCGCATCATGTATTCGAGCAGGCGGAACTCGGTCGGCAGCAGCTCGATTGGCCGGGTGCCGCGGGTCACCGCGCGGCGCAGCAGGTCGGCGCGCAGGTCGCCCACCGCCAGCTCGGTGGCCTCAGCGGCGGCCGGCGCCGGGCGCCGGGCCAGCGCGCGGATCCGGGCGCGCAGCTCGGCGAAGGCGAAGGGCTTGGCCAGGTAGTCGTCGGCCCCGGCCTCCAGCCCCTCGACCCGGCGGTCGACCTCGGCCAGCGCCGTCAGCATCAGCACGGGCGTCGCGATGCCGGAGGCGCGCAAGGCCCGGGTGATGGCGATGCCGTCGGGGCCTGGCAGCATGCGGTCGGTGACGATGATGTCGAAGGGCTCGTTCAGCGCCAGGAACAGCCCGTCCTTGCCGGTCAAGGCGCGGTCGACGACATGGCCTTCCTCGGCCAGGCCCTTGGCCAGGTAGTCGGCGGTGGCGGGGTCATCCTCGATCAGCAGGATACGCATGGGTGACCTTCCCGGGAAAGCTGGCGGCATCAGCCTCCCGCAGCGTGGCGAAGCTGTCCAGGGTGGTCTAGAAGCCAGCCCATGACAGACACGCCCCTCCCCCTGCTGGTCACCCATAGCGGCGGCTTCCATTGCGACGAGGCCTTCGCCTATGCGGTGCTGAAGCGCGCCCTCGGCCTGCAGGCGGTGGGCGTCGACCACCGGCTGCTGCGCAGCCGCGACATGAAGCGCATCGCCGAGGGCGATATCGTCTTCGATGTCGGGCTGGAATTCGACGTGGCGCGCAGCCGCTTCGACCACCACCAGCGCGGCGCGCCGCTGCGCCCCGACGGCACGCCCTACAGCGCCGCCGGCCTGGTCTGGCAGACCCATGGCGAGGCCGCGGTGCGCGCCATCCTGCCGGAAGGGGCCAAGGGTTTCGCGGCCGCCATCGCGCAGGAGCTCGACCGCAGCGTGGTCTACCGCATCGACGAGATCGACAACGGCACGGCGACCAGCCGCGGCGTGCTCGACCTCGCCTCGCTGATCGGCGACTGCAACCTGGCCTGGGACGCGCCGGGCGGCGACGACCCGGCGGCCGAGGACGCCGCCTTCCAGGAGGCCGCGGCCCTGGCCGACGCGGTGCTGCGGCGCCGGGTCGATGCGGTGCGCGGCCGGCACGTGGCCTCGGCCGAGGTGCTGGCGCTGCATGGCCGCGGCTCGGACGCGCGGGTGCTGGTGCTGGACCGGCGGATGCCGTGGAAGGGCGCGGTCTTCGACCATGGGCTGCCGGTGATCTACTGCATCTATCCGGTGCAGAACGGCAATTGGATGGTCGATACCATGCCGCCGGAGCCGAAGAGCTTCGACCAGCGCCTGCCGCTGCCGGAGGGCTGGGCCGGGCTGCAGGACGCCGCCCTGGCCGAGGCGTCCGGCGTGGCGGACGCCGTCTTCGTGCATCTGCGCCGCTTCATCGGCGCCGCCCGCTCGCGCGAGGGGGCGCTGGCCATGGCGCAGAAGGCGCTGAGCCTCGGTTTCGCCGCCGCGATGGCGCCGAAAGGCTGAGACCGATCCCGGGGGAGCCCTTGCGCTCCCCCAATGGTCGTGCTGCCGTCGGGCGGTGTCACCCGCCGTCCCCAGGTGGACACGGCAGTCCGACACACAGATGGCATGTGGATTGCTTGTAACCTGGGGCTTGAGGGCCTGAGGAGAGCAGCCTTGCCGGATACCCCCACCATTCGCCTCGCCGCCGATATTGGCGGCACCTTCACCGATGTGGTGCTGGATGCCGGGGGGCAGCGCCGCACCCGCAAGGTGCTGACCACGCCGGCTTCGCCCGAGGAGGGCGTGCTGGAAGGCATCGCCCTGGTGCTGGGCGATGCCGGGCTGCAGTTCTCCGACATCGATGTCTTCGTCCATGGCACGACGCTGGCGACCAACGCCATCATCGAGCGGCGCGGCGCCAGGACGGCGCTGATCGCGACCGCGGGGTTCCGCGACATCCTCGAGATCGGCACCGAGAGCCGCTACGACCAGTATGACCTGAAGCTGGAGAAGCCGAAGCCGCTGGTGCCGCGCTCGCTGCGCTTCACCGTGCCGGAGCGGATGGATGCGCGCGGCGTCGCGCAGCTGGCGCTGGACGAGACGGCGCTGGCCGGGCTGATCGCCGAGCTGGCGGCGGCAGGCGTGCAGAGCGTCGCCATCGCCTTCCTGCATGCCTATGCCAATCCGGCGCATGAGCAGCGGGCCGGCGCGCTGGTGCGCGCCGCGCTGCCGGGGGTGTCGGTGACACTGGCCTCCGAGGTCTGCCCGGAGGTGCGCGAATACGAGCGGACCTCGACCGCCGCGGCCAATGCCTATGTGCAGCCGCTGATGGAAGGCTATCTGGGCCGCATGGCCGCCGCCCTGCAGGCGCGGCAATATCGCGGCGCCACCTACCTGGTGACCTCCGGCGGCGGGCTGACCGCGCTGGAGACGGCGCAGAAATTCCCGGTGCGGCTGGTGGAATCCGGCCCGGCCGGCGGTGCGATCTTCGCCGCCCAGGTGGCGCTGCGGGCCAATGAGCAGCGCGTGCTGTCCTTCGACATGGGCGGCACCACGGCCAAGGTTTGCCTGATCGAGAAGGGCGAGCCGGCGACGTCGCGCTTCTTCGAGGTCGACCGCACGGCGCGCTTCCTGAAGGGGTCCGGCCTGCCGCTGCGCATCCCGGTCATCGAGATGGTGGAGATCGGCGCCGGCGGCGGCTCGATCGCCCAGGTCGATGCGATGCAGCGGGTGACGGTGGGGCCGGAGAGCGCCTCCTCCGTGCCCGGTCCGGCCTGCTATGGCCGCGGCGGCACGCGGCCGGCGGTGACGGATGCCGATGTGGCGCTCGGCCTGATCGAGCCGGTGGGCTTCGCCGGCGGCAGCATGACGCTGGAGCCGGCCCGCGCCCTGGCCGCGCTGGACGAGGCGGTGGGGCAGAAGCTGGGCCTGTCGCCGGAGATGGCGGCCTATGCCGTCTATGAGATGGTCTGCGAGAACATGGCCAGCGCCGCCCGCGTCCATGCCGCCGAGCGGGGCGCCGTGATCGCGCAGCACACGATGATCGCCTTCGGCGGTGCCGCGCCGCTGCATGCCGCGCGCGTCGCCGAGAAGGTCGGCGTGACGCGGGTGGTGGTGCCGCCCAATGCCGGCGTCGGCTCGGCGGTGGGATTCCTGGCGGCGCCGGTGGCCTATGAGATCGTCCGCTCGCGTCCCGCGCGGCTGGACGGCAGCTTCGACGGCGCGGCGATCTCCTCGCTGTTCGCCGAGATGACGGCGGCGGCGCGCGCCCTGGTCGAGCCCGGCGCGCGCGGCGCGGCGCTGTTCGAGCGGCGCATCGCCTTCATGCGCTATGTCGGCCAGGGCCACGAGATCACGGTGGAGCTGCCGAACCGGGCGCTGACCGCGGAGGATGTCGCCGAGCTGCGCGCCTATTTCGAGGCCGAATATGCCCGCCAATTCGCCCGCGCCATCCCGGCCGCGGCGATCGAGGTGCTGAACTGGTCGGTGCTGGTCTCGACCCATGCGGCGAAGCCGGAAGCGGCGGCGGCGGTCAGCCCCTCGGCGGCGCCGGCGCCCTCCGGCCTGCGCCGGCTGTTCGACGGCAAGCGCGAGGCGCATGTCGATGTGCCGATCTATCTGCGCGACAGCATGCTGCCCGGCGCCCGCGTGCCGGGACCTGCGATCATCACCGAGATGGAGACGACGACCTTCGTCTCGGCCAGCTTCGATGCGCATATCGACGGCAGCGGCTGCATCGTCATGGAGCAGAAGGCGGCATGAGCACGATCCCGGAGAAGACGGCCATGCAGCCGAGCATCATCGACCTGCAGATCATGTGGAACCGGCTGATCGCCGTGGTGGGGGAGCAGGCGCAGGTGCTGATCCGCACCGCCTTCAGCCCGATCGTTCGCGAATGCGAGGATATTTCTGCGGGCGTCTTCGACCTGCAGGGCCGCATGCTGGCGCAGGCGGTGACCGGCACGCCCGGCCATATCAACTCGATGGCTGAATCGGTGAAGCACTTTCTCCGCCACTTCCCGGTGGAGGGGATGCAGGAGGGCGACGCCTATATCACCAACGACCCCTGGATGGGCACGGGGCACCTGAACGACTTCGTCATCACCACGCCGGCCTTCCACAAGGGCAAGCTGGTCGGCCTGTTCTCCTGCACCAGCCACCTGATGGATATCGGCGGCCTGGGCAACGGCCCTGAAGCCAGCGACGTCTTCATGGAGGGGCTGTACATCCCGATGCTGAAGCTCATCGACCGCGGCGTGGTCAATGAGACGCTGATGGCGATGATCCGCGCCAACACGCGGCTGCCGGTGGACACCGAGGGCGACACCTATTCCCTGGCTGCCTGCAACGATGTCGGCGTGCGCGCCCTGTCGGCGATGATGGACGAGTTCGGCATCGACACGCTGGAACCGCTGGCCGAGCATATCATCGCCCGGTCGCGCGAGGCGGTGTTGGCGGAAATCGGCAAGCTGCCGAAAGGCACCTGGACCTACAGCATGACGACGGATGGCTATGACCATCCGCTGACCATGGAAGCGACGCTGACGGTCTCCGACAGCGGCATCCATGTCGACTATACCGGCACCTCGGGCGCGGTGCGGCGGGGCATCAACGTGCCGCTGGCCTATACCACCGCCTATACCGTGTTCGGGCTGGGCTGCCTGGTGGCCGCCGATATCCCGAACAATGCCGGGTCGCTGGCGCCGCTGACGGTGTCGGCGCCGGTGGGCAGCGTGCTGAACGCGCTGAAGCCGGCGCCGGTGTCGTCGCGCCATGTGCTGGGGCAGATGCTGCCGGACATGGTCTTTGGTTGCCTGCGCCAGGCGATTCCCGAGCGCGTTCCGGCCGAGGGTACCGCCTGCATCTGGAACATCACCGTGCGCGGCGAGTGGGCCGAGAAGCAGGGCCCGAACCACGGCTATGCGCTGGCCATCACCACCAATGGCGGCACCGGCGGGCGTCCCGGCCAGGACGGCATGTCGGCGACCGCCTTCCCGTCTGGCGTGCATGGCACCCCGGTGGAGATCGCCGAGATCCAGTCGCCGCTGATGTTCTGGCGCAAGGAGTTCCGCCCGGGCAGCGGCGGCGATGGCGAGAGCCGTGGCGGGCTCGGCCAGATCATGGAGATCGTCAACACCGACGCTGCGCCGTTCGAGCTGCTGGCGGCCTTCGATCGCATCCAGTATCCGCCGCGCGGCCAGGCGGGTGGTGGCGATGGCGCGCCGGGCTATGTCGGCCTGGGCGATGGCACGGTGTTGCGCGGCAAGGGGTTGCAGGTGATCCCCGCCGGCGAGCGCCTGGTGGTGCTCACACCGGGCGGTGCCGGGTTGGGCGACCCCGGCCTGCGCGATGCCGCGAAGCGCATGGCTGATGCGGCGAACGGCTTGCTGCTGGCCGACTGACAGAAAAAAGATGGGGTTCGGGGGAATTCCTTCCCCCGACCTTTCTGTTCTGCTGCATCCTGACTGGGCTTTTCCAAAGCATGGGGAGTCGTGGGGATGGCGCAGGAGATGAGGGAGCTGGTCGTCGCGACCGCTTCGCGCTGGTCGGGGGTGGAGCCGCCGAACGAGGTCGCCCTGGAGCTGGCCGCCGAGCTGCAGGCGATCGTGGTTGCCTTCGAGGCGGTGCGCGGCGGCTTGCGGTTCGAGGATGAGCCGGCGGGTTTCGAGGCGGCCTTGCAGGCCTGCAAGGAGACGCCGTGATGGGTGCGACGCTGGTCGAGGATATCGACACGCTGGCCAGCCTGTCGCTGGTCGAGGCGGCGGCCGCGGTGGCCGATGGCAGCATCAGCGCCGTGGCGCTGACCGAGGCCTGCATCGCCCGCACCAAGCGGCTGGAGCCCAAGGTCAATTCGGTGATCTGGCTGGACGAGGCCGGCGCGCTGGAAGCCGCCGAGGCCGCCGATGCCGCGCGGCGTGCCGGCGCCGCGCTGGGCCCGCTGCATGGCGTGCCGATGGCGCATAAGGACATGTACTACAAGGCCGGGCAGCGGAGCTCCTGCGGCTCGGCGATCCGGCGCGATTTCCGCCCCAGCATCACGGCGACGGTGCTGGAGCGGCTGGAGGGCGCCGGCGCGGTGACCTTCGGCGGGCTGAACATGGCGGAGTTCGCGCAGAACCCGACCGGCCACAACCGGCATTACGGCGACTGCCTGAACCCGTGGAATGCCGCCCACATCACGGGCGGATCGTCGTCGGGGTCGGGCGCCGCGGTCGCCGCGCGCTTCGCCTTCATGGCGCTGGGCTCGGACACCGGCGGGTCGATCCGGCTGCCGGCCTCGGCCTGCGGGGTCACCGGGCTGAAGCCGACGCAGACGCGGATCAGCCGCTATGGCGTGATGCCGCTGTCCTTCTCCTGCGACAATGTCGGGCCGCTGGCGCGCAGCGCGCGGGATTGCGCGCGGGTGATGACGGTGATGGCGGGGCATGACCCGAAGGACCCGACCAGCGCGCGCGAGGCCGTGCCCGACTACGAGGCAGCGCTGGATGGCGACCTGCGGGGCCTGCGCATCGGCGTGCCGGAGACCTGGTTCCTCGATGGCGTCGCACCCAGCGTGCTGGCGGCGATGGAAGCGGCGCTGGCGGTGCTGCAGGCGCGCGGCGCCAGCGTGACGCGCATCACCCTGCCGCTGATCCCGGAGCTGGCGGCGTGCTCCTCCGTGGTCAGCCGCTGCGAGGCGGCGACGATCCATGGCGAATGGATGCGCGAATATCCGCAGGACTATGCCGTGCATCTGTCGGCGCGGCTGTTCCCCGGCTACGGCATTCCGGCGACGCATTACATCGAGGCGCTGAGCCGGCGCGGGCCCTTGCTGCAGGAATTCTGCCGCCAGGTGTTCTCGGATTACGACCTGCTGGTGACGCCGACCATCGCGACCGAGCTGCCGACGCGGGCGGAGACGGATATCGACCAGGGCCCGCCGGGGACGGCGGCGAAGTTCATGGCGGTGGCCAGCAACACGCGGCTGATCAACTATCTGGGCCTGCCGGCGATCAGCGTGCCCTGCGGCTTCGACAGCCTGGGCCTGCCGGTGGGCCTGCAGATCATCGGGCGGCCGTTTGCGGAAGCGCGGGTGATGCAGGCGGCGGATGCCTTCCAGCAAGACACCGACTGGCATCTTCGCATGCCGTCGCTGTGACGGGATACGGCGGGGGTTTGCGCCCCCGCCGCGTTTTCGGCGTCAGGCCGCTTCGGCGAGAATCGACGGGCGACGCTCGGCGCCCCAGCCGGCGGTGATCTTCTCCACCGCGCGGCCGGCGCGCAGCACCAGCGCATCCTGGAAAGGACGGCCGACCAGCTGCGCAGAAAGCGGCAGGCCGCTGGCGCTGAAGCCCGCCGGCATGGACAGCGCCGGATTGCCGGTGACGTTGAAAGGCATGGTCTGGATGGCCATCGGCCCAGGCCGGTCCTTCGGATATTCGGAGAAGGCCGGCGCCGGGCCGAGGGCGCAGGCGGTCAGCAGCAGGTCGTGCTGGGCGAGCGCGTCGCGGTTGACGGCCAGCGAGAGCTCGCGCCGAAGCCGCTGCGCCTGGATGTAGTCGGCCGAGCTGATCGCGGCGCCGGCGACCAGGCGCAGGAACAGCAGCTCGCCATAATCCTGCGGGCGGCTGCGGAGATTGGCCTCGTGGATGGCATAGGCCTCGGCCAGCAGGATGACGCGGCCGCAGGCGTTGAACAGCGCATAGTCGGGAAGGGTGACCTCCTCGACGATGGCGCCCTTGGCGGCGAGCGCCTCCGCCAGGCGGTCGAGGGCAGCGGTGGTGGCGGGGTCCAGCCCCTCGGCGTCGCGCCAGAGATTGCGCGGCAGGCCGATGCGCAGGCCCGCGACGCCATCCTCGAGGCCGGCCGAGAAATCGGGAATCGCGTGGTTGCGGCTGGCGGGATCGACAGGGTCGAAGCCGGCGATGGCCTGCATGGTGATGGCGGTGTCCTCGACATTGGCCGAGAGCGGGCCGCAATGGTCGAGGGTGTAGGACAGCGGAAACACGCCGCGGCGGCTGACCAGGCCATAGGTCGGCTTCAGGCCCACGGTGCCGCAATAGGCGGCGGGGCCGCGGATCGAGCCGCCGGTGTCGGACCCCATGGCCATGCGCACCAGCCCCGCCGCGACCGCGGCGCCCGAGCCGGAGGAGGAGCCGCCGGTGATATGGTCGGTGTTCCACGGATTGCGCGCGGGCGGGAAGGGCAGGTCGAAGCTGGGGCCGCCGAGGGCGAATTCATGCGTCGCCAGCTTGCCCAGCAGCACGCCGCCGCCGGCCGCCAGCTTCTCGGCGACGACGCAGTCCTGCGCAGGGATATCGTCGATGCGCAGCTTGGAATGGCAGGTCGTGCGGATGCCGGCGGTGTCGTAGATGTCCTTCAGCGCATAGGGAATGCCCTGCATCGGGCCATGGTCGCGGCCGGCGGCGAAATCGGCATCGGCCTTCGCCGCATCGGCCAGGGCCCGCTCGCCGGTGACAAGAACAAAACTGTGCAGCGCGCCGTCCAGCGCGGCGATGCGGGCCAGCGCGGCCTCGGCCAGGGCGGTCGCGGTGGTGGCGCCGGCGCGCAGCTGCCGGCCCATCTCCGCCATCGAGAGCTCCGTCACGGCGTCATCTCCCGGGTGATGGTGTCGAGGTCATAGGTGCCGGCGGGCTCGGCGGCGGCGGTGCGGCCATTGCGCAGCAGCGGCAGCAGGGTCTGCAGGTCGCGATAGCTGAACAGCACGCCGGGATAGCGGCCCTCCGGCAGGGTGATGCCGGCACGCTTCAGCACAAGGTCGAGCTCGGGATCGCGCTCCGCGTCGGTGGGGTCCATCGGCAGCTCCTCCGCCAGTCATTCGGGAATGGGCATCCAGGATTGGATGCAATGTCGAAATCCTATGGCGGGTGGTGGCGCTTGTCGCGCCCAAATCCGCAGCATGTCGCGTCGCGTGAAATCACGCCGCAACAGCGCCTTCGCCGCGGCGCGGCGACGCCGCGTGGCCGGATCGGGAAAAATGCCTTCGGAATGCGCAAGGAATGCGCTCGAAGGATGCAGATCAATTCGAAAAATCATCGTTGTGATTGAAACTTTGATCGGCCTACCGTGCGGGAACCGGAGGGACGGTCGCCTGGGCTGGATGTCGCGCAAACGCGGCGCCTGGCGGCGTGCCCATGCTTTAAGCCATCCACCCGGCGGCGCTCCGCCGGATAAGGAGACGAGATGAAGCGAGTCCTTGCCTCGATCGGCGCTGCCTTCGTCATTGCCGCCGCCACGGTGCCGGTGGCCTCCGCGCGCGCCGAGACGGTGCTGCGCATCGCCATGACCGCCGGCGATATTCCGCTGACCGCCGGCATCCCCGACCAGGGATTCGAAGGCTGGCGCTTCGTCGGATACAATCTCTACGATTCGCTGGTGCTGTGGGACCTGTCGCGCGGCGATCGGATCGCCGACATCAAGCCGGGGCTGGCGACCGAATGGGCGGTCGATCCGACCAACAACCGGCGCTGGATCTTCAAGCTGCGGCCCGGCGTGAAGTTCCATGACGGCTCCATCTTCACCGCGCAGGACGTGGTGTGGAACATGGAGCGCATGACCAAGGAAGGTGCTGCGCAGTTCAACGCGCGGCAATTCGCCTTCGCCCGCGGGTATCTCACGAATTTCGAATCGGTCGAGGCGGTCGACGAGCAGACGGTGGCCTTCACCACCAAGACGCCGGACAGCCTGTTCCCCTACAACCTGTCCTTCCTGATGATGGTCAGCCCGCGCCGCTCGGCCGAGGTGAAGAACGACGCCGACGCCTTCGCGCGCAACCCCTCCGGCACCGGCCCCTATCGCTTCGCCCGCATGGTGCCCGGCGAGCGGCTGGAGCTGGTGCGCAACGCCGATTACTGGGACGCGGCGCGGGTGCCCAAGCATGACCGGCTGGTGCTGCTGCCGATGCCCGAGGCCTCGACGCGCACCGCCTCGCTGCTGTCCGGCCAGGTCGACTGGATCGAGGCGCCGTCGCCCGACGCCATCCCGCGGCTGCGCTCGGCGCGGATGCAGGTGGTCACCAACTCCTATCCGCACAACTGGGCCTATCAGCTCAACTTCGTCGATGGCGCCTTCAAGGATGTCCGCGTCCGCCAGGCCGCCAACCATGCGCTGAACCGCGCCGACATGAAGGAGATGCTGGGCGGCGTCGCGCTGGAGGGTTTTGCGACCCTGCCGCCGTCGACGGCCTATTACGGCAATCCGGTGCGCTACGAATACGACCCGGCCAAGGCGCGGGCGCTGCTGCAGCAGGCCGGCTGCCTGCCCTGCAACGTCACCTTCGCCATCTCCACCTCCGGCTCCGGCCAGATGCAGCCGCTGCCGATGAACGAGCTGGTGAAGTCGCAGCTCGAGGCCGCCGGCTTCAAGGTGAACCTGCAGGTGCTGGACTGGAACGCGCTGCTGCAGCTCGGCCGCGAGGGGCGCGAGAAGCATACCGGCGTCGACGGCATCAACATCAGCCGCGCCACACAGGATCCGTTCAACGGCATGCTGCGCTTCATCGCCTCCAGCCAGGCGGCGCCGCGCGGCTCCAACTGGGGCCATTACAACAGCCCGGAGATGGACGCGCTGATCAGCGAGGCGCTGTCGACCTTCGACGCCACCAAGCGGCTCGCCGTGCTGACCCGCATCCACGAGAAGATGAGCCAGGACGCGGTGATGCTCTGGGTCGCCCACGACCTCAACCCGCGCGCCATGTCGCCGCGCGTGCGCGGCTTCGTCCAGGCGCAGAGCTGGTTCCAGGACCTGACCTCGATCACCGTCGAGGCGCGCTGACCGCGGCGGGAGAGGGCAGCCCATGTTCAGCTATGTCCTGCGGCGGCTGCTGGCGGCGGTGCCCATCGCCCTCGGCGTCTCCATGGTCTGCTTCGGCCTGGTCTATCTGGCGCCGGGCGATCCGGTGCAGACCCTGCTGCCGCCCGACGCCGATGCCGAGACGGTGGCGCAGCTGAAGCGGCTCTACGGCCTCGACCAGCCGCTGCCGCTGCAATACCTGTCCTGGCTCGGCCGCATGCTGGGCGGCGATTTCGGCCGCTCGATCGCGACCGGGCGGCCGGTCGCCGAGGAGATCGCGCGCTCGCTCGGCAACACCGTGCTGCTGGCGGGGCTGTCGGTCATCGTCGCCTTCAGCATCGCCTTCGCGCTCGGCACCATCGCCGGGCGCCGGGCGGGCAGCTGGGTGGACCGCTGCGTCACCGGCGTCGCCGTGGTCGGCGTCTCGGTGCCGAACTACTGGCTGGGCATCGTGCTGGTCATCATCTTCGCCGTCGAGCTGATGGCGCTGCCGGCCTCCGGCATGGCCGGCGAACGCTTCGACCCGACCAGCTGGAGCCACCTGCAGCACCTGGTGCTGCCGGTGATCACCCTGTCGATGATCCCGGTCGGCATCATCGCGCGCACCACGCGCTCGGCGGTCTCCGAGGTGATGAACCAGGAATTCGTCACCACGCTGCGCGCCAACGGCCTGCCGGAATGGCGCGTGCTGAAGCATGCGCTGAAGAACGCGCTGCCGCCGGTGCTGGCGGTGATGGGGCTGCAATTCGGCACGCTGATGGGCGGCTCCATCCTGGTGGAGACGGTGTTCAGCTGGCCGGGCAGCGGCTTCCTGCTCAGCAAGGCGATCCTGGCCCGCGACATTCCGGTGCTGCAGGGAACCATCCTGGTGCTGGCGCTGATCTTCGTGCTCACCAACCTCGCCGTCGACCTGGTGCAGTCCTCGGTCGATCCGCGCATCCGCCGCGCCTGAAGGGGAGATCACGCATGTCCACGACAATCGACAACGTGGCCGCCCCGGCGCCGATGGCGGCGCCCCGCCAGCGCGGCTACTGGGGCACGGTGGGCTACCGGCTGCGGCACGACCCGGTGACGCTGGTCTTCGGCGCGATGCTGCTGGCGATCATCCTGGCGGCCGTCTTCGCGCCCTGGCTGGCGCCCTTCGATCCCTATCGCGAGAGCATCATCCGCCGGCTGAAGCCGCCGGGCTATATGAGCCACTGGCTGGGCACCGACGAGCTCGGCCGCGACATGTTCTCCCGCCTGCTCTATGGCGGGCGGCTGACGCTGACCATGGGCATGGTGCCGGTGCTGCTGGCGACGCTGATCGGCGGGGGCTTAGGCGTCGTCGCCGGCTTCCTCGGCGGCGTCGCCAATGCGGTGATCATGCGGGTGATGGACGTCTTCTACGCCTTCCCCTCGGTGCTGCTGGCCGTCGCCATCTCGGGCGCCATGGGCGGTGGCGTGCTGAACGGCATGATCGCGCTGACCCTGGTCTTCATCCCGCCGCTGTGCCGCGTCGCCGAGACGGCGACGACGCAGGTGCGCAACCTCGACTTCGTCGATGCGGCGCGGGCCACCGGCGCGCCGCTGCGGCTGGTGCTGTGGCACCATGTGCTGGGCAATGTGCTGGGGCCGATCCTGATCTACGCCTCCAGCCTGATCTCGGTCGGCATTATCCTGGCTTCCGGACTTTCCTTCCTGGGGCTGGGCGTGAAGCCGCCGGAGCCGGATTGGGGCCTGATGCTGAACGCGCTGCGCCAGGCGATCTATGTCAGCCCGATGGTGGCCGCCATGCCCGGCATCGCGATCTTCCTGACCTCGGTCAGCCTGAACATGGTGAGCGACGGCCTCCGCGCCGCCATGGATGTGAGGAGCTGAGCCCATGTCGATGAGCGCCTCCCCCCTGATCCCGCCGGACCCGATCCCCTGGCGCGCGGACGACCCGCGCGACCGCGGCGGCCCGCAGCAGCCGCTGCTGATCGTGCGCGACCTGAAGAAGCATTTTCCCATCCGCGGCGGGCTGCTGGGCCGCGCCGTGGCGCATGTCCGCGCCGTCGACGGCGTCTCCTTCCACGTCCGCAAGGGCGAGACGCTGGGCATCGTGGGCGAGAGCGGCTGCGGAAAGTCGACCGTCGCCCGGCTGCTGATGCGGCTGATGCTGCCCGATGCCGGCGAGCAGATCTTCGACGGCGAGACGGTCGGCAGCGAGGGCGGCCTCTCCGTCAATGACCTGCGGCGCCAGGCGCAGATGGTGTTCCAGGACAGCGCCTCCTCGCTCAATCCGCGCATGCCGGTGCAGGGCTCGGTCGCCTTCGGGCCGATGGCCTTCGGCATGCCGAAGACCGAGGCGATGGCGCTGGCGCGCGACCTGCTGACCAAGGTCGGGCTCAACCCGGCGCTGTTCGGCGGCCGCTATCCGCATGAGCTGTCGGGCGGGCAGAAGCAGCGCGTCAACATCGCCCGCGCCCTCGCTTTGAAGCCGCGCATGGTCATCCTGGACGAGGCGGTCTCGGCGCTGGACAAGTCGGTCGAGGCGCAGGTGCTGAACCTGCTGCAGACGCTGAAGCGCGAGCTTGCCTTGACCTATGTCTTCATCAGCCACGATCTCGGCGTCGTCCGCTGGATCAGCGACCGCGTCATGGTCATGTATCTGGGCGAGGTCGTCGAGATCGGCCCGGCCGACCAGCTCTACAACGCGCCGAAGCATCCCTACACGCGGGCGCTGCTGGCCTCGCGCCCGGCGATGGATCCCGACCAGCGGCGGGAGGAGGCGCCGGTCAGCGGCGATCCGCCCAACCCGGTTAACCCGCCCTCCGGCTGCCGCTTCCACACCCGCTGCCCCTTCGCCGAGCCGCTCTGCGCCAGCCGCGCGCCGCTGCTGGGCGATTCCGAGAGCGGCGCGCATCTGGCCGCCTGTCACATGCAGGATCCGGCCTCGGGCCATAGCCAGGCTGGCCTCGCGCCCGCCGCGCCGGGGCTGCATTGATGGAGGCGCCGATGTCGCAGCCTTTGGTCGAGGTCGAGGACCTCACAGTCAACTTCGTCACGCGCGAGAGCAGCGTCTGCGCGGTGAACGGCGTCAGCTTCAGCATGATGCCGGGCGAGGTGATGTGCATGCTGGGCGAGAGCGGCTCCGGCAAGTCGGTCACCATGCGCGCCCTGATGCGCCTGCTGCCGCCCAAGCGCAGCGTCATCAAAGGCAAGATCCGCATCGCCGGCCAGGATGTGCAGGCGATGGACGAGCGCGCGCTGCGGCGGATGCGCGGCGGCACCGTCTCGATGATCTTCCAGGAGCCGATGACCGCCTTCGACCCGGTCGCCCGCGTCGGCGACCAGATTGCCGAGGTGGTGGCGCAGCATCGCGGCGTCTCGCATCGCGAGGGCCGAAGGCGGGCGCTGGAGCTGTTCGACCTGGTGCGCATCCCCTCGGCCGAGCGCCGGCTGGAGGCCTATCCGCATGAGCTCTCGGGGGGCTTGCGGCAGCGCGCCATGATCGCGCTCGCCTTATCCTGCGAGCCGAAGCTGCTGCTGGCCGACGAGCCGACCACGGCGCTGGATGCCACGGTGCAGATCCAGGTGCTGATCCTGCTGCGCAAGCTGCAGCAGGAGCTCGGCATGTCGGTGGTCTTCGTCACCCATGACCTCGGCGTCGCCGCCGAGATCGCCGATCGCGTCGCCATCATGTATGCCGGCCGCATCGTCGAGACCGGCAGCGTGCGCGAGGTGCTGCGGTCGCCGCTGCACCCCTACACCGCCGGGCTGCTCGGCTCCACCGTGCACGACCAGCCGCGCGACCGGGCGCTGGAGACCATCCCCGGCGCGCCGCCCGACATGCGCAACCTGCCGCCCGGCTGCAGCTTCGCCCCGCGCTGCCCGCAGGCGGCGGCGGATTGCGCCGCCGGCCCGCCGCCGGCGATCAGCCCGGCGCCGGGCCGCCTGGCCCGCTGCCTGCGCGCCGCCGCCCAGCTCCAGCAGGAATATGCCTGATGCATCCGCTGTCCATTCCGCCAAGCGTGCTCGACCGCGTCATCGCCCGCTGCGGCCGGCTGCATCCTTTCGCCGAGCTCGATCCGGCGCGCACCGCGCTGGTCGTCATCGACATGCAGAACGGCTATATGCGCGCCGATGTCGGGCATAGCTGCGTGCCCATGGCGCAGCAGATCGTCCCTGCCATCAACCGTCTGGCGGGGGCGCTGCGCCAGGCGGGGGGCGGCGTCTTCTGGGTGCAGAACGCGACCGACGAGCGCTCCCGCCAGGAATGGTCGGTCCTCGAGGAGCAGGCCAGCCCCGCCCGCCGCGCCGCCCGCATCCGCTCGGTCTCGCCCGGCGCGCCGGGGCATGAATTCTGGCCCGATCTCGACATCCGCGACGACGACGCGGTGGTGCCGAAATATCGCTACAGCGCCTTCATCGCCGGCGCCTCGGCGCTGGAGGGGCTGCTGCGGCATGGCGGCTTCGACACCGTGCTGATCGCGGGCACGCTGACCAATGTCTGCTGCGAATCCTCGGCGCGCGACGCCATGATGCTGAACTTCCGCACCATCATGGTCAGCGACTGCAACGCGGCGCTGACCGACGAGGAGCATCAGGCGACGCTGGTCAGCTTCTGGTCCTTCTTCGGCGACGTGCAGGACAGCGACCAGGTGATCGCTGCGCTGCAGCAGGGCGCCCAGGCCGCCGCCTGACACGGGGGGGGCTTGGCGGGCGGCGCCCGGCGGGTCCATGCTCGGCGCCATGCTCCCCAGCCAGCGCCCGCTTTTCGAGATCCCGCCCGGCATCGCCTATCTCGATGCCGCCGCCTGGTCGCCCCTGCCGCGCAGCGTCAGCGCGGCCGGCGTCGCCGGCATCGCCGCCAAGGCGCGACCCTGGGAGTTCCCCAGGATCCGCAACGAGGACGGCGTCGCCGCCGCCCGCGCCGCCGCGGCCCGGCTGATCGGCGCCGCGGCCCAGGACATCGCCATCCAGGGCTCGGTGGCCCAGGCCATGGCGACGGCGGCGCGCAACCTGGAGCTCGCCCCCGGCCAGCGCATCCTGCGCATGGCCGACGAATTCCCCTCGCTCTGCCTGGTCTTCGAGCGGCTGGCGGCCGAGCGGGGCCTGGTCGTCGAGGTGGTGCCGCGCCCGGAGGATGGCGACTGGACGGCCGCCCTGCTGGCGGCGATCGGGCGGCCTGGGGCGGCGCCGCTGGCGCTGGCCCTGCTGACCCCGCTGCACTGGTCGGACGGCGCCCTGGTCGATCTGGACGCGCTGGCGCCGGCGGTGCGGGCGGCGGGCGCCGCGCTGGTCATCGACGCCACCCAGGCGGCCGGCGTGCTGCCCGTCGATGTCGGCCGCTGGCAGCCCGATTTCCTGGCCTTCCCCACCTATAAATGGGTGCTTGGCCCCTATGGCCTGGCGTTTCTCTATGTCGCGCCGCATCGGCAGGCGGGGCTGCCGGTGGAGGAGCACAATGGCAACCGCCCCAGCGGTGGCTATGCCCCCGGCGCGCTGCGCTACGACCGCGGCGAGCGCGCCGATCCGGTGGCGCCGCGCATGGCCGCCGCCGGGCTGGAACTGGTGCTGGAATGGGGCCCGCCCGCCATCGCGGCGCGGCTGGCGCATCTGACCGGGCTGCTGGCCGCGGGGCTGGCCGGGCTCGGCACCCTGCCGCCGCGGCGCGCGCCGCATGTGCTGGGGCTGCGCTGCCCGGGCGGGCTGCCGGCCGGGCTGGTCGAGCGGCTGGCGGGGCAGGGGGTCTATCTCAGTGACCGTTTGGGCGTGCTGCGCATCAGCCCGCATGTCTGGAACGAGGAAGCCGATCTCGAGCTCGCCCTCGACCGCATCAAGTCATCGCTGGCCGGATGATCCAGGGTTTCCCGTCGCCTGCGCGCCGGAATGGTTGGCGCATAGCAGAGGACGGGACGACGCTGCGGCGCGGCAAGATGTCGTTGGGTTGAGAACGGTTCTCAACCATTGGTCGACTTGGGCTGGAAGATGAAGATCGTGTAATTCCTCTGCCGGAACTTGTGATGATCCTTCAAGGAATTTATATGAATCATCACTTGAAGGCTGTTGCTTAAGCCGGTTTGTATATAGAACCCTGATCGTCACGGCCGGCCCCGCTTGTGGTTTCGGGCAGGCCATGACGTGTGTTCAGTCTCGATCGTATGGTTCCCCTGCCCGACGATTGGAGAGGTTCGAAGCCAGCTTTCGTCGATGCGCGGCCTTGCCCCCTGTGCCTCGGCCCCTGACCGCGTGCTTCTTCTTCGCCCATCGCCGGACCGGTCCTGCCCTTGACCTAAGGAACGGTGATGCCTGTCTCCAGCCGCCGCCAGCTGCTGTCCGCCACAGCACTGGTCGCCTTCTCTGCGCCCGCCCTCGGGCGCAGTGTCACCGGGCGCATGCCCTGGAAGCCGAACGAGGCCTATCCGCCCGAGCTGGCGCGGCCCGGTGGCTGGTACTTCCTGAACCCCGCCGAGGTCGCGACGCTGGAGGCCATCACCAGCCGCCTGATCCCGGCCGACGACCTGTCGCCCAGCGGCAAGGACGCCGGCTGCGTGGTCTTCATCGACCGCCAGCTGGCCGGGCCCTACGGCACCTATGAGTGGCTCTACATGCAGGGGCCCTTCGCCGAGAAGCCGCTGCCGACCCAGGGCATCCAGTCGCCGCTGACGCCGCAGCAGCAGTATCGCCAGGGGCTGGCGGCGCTGGCAGCCCATTGCCGCGAGGCCTTCGCCGGCAAGAGCTTCGAGCAGCTCGCCGAGGCCGACCAGGTGAAGCTGCTGCAGGGCATGGAGAAGGGCGAGGTCCGCCTGCCCGGGCTGGTCGCGCCGCGGCAGACCGCCACCATGCTGTTCAACCTGATCTTGCAGAACACCATGGAAGGCTTCTTCGCCGACCCCGTCTATGGCGGCAACAAGGACATGTGCAGCTGGAAGATGATCGGCTTCCCGGGGGTCCGCTACGACTTCCGCGACGTGCTCGACAATCCCGGCAAGCGTTACACCAAGCCGCCCGTCGCCATCATGGGCCGCCCCGACTGGAATGGAAAACCCGCATGAGCACGCGTCTGCCGAAGAAGGACGTCGTCGTCATCGGGCTCGGCTGGACCGGCTCGATCATGGCCTATGAGCTGTCGAAGATGGGGCTCGACGTGGTCGCCATCGAGCGCGGCCCGTGGCGCGACACCGCCAGCGACTACAACATCGCGACCGCGCCGGACGAGCTGCGCTACGCGGTGCGCCAGGACATCTTCCTGCGCCCGGCGCAGACCACCGAGACGGCGCGCAACAATGCCAGCCAGGTCGCCCTGCCGATCCGCAAGTTCGGCTCCTACCTGCCGGGCAACGGCGTCGGCGGCGCCGGCGTGCACTGGAACGGCCATAGCTGGCGCTTCTTCCCGAGCGACTTCAAGCTGCGCTCGCATTACGAGGAGCGCTACGGGAAGAACTTCATTCCCGACGACATGACCATCCAGGACTACCCGGTCACCTATGACGAGCTCGAGCCCCATTACGACTTCTTTGAGAAGATCATGGGCATCTCGGGCAAGGCCGGCAACATCAAGGGTGTCATCCAGGAAGGCGGCAACCCCTATGAGGGCTGGCGCTCGGACGAGTATCCGACGAAGCCGCTGAAGCCGAACCTGGCGCAGATCAAGTTCCAGAAGGCGGCGAAGGAGATCGGGCTCAACCCCTTCCCGCTGCCCTCGGCCAATATCTCCGAGGCCTATACCAACCCCTATGGCATGCGCCTGGCGCCCTGCACCTATTGCGGCTTCTGCGAGTGGTTCGGCTGCGCCAACTACTCGAAGTCGAGCCCGCAGACCTGCGTGCTGCCGGCGCTGATGCGCCATACCAACTTCGAGGCCCGCACCCTGTGCGAGGTCACCCGCATCAACAAGACCCGCGACGGCAAGATGGCCAGCGGCGTCACCTATGTCGATGCGGCGGGGCGCGAGTTCGAGCAGCCGGCCGACATGGTGCTGGTCTGCGCCTATTCCACCTTCAACGTCCGCCTGCTGATGCTCTCCCAGCTCGGCACGCAGTATGACCCGGAGACCAACACCGGCACGCTGGGGCGCAACTACGCCTACCAGACCAATGCCGGCGTGCTGGGCTTCTTCGACAAGGACACCCACTTCAACCCCTTCGCCGGCGCCGGCTCGCAGGGGATGATGGCCGACGACTACAATGGCGACAATTTCGACCATGCCCGGCTGGGCTTCGTCGGCGGCGCCAACATCGCCTGCAACACGACCGGCGGCCGGCCGATCTCCTCGCGGCCGACGCCGCCCGGCACGCCGCGCTGGGGCTCGGACTGGAAGAAGGCCACCGCCGAGACCTATGGCCATACCCAGGGCGTCAGCACCCAGGGCAGCTCAATGGCCTATCGCGACGTCTTCCTCGATCTCGATCCCACCTACAAGGATCGCCTCGGCAATCCGCTGATGCGGATGACCTTCGACTTCAAGGAGAACGACCTGAAGATGTCGCGCTTCGTCGTCGATCGCTGCGAGGAGATCATGAAGGCCATGGGCCCGCAGCGCCAGGTGAAGACCTACAAGCGCGCCGGCTGGGACGTCGTGCCCTACCAGACCACCCACAACACCGGCGGCGCCGTGATGAGCAGCACCCCCGACAAGGGCGTGGTCAACCGCTATGGCCAGCATTGGGACGCGCCGAACGTTTTCGTCACCGGCGCCTGCCTGTTCCCGCAGAATGCCGGCTACAACCCGACCAACACCGTGGGGGCCCTGGTCTACTGGACGCTGGAAGCGATCAGGACGCAGTACCTGAAGAACCCCGGCGAAGCGCTGGTGCAGGCCTGATGCGCGCGCAGATCCTCGCGGCCGGCCTGCTGGCCGCCGCCACCCTGCTCGGCGCGGCGCCGGCCCGCGCCGATGCCGACAACTTCACGGAAGTCGAGCGCGGCAAGTACCTGGCCATCCTCGGCGACTGCATGGCCTGCCATGTCGGCAGCGACGGCCAGTCGATGTCGGGCGGCCACCTGCTGGAGACGCCCTTCGGCAAGATCTCGGTCCCCAACCTGACGCCCGACGCCGAGACCGGCATCGGCCGCTGGACCGCCGGCGACTTCAACCGCGCCATGCATGAAGGCAAGCGGCCGGACGGAACCCACCTGTACCCGGCCTTCCCCTACACGGCCTTCACGCTGATGTCGCGCAGCGACAACGACGCCATCTTCGCCTATCTCCAGGCGCAGCCGGCGGTGAAGAACCAGGTGGATCGCAGCACGCTGCCCTTCCCCTTCAATGTCCGCCTGCTGATGGCCGGCTGGAACATGCTGAACTTCACGCCCGGCACCTTTCGTCCTGACCCGAGCAAGTCGGAAGAGTACAACCGCGGCGCCTTCATCGTCGAAGGCCCGGCCCATTGCGGGCTGTGCCACACGCCGCGCAACCTGATCGGCGGCGACAAGGGGGGCGCCCATCTGGAAGGCGGCCCGCTGCAGGGCTGGTTCGCGCCGTCGCTGACCGCCGACCGCCGCACTGGCATCGGCGCCTGGACCGAGCAGGAAATCGTCGAATACCTGCGCACCGGCATCACCCATCGCAGCACGGCCAGCGGCCCGATGGCGGAGGTGGTGGAGCTGTCGACCAGCAAGATGACCGATGCCGACCTGAAGGCCATCGCCGTCTATCTGCGCGAGCGCGCCCCGGCCCCGGCGGCGACCACGCCGACCGCGGTCGCCGCGACCGACAACCGCATGCGCGCCGGCGAGGCGATCTACGCCGACACCTGCGCCGCCTGCCATGTCGGCAACGGCTCGGGCGTGGCCGGCATCTTCCCGCGCCTGGCCGACAGCCAGTTCGTCCAGCAGGGCGACCCGACCGGCGTGCTGCGCGTGGTGCTGCAAGGCGCCAAGTCGGCCGCCACCCCGCATGCGGTGACCGGCGCGGCCATGCCGGCCTTCGGCTGGCGCATGACCGACCAGCAGGTGGCCGACGTCTCCACCTTCATCCGCAACAGCTGGGGCAACGCAGCCCCCGCCGTCACGCCGGATCAGGTGAAGGCGATGCGGTCGATGGCTGGGGGGCACTGAAGAGAAGGGAAAAAGGCCGGGGGAATGAATTCCCCCGGACCCCCTTCTTTTTTCTGTTCTGTTGGCCGTTTGCAGGCCAGCGCCTCGACACCAACGATATCAGGGCGTCCCGGCGGGACGCCCTTTTTTATATGATCGGCGCTCGCTGACAGGTCGCGCTTCGGCGGGGCCGTTTCACGTACTGTCTCCACGTGGACACGGCAGTCACCGCAGAAAAAAGAAGGGGTCCAGGGGAATTCATTCCCCTGGCCTTGGGCTAGCCTTCGCTTGGCTGCACTCTGATCTTCTTCATCGCCTCTTCGAAGCGCTTCGCAAACCCTGCGCTGTCGCCCAGCGTCTTCTGCCAGGCGTCGCCCTTCAGCTTCGCCCGCAGCGCGGCGTGGCGGGCCGGATCGGTCGCGAGGCTCACGGCGATCTCGACGTAGTCGTCGTGGCTGGTCGCGATGGTCTCCGGCATGCCGATGGCGTTCAGCAGGCTGCCCGCCATGCGCGAGGCGAAGGAGGCCTGCGACAGCGTCAGCAGTGGCAGTCCCATGCGCAGCGCGTCGCTGGCGACGGTCCCGGCATTGTAGGGCGAGGTGTCGAGGAACAGGTCGCCCAGCGCCATGCGCGCCAGGTAGCGTTCGGGCTCGACGCGCTGGGCGAAGATCAGGCGGGCCGGGTCGATGCCGGCGGCCTCGGCCTGGGCCAGCAGGTTGCGCCGCGCTGTGGGGTTGTCGCCGACCAGCCACAGCACGCTGTTGGGCGCGCGCGCCAGGATCGTGGTCCAGGCGGCGAAGATATCGGGCGTGATCTTGTAGGAATTGCAGAAGCAGCAGAAGACGAAACGGTCTTCCGGCAGGCCCTCGGCGGCGCGGGAGACCGCGGGCAGCACCGGCATGCGGCCGTCATTGGCCTGGTAGACCACGGGCAGCGGCAGCGGCCGGGGGGTGTATTCGTCGGCGCGATCGGCGGGGATGGTGAAGTCGTCGCAGATCAGCCAGTCGAGCTCGGGCAGCGGCACGGAGCCGATATAGCCGAGATAGGTCGCCTGCACCGGCGCCGGCTTCCAGCGCAGCGTCTGCAGCCGCGCGCCCTTGGTCATGCCATTGAGGTCGATCAGGATGTCGATCTCGTCGGCGCGGATGCGCTCAGCCAGCGCCGCGTCGTCGAGCGCGCGGACCGGGACATAATGGTCGAGGGCGGCCAGCACGCGGGCGCGGATCGGGCTGCCATCGTCGATGCTGGAGCAATAGCCATAGACCTCGAACTGCGCGCGGTCGTGGCGTTCCAGCAGCTCGACGATCAGGAAGCTCATCGCATGGCGGCAGAAGTCGGAGGACATGTAGCCGATGCGGATGCGCGCATGGGCATAGCCCTCGGGCGGGCTCAAGCGATGCGGCGCGGCCGGGATCTTGCGGGTCAGCCAGTGGTGGCCGACCTCGCGCTGCGCCTCCGGGTCGGCCAGCAGGGCGAGCGCGCCGAGCGGGCCGGATTGCGTCACCAGGTCGCGGTAGGGCAGGCCGGGCAGGCCCTCGGGCGGGACGATGGGCCAGGTGCAGGTCTTCTGCCGCAGATGGCTCCAGTGCTGCACCACGTCGGGCTGGGCAGGGTCGGTCAGCAGCGACTTGAAGAGGAGCTCCGTGGCTTCCTCGAAGCGGCCCATCTCCTCCAGCACGCGGCCGCGATGATTGAGCAGCGCGGTGCGGGCGGCGTCGGGCTGCAGCGCCTCGGCCCAGCAGGCCAGCGCCGCCTCCGCCTGGCCCTGGCGTTCCAGCGACAGGCCGAGATTGACCGCGGCCGGGTGGAAATCCGGCTTCAGGGTGAGCGCCTGCTGATAGGCGCTGGCGGCCTTGCCGGCGTCATGCGGGGCCCATTCGACGCCCAGGTTGAACCAGGCCGCGGCGGCCTGCACCGAGCCCTGATTGGCCATGATCCAGTCGCGATAGACGCCGATCATGTAGAGCGGCGGCCGGGCGATGTCGCTGGTCTCGACCAGGCCGAGCAGCTGCTCCAGCCGCAGCCGCGCCAGCAGGCCCTGGCGCATTTCCGCCTCGGCGGCGGGCAGGTCCTGGCCGAGCCGCGGCAGCAGCCAGGCGGTCTCGATGGCGGTGGTGGCCTCGCTCATGCGGCGCTGTCCTGCGGCCAGAGGCGGGCATCGCCAGGGAACGGCGTGAAGCGATGCCGGCGGGCGATGGCGCCGCGATAGGCGGCGTCGAAGCCCGGGCCGAACTCGACGCTTTCGTGGTCGAGGCCGACGCCGATCTCCAGGTAGCTTTCCAGGTTCGACAGGTCGGGGCGCGGCAGGCGGCCTGCCATGACATCGGCCCAGATGCCGTCGAACAGCTCCTCGAACCTGGCGACAAAGAGCTCGGTGTCGAACAGCACGCTGGTCTGGCGATTGGCCAGCAGCCGGTCGCGATACTCGGCGAGCTGGGCGCGGTCCTGGCCGAGGGCGATGGCGCGGCGGACATAATCCTCGCCGTCGGAGCAAAGAAGCTCGGGCAGGCCGGCGGCGCGCACCAGGCTGCCGCAGACGCGGGAGGCGAAGCTCTGCCCCGGCGTGGTCAGCACCGGCACGCCCATCCACAGCGCGTCGGAGGCCGTGGTGTGCGCGCCATAGGGCGCGGTGTCGAGGAAGAGATCGGCCAGCGGATAGCGCGCGACATGGTCGCGGTTGTTGGCGAGCGGCGCGAAGACCAGGCGGGCGGGATCGATGCCATGCTCGGTCGCCAAGGCGCGCAGGCGGATATCGACCTCCTCGCTCGACTTCAGCAGCCAGAGCACGCTGCCCGGCACGCCGCGCAGGATCGCCATCCAGCGCGCGAAGACGAAGGGCGTGACTTTCTGCGTGCCGTTGAAGCTGCAGAAGACGGTGGCGTCGTCGGGCAGGCCGGCCTCGGCGCGGCTCGGCGCGGTCTCGGCCAACACGCGGTTGCGGTCGTTGGGCTGGTAGCAGGGCAGGCGCAGCACCGTCTCGGTGAAGAAGCGCTCGTTCCCGTCAGGGATGATGAAGTCGTCGGCGATGATATAGTGGTGGTAGGGGCTGCCCATCGAGGCCGGGAAGCCGAGCCAGTTGACGATGACCGGCGCCGGGCGGCGCGCCAGCAGCGCGGTGCGGGCGCCGCGGGTATGGCCGTTGACGTCGATCAGGATGTCGATGCCATGGCCGCGCATCAGCGCCAGCGCCGCGTCGTCATCCAGCGGCGTGACGTCGTGCCAGTGCTCGACCTGGTCGCGGATGCGCTGCTTCGTCGTGTCTTCCGCGGCGATGCCGCAGTAGTAGACAAAGATCTCGAAGCGGTCGCGGTCGTGCAGGCGGTACATGTCGGCGGTGAGGAAGCCGATGGCATGCTCGCGCAGGTCGGAGGACAGGTAGCCGATGCGCAGCCGCCGCCCTTCGCGCGGCACCAGGGAAAAATCCTCGAGCACGGCGAAGTCGTCGGGGTAGCCGACGTCGCGCTTGCTGTAGGACCAGGAATTGGCCAGCTGCAGCATCGGGTCGTCGGTATAGGTGGCCAGGCTCAGCGGGGCCAGGCGGCGCTTCATCTCGGCCAGGTCGATCGGGCCCAGCGGCTGCAGCAGCGGCCAGCGGCACTGGCGCTGGCGCAGCGCCACCCAGTGCTGCAGCACGTCGCGCTGATGCGGCTGCAGCAGCAGCATTTCCTGCAGGATGGTCTCGGCGCGGGCCAGCTGCTTGCGGTCTTCCAGCAGGCGCGCGGTCTGCTTCTGCGCGGTCAGCTTGTAGGTCAGGTTGTCCGGGCTGACCGCGGCCAGCATGTCGATCGCATGCTTCCAATGCTCCAGCGCCGGATCGATGGCGCCGAGCTTTTCATACAGCGCGCCCAGGTTGATATAGGGCGGGATGAAGTTGGGCGCACGGCGGATCGCCTCGCCGAAGGCCTGGGCGGCGCCGGCGACATCGTTCTGCTGCCCCAGCAGCACGGCCTGGTTGAAATAGACCGCGTGCAGCAAAGGATCCTCGGGATTCTGCACGAGGTAGTCGCGGTACAGCGCCAGCGCCATCTGCGGCTGCGCGGCAAGCTGCTGGGCGGCGGCGAACAACGCCACGATGCCGGAATTCTGCATGGCCATATCCCCTGGCGCGGTCAGGTGAGGGCGGGCGCCTCGAGGCCCAGGGCCTCGGCGAAATAGCCGATGGTGCGGCGCAGCCCCTGCTCCAGCGGCACCTGCGGCGCCCAGCCCAGCAGCTTCTGGGCGCGGGCGATGTCGGGGCAGCGCTGCATCGGGTCGTCGGTGGGCAGCGGGCGATAGACCAGCTCGCTGCCGGTGCCGGTCAGCCGCACCACCAGCTCGGCCAGCTCGCGGATGGTGAACTCGCCGGGATTGCCGATATTGACCGGGACATGGGCGTCGCCCTCGGCGTCCATCAGCTTCATCAGCCCGTCGATCAGGTCGTCGACATAGCAGAAGGAGCGCGTCTGCTGGCCGTCGCCGAACAGGGTGATCGGCTCGCCGCGCAGCGCCTGGGTGATGAAGTTGGAGATCACCCGGCCGTCATTCGGATGCATGCGCGGGCCATAGGTGTTGAAGATCCGCGCGACGCGGATATCGACCTGGTTCTGGCGGTGATAATCGAAGAACAGCGTCTCGGCGCAGCGCTTGCCCTCGTCGTAGCAGGAGCGCGGGCCGATCGGATTGACGTTGCCGCGATACTCCTCGGGCTGCGGATGCACCGTCGGGTCGCCATAGACCTCGGAGGTCGAGGCCTGCAGGATCCGCGCGTTCAGCCGCTTCGCCAGGCCGAGCATGTTGATGGCGCCATGCACGGCGGTCTTGATCGTCTGCACGGGATTGTTCTGGTAATGCACCGGCGAGGCGGGGCAGGCCAGGTTGTAGATCTCGTCCACCTCAACGAAGAGGGGGAAGGTCACGTCGTGCCGCATCAGCTCGAAGCGCGGATGGCCGAGCAGGTGCAGCACGTTGTCCCGTGACCCGGTGAAGAAGTTGTCGACGCAGAGCACGTCGTCACCCCGCGCCAGCAGCCGGTCGCACAAATGCGACCCCAAGAAGCCGGCGCCGCCGGTGACCAGAACTCGTTTGTGCGCGCGCTTCATCGTGGCTTTTCCCCGGGATCGCCGCTTGGATATGCGAGGGGTTTATTAACACAGTGTGGGAGCAGGCGAAGGTTGGGGGAATGAATTCCCCCAAACCCCCATCTTTTTTCTGTCAGGCTGCCGCTGCCTTGCGGATAAGCGGGACACAGCACTCAAAGGTCGCGTGTGGCTGGGCCGGGCCAGGTCCCGTTGCCACGTGGACATGGCAATCAGACAGAAAAAAGAAGGGGTCCAGGGGAATTCATTCCCCTGGCCTGCCCCTGTCTTTTCTCATCTTGTCTTTTCTCAAGGCTCGCGAATGCTTTCCTGCAGCCCCCGCGTGATCGGGTACAGGAAGTATCCGAGAACGCTCCGCGTCCCCACCATGATTTCCGCCGACACCGTCATGCCAGGCGTCAGCCGCGCGCCCTCGGGCAGGTTGCGCAGCGCCAGGCTGTCCAGGGTGACCTGGCCGCGGTGGACGGCGCCGCCGCCCATCGAGGGCGGGGTCTCGGCGTCGCGACTCTCGCTGCCGCGGGTGAAGCTTTCCTGGCTGATGGCGCGGAGCTGCCCGGTGACCGCGCCGTGGCGCTGGAAGGGGAAGGCGTCGACCTTCACCGTCACCGCGTCGCCGGGCTTGGTGTAGCCGATATCGGCCGAGCCGATGGTCACCTCGGCGATCAGGGGGACGTCGGCCGGGGTCAGGCTGATCAGCGCCTCGCCCTCGCGCAGCACCGAGCCCACCGAGCGGCGGGCGACCTCGAGCACCACCGCGTCCTGCGGCGCGGTGATGCGGGTCAGCTCGTCCAGGCGCGCGGCCTTGGTCAGCGATTCCTCGACCCGGGCCAGCTCGCCGCGGGTGCGCACCGCCTCCTCCAGCAGGGCGCGGCGCCATTCGTCCAGGAAGGCCTGGCGGTCGGCGCGGCGGGCGGCCAGCGCGTGACGCAGCTCGGTGGCGCGGTTCAGGCTGCTGCGCCAGTCCTGCTCGGTCTGCAGCCGCTGGCTGCGGGCACCGAGATATTGCAGGCGGGACCCGACCTGGCCCTCCAGCAGCTTGGCGCGGACGCCTTCGACGTCGCTGGCCACGGCCAGCTGCTGCGACAGGTAGGTGGCCTGCTCCTCGGCGGTGCGGATGCCGGCCTGCTGGCTGCCGATCTCCTCGTCGAAGCCCTGCAGGCGGGTGGCGTATTGCGCCTGGCGCTGCCGCCACAGGGTGAATTGCAGGGCGGCGTCGAGATTGCCGGGGGCGGGGGCCGGCAGCGGGCGCTCGGCCAGCTCGGCCTCCAGGCGCCCGGTCTGGGCGGCCAGGGCCTGGCGCTGGCTGTCCAGCGCCGCGCGGTCGGCGCGGGCGAAGGTCGGGTCGAGCACCGCCAGCACCTGGCCGGCGGTGACGCGCTGGCCGGGGCGGACCAGGATCTCGCGGATGATCGAGCGGTCCATCGGCTGCAGCACCAGCGGCGGGCTGTCGGTGACCAGGCGGCCGGTGCCGACGACGACGATGTCGGTCTCGGTCAGCGCCGCGGTCGCGACCAGCCCGATCAGCAGCAGGGCGACCAGGTAGTGCGGGCCGCGCAGCCAGGGCGGCGGCGGCTCGGCGATGACCTGCTCGAGCTCGTCCTGGAAGTCCAGCGCCTCCGGGTCGGGGCGGGTCGGCGGC
>NZ_CACSJM010000061.1 GCF_902706185.1 Roseomonas sp. 18066 | reverse complement strand
GGCCTGGGGGGAGGGGGTCGTTACGATCCCCTCACCAAAAAGTTTCCCGCTTTGTTCTGATTCCTGCCAGGCTGTGCCCGGGCCGCGCTTGTGGCCATGTTCTTTTTATGTTCGCATCCGGGCATGCCGAGCCCCTCCTTTCCCCCCGCTGCGCCGTTCTCCTGGATCTCGCCGCATGCCCCTGCGGCGCCCCCCTCCTGGCGGATCGCGCCGCGCGACGGGCGGCGCACCGGCTGGGCGCGGGCGGGCCTGCATGGCCTGCCCGCGCTTCCCCCCATCTTCTCCTCGCCCGAGGCGGCGCGCGACGCCCTGGCGGCATTGCCCTGGAAGCGCTGGCACCGCGCCAGCCGCCAGCTGATGCTGGCCATGGTGATCGGCATGGGCGGCGGCTGGTTCGCCGGCCGGCTGGCGGTCTTGGTCATTGGGGTGTGACCCGCTGGACGCTCAGACCGACAGGTAGCGCGCCCTGAGCCCGGCATCGGCCATCACCGCCGCCATCGGCCCGTGATGCCGGATATGCCCGGTCTCCAGCAGCCAGGCGTGATCGGCGATGCTGGCGGCGAAGCCCGGGTTCTGCTCCGACAGCAGGATGGCCAGGCCCTCGGATTTCAGCCCCAGCAGCGCCTCGGCCAGGCGGTCGACCACCACCGGGGCCAGGCCTTCCGAGGGCTCGTCCAGCAGCAGCAGCCGCGGATTGCCCATCAGCGTGCGGGCGATGGCCAGCATCTGCTGCTCGCCGCCGCTCATCCGCCCGCCCGGGCGCTTTTTCATCGCGCCGAGGCTGGGGAACAGGGCGTAGAGCCGCTCGGCCGTCCAGGGCGCCTGGCCGGGGCGGGGCGGGCGGCGGCCGACCTCGAGGTTTTCGGCCACCGTCAGCTCGGGGAAGATGCGGCGCTCCTCGGGGACGTAGCCGAGGCCGAGGCGGGCCACGTCATGCGGCGCCAGCCCGGCCAGGTCCTGCCCCTCGAAGCGGACGCTGCCCCCGGTCGGCGGCAGCAGGCGCATGATCGCCTTCATCGTGGTGCTCTTGCCGGCGCCGTTGCGGCCGAGCAGGCAGGCCACCTCGCCGGCGGCGACGCCCAGGCTGACCCCGTGCAGGATATGGGCGCGGCCGTAATGCGCCTGCAGGTCGTCGACCGCCAGCATCAGCCCTGCTTCCCCAGATAGCTTTCGCGGACACGCGGATCGGCGCGCACGGCCTCCGGCGCGCCCTCGGCGATCAACCGGCCGCGGTCCAGCACCATGACGCGCGCGGCATGGCCGAAGACGACATCCATGTCGTGCTCGGTGAACAGCACGGCGATGTTCTCGGCGCGGGCGATGGCGGCGGTCTGCGCCATCAAGGCGAGCCGGGATTCGGGCGCCATGCCGGCGGTGGGCTCGTCCATCAGCAGCAGGCGCGGGCGGTTGGCGAGCGCCATGGCGAGCTCCACCCGCTTCAGGTCGCCATAGGCCAGCACGCCGCAGGTCCTTGCCGCCTGGGCCGCCATGCCGACGCGGTCCAGCAGCGCCTGCGCCTCCCCGGCGAAGAGATCGCCAGAGGGCCTGATGAAGGAAAACACCCGCCGGTGGTGCGACAGCAGCGCCAGCCGGACATTCTCGGCGACGCTCAGCGAGGCGAAGGTCGCGGTGATCTGGAAGGTTCGCCCCACCCCCCGCCGCCACAGCTTGCGCGGCGGCAGGCCGGTGACGTCGACGCCGCCCAGCCGCACCCGCCCGGCATCGGCGCGCACCTGGCCGTTCAGCAAATTGAAAAGAGTGCTTTTCCCGGCGCCGTTGGGGCCGATCAGCGCCAGCATCTCGCCGGGGGCCAGGGCGAAGGACACGCCATCCACCGCCCGCACCCCGCCCCAAGCCTTCACCAGCCCCTCGGCCTGCAGCACGGGGGCGGTCATGCGGCGCGCCGGGCGAAGGCGCCGGCCAGCCCGCGCGGGAAGAACAGCACGAGCGCCAGGATCACCAGCCCCAGCACCAGCCGCCAGTAGTCGGTGGCCCGGGCCAGCTGCTCCTGCAGCCCGGCATAGGCGATGGCGCCGACGATCGGCCCGGTGAGCGTCTGCACCCCGCCCAGCAGCACCATCAGCAGCCCGTCGACGCTGCGCGGGATGCCAAGGAAGGAGGGAAACACGCTGCCCTTGCCATAGGCGAAGAGCGCCCCCGCCAGCCCCGCCAGCGCCGCGCTGACCGCGAAGGCGATCCAACGCAGGAAGAAGCCGTCCAGCCCGATGGCCTCCGCGCGCAGCGGGGAATCGCGTTGCGCCCGCAGCGCCAGGCCGAAGGGGGCGTGGATGATCCGCCGCAGCACCACCACGCCGGCCGCCGACAGCGCCAGCGACAGATAGAAGAACACCAGCCGCCCGCGCGCCCAGTCGCTCGGCCAGACGCCCAGGATGCCGTTGTCGCCCCCCGTCACCTCGACCCACTGGAAGGAAACGCTCCAGGCGATCTGGGCGAAGGCCAGGGTCAGCATGGCGGCATAGACGCCCGACAGCCGCACGCAGAACCAGCCGAAGAGCAGCCCGACCAGCCCGGCGGCGAAGGGGGCGGCGATCAGCCCGACCTCCATCGGCGCGGCCAGGTGCTTGAACAGCAGGGCGGCGGCATAGGCGCCGGCGCCGAAATAGGCGGCGTGGCCGAAGCTCGCCATGCCGCCCGGGCCCATGATCAGGTGCAGGCTGGCGGCGAAGAGCACCAGCACGGCAAAATCGGCCAGCAGGATCAGCGGATAGTCGCCGAGGAAGGGCGCCACGGCCACCAGCACCGCGACGGCGGCGATGGCGGCCCATCGCAGCGCCGGCGGCAGGGACCCGGGCAGCGGCGGGGCAGGGGCGGCGACCGGGGCGGTCTCGGCGCCGCGGCCCAGCAGCCCCTGCGGCCGCAGCACCAGCACCACCGCCATCACCAGGAAGACCAGCACCAGGGTGATGCGGGGGAAGACCAGGATGCCGAAGGCATGCAGCTCGCCGATGATCAGCGCCGCCAGCGCCGCACCGCCGAGGCTGCCCAGGCCCCCGATGACCACGACGACGAAGGCCTCGACGATGACGGCCATGTCCATGTGCAGCGTCACGGCCTCGCGCGGGATCTGCAGCGCGCCGCCCAGCCCGGCCAGCCCGGCCCCCAGCGCGAAGACCCCGGTGAAGAGCAGCTTCTGGTCGACGCCCAGCGCCGCGACCATTTCCCGGTCATGCGTCGCCGCCCGCAGCAGGATGCCGAAGCGGCTGCGATGCAGCAGCAGCCAGAGCAGCCCCAGCACCACCGGCCCGACCGCGATCAGGAACAGCTCATACAGCGGAAAACGCGCGCCGAAGATGACGGTCGCCCCCCGCAGCAGCGGCGCCCGCGGCCCGAACTTGTCGTCCGGCCCCCAGAGCAGCAGCGCCACATCCTGGACGATCAGCACCAGGGCGAAGGTGGCCAGCAGCTGGAACAGCTCCGGCGCGTGGTAGAGGCGGCGCAGCACCGTCATCTCCACCAGGGCGCCCAGCGCCGCCACGATCAGCGCGGCGGAGAGGATCGCGCCCCAGAAGCCCAAAAAGCCGCCGAGCTCGGCGAAGGGGCCATGCGCAGTCAGCGTCCAGGCCAGGAAAGCCCCCAGCATGTACAGGCTGCCATGGGCGAAGTTGACGATCCGGCTGACCCCGAAGATCACCGTCAGCCCCGCGGCCACCAGGAACAGCGACGAGGCGCTGGCCAGCCCGTTCAGCCCCTGGACGACCAGCCCCTGCCAATCAAGCACGTGGGGATATCAGTCTTGCGGACGCCAGGCGCGGACCTCGGCCTCGCCGGGCAGGTAGTCGGCGCCGTCGGCATAGCGCCAGTCGACCATCTTGCCCCGCTTGCCCTCCAGCTTGGTGCGGCCGACGAAGGCGCCCAGCGTCGACTGGTGGTCCAGCGCGCGGAAGGTGACCTCGCCGGTGCCATAGCCGGTGGCGAAGCGGATGCCGCGGAAGGCCTCGACCATCGCCTCGGTCTCGGTGCTGCGCGCTTTCCGCAGCATCGCCGCGATCGCCTGGACATTGTCATGGCCCACGATCGAGCCGCAGCGCGGCAGCTCGCCGAATTTTTGCCGGTAGGCGTCGCGCAGCTTCACATGGACCTCGTTGTCGAGGTCGTCGCGCGGATAGCCGGTGACGATCCAGCCATCCGGGCATTCCTCGCCCAGCGGCTCGAGATATTCCGGCTCGCCGGAGAGCATCGAGGCGACGACACGGCCCTCGAACAGCCCACGGGTGTTGCCCTGGCGCACGAAATTCAGCAGGTCGGTGCCGAAGGTGACGTTGAAAATGCCCTCGGGACGCAGCCGCTCCAGCGCCTGCACCGTGGCCCCGGCATCGATCCGCCCCAGCGCCGGGAACTGCTCGCCGACGAACTCGACATCGGGGCGCTTCTTGGCCAGCAGCTCGCGGAACCACTTCACCGCCGACTGGCCGTATTCGTAATTCGGCGCGACGGTGGCCCAGCGCTTCGCCGGCAGCTTCGCCGCCTCCTCGACCAGCATCGCGGCCTGCATATAGGTGCTGGGCCGCAGCCGGAAAGTGTAGCGATTGCCCCGCGACCAGACGAGCGCATCGGTCAGCGGCTCGCTGGCGGCATAGAGCTTCTTGTTCTGCTTGGCGAAATCGCCCAGCGCCAGGCCGACATTGGACAGATACCCGCCCGCCAGCAGCGCCACGCCCTCGGCATTCACCAGCTCGCCGGCCAGGCGAACGGCATCCTCGGGCTTGCCGGCATCGTCGCGGAACACCGTCTCCAAGGGACGGCCATCGATGCCGCCCGAGGCGTTGATCTGCTCCTGCGCCAGCAGCCAGCCATTGCGGTACGGGCCCAGGAAGGCCGGCTGCGCGGTGTAGGAATTGATCTCGCCAATGCGGATCGGGCCGGTCTGCGCCCGCAGCACCGCCGGCCGCGCCAAAGCCGCGACCGCCACACCCGCCATCAACCCACGACGACCAAAACCACCGCGCATCGCACCAACCCCTCGTCAGTCCGGCGGACCTTCGGACAGAAAGGAAGCCAGGGAAAGGCTGGGGGAAGGAATTCCCCCAGACCCCCATCTTTTTTCTGTCAGCGCTGCCGCGGAGGGTGGGGCGGTGGGACGAATGACCCAGGCCAAAGCGCTACCTGCGGCGCGACCTCAGCCAATGGACCAAAACCCAGACCGACAGCGCCAGCATCACGCCCCAGAAAATCTGGAACCAGGGGTCCGGCAGCCGCAGCGACCTGATCAGGCCGATCAGATCGCCGAAGAACGCCAGGGCGCCGCCGCCTTTCACCCCAGGCGGCCGGGCAGCGCGGCCAAAGCCTCGACCTCGGCATTCGCGAAAGCCAGCCGCAGATGGCGATCCTGCCCAGGACCGAAGAAGGGGCCCGGCAAGGTCAGCAAGCCACGCTCTGCCGCCAGCGCCTCGGCCACCGCCAGCGCGTCGCCCCGGTCAGCCGGGATGCGCAGATAGGCGAAATACGTCCCCAGCGCATCGATCCGCCAGTCCGGCGCCCCGGCCAGGGCGGCACGGAACGCCTCGGCCCGCCCGGCCATGATGGCGCGGTTGCCGCGGCGCCACTCGGCCAGCGCCGGGACCGCCCAGGCCAGCGCCGCCTGCGCCGGCCGCGCCGCGCAGATCTGCATGGTGTCGAGCAGCTTCATCAGCGCCACCCGGAAGCCGCCGCCGCCGACGATCGCCCCGACCCGATGCCCCGGGATGCAATAGGACTTGGCGAAGGAATAGAGCTGCACCAGCCCGTCGCCCCAGTCCGGGTCGGAGAACAGCCCATGCGGCGGGGACGCGCTTTCGGGCAGGAAGTCGCGATAGGTCTCGTCCAGCACCAGCCAGATGCCGCGCTGCCGGCAGGTCTCGGCGATGGCGGCGATGACCGCCGGCGGATAGATCGCCCCCGTCGGGTTGTTCGGCGTCACCAGCACCACGGCGCGGACATTCGGCGTCAGGGCCGCGGCCAGCCGCTCGGGGTCCGGGACGAAGCCGTCCTCGGCGCGGGTCTCGAAGGGCAGGGCCTCGATGCCCAGCAGCTCCAGCGCCATGCGGTGGTTGAAATACCAGGGCGTCGGCAGCAGCACGGCGTCGCCGCTGCCGGCCAGCACCGTCATCGCCATGGTGAAGGCCAGGTTGCAGCCCGCGGTGATCGCCACCTGGGCCGGCCCGACCTCGGCCCCGTAGAAGCCGCTGACATCGGCGGCAAAGGCTTCCCGCAACGGCATGTCGCCATCGATCGGGCCATAGCCGGCGGCGGCGCGCTGGCCGGCGGCCTCGGCCAGGCGGGCCAGCATCTCCGGATGCGGCGGATAGCCCGGCACCGCCTGGGTCAGGTCGAGCATCGGCCCGGCCTGCCCGGCATAGCGGGCGGCCCAGCCGCGGGCGGCGGGAATCGGGGGCGCGGCGGTCGCGCCGACGCGCGGCGACAGGCGGAGGCTTGGCATGCCCCCCGTCATGCCGGGCGCCGGCCGAAAAGCAAGCGCTTCCGTCGCCGATCTTTCTCGCGCCTGTCCCCGAACGGTCATATGGCAGCGCTATGACGCGCGGCCCCAAGCGCCCCGAGGAGCCTCCCTTGCCCAAGCTGGCCGAAACCTTCCTGCACCCGACCGTCCGCCAGCGCGAGACCGTCTTCGGCCAGTCCTGCGAAGTGCTGGAGCACAGCGCCATCGAATACAGCACGCTCGGCGACTACAGCTATCTGGGCCAGCATTGCATGGTGGCGGATGCCGAGATCGGCCGCTTCTGCGCCATCGCCGCCATGGTGCGCATCGGCGCGCCGAACCACCCGACTGGTCGCGCGGCGCAGCACCGCTTCACCTATTGCCCGGAATATTACGACGCGACCGCCCGCCGCGACGGCAGCTTCTTCGCCGACCGCCGCGACTCCCGCGTGGTCATCGGCCATGACGTCTGGATCGGCCATGGCGTCACCGTGCTGCCGGGCGTGACCGTGGGCCATGGCGCCGTGCTGGCCGCCGGCGCCGTGGTGACCAAGGACGTGGCCCCTTACGCCATCGTCGGCGGCGTCCCGGCCCGCCCGATCCGCGACCGCTTCCCGCCCGAGATCATCGAGCGCCTGCTGCGCATCCGCTGGTGGGACTGGCCCTTCGCCACCATCATCGAGCGCCTGCCCGACTTCCAGTCCGACGATATCGCGGCGTTCTGCGAGCGCTGGGACGTCCGGGCCTAACCCAGCGCCAGCGCCTGGCAGGCCGCCCGCAGCGCCG
This sequence comes from Roseomonas sp. 18066, assembly GCF_902706185.1. Classification (GTDB taxonomy): domain Bacteria; phylum Pseudomonadota; class Alphaproteobacteria; order Acetobacterales; family Acetobacteraceae; genus Pseudoroseomonas. The sequence goes on along the minus strand of NZ_CACSJM010000061.1, from coordinate 26,119 downwards.
CGAGATCCAGCACGAAGGGGCTGTTGTTGCGGTCCCGCCGGCAGGAGAAGCTGTCGCCGACGACGGTCACGCCGCGCAGCGCCTCCTCGGGCGGCAGGCTGTCCAGGATGGCGCGGTGGTAGTCGGGCGAGGTCAGGCTGAGGATCCTGGCCCCCGGCGGCGCATGGATGGCGTTGAACAGCCCGCCGCCATAGACGCCGGCGACGCAATCGGCCTGGCGGAACAGGCTGGCCTGCTGCGCCAGGCTGTAATGCTCCAGCACCAGGGGGACGAAGCCCAGCCGGGTCAGCTCGGCCAGCACGGCGCCCTCGTTCAGCAGCCGGCGGAACCAGTTCTTCTTGCCGGGACGGGCGATGTAGAAGCGGCGCGGCGCCCCGGGCGGCAGCGGCGTGCGCTCGGCCTCGGACCGCAGCATCCGCACCGGCTCCGGCCGGGTCCAGAGCAGCGGCGCCCCCAGATACAGCCGCCGCACCCGCCAGGCCTTGCCCTGGCGCGGATCGGGCACCGCCAGCAGCGCCTCGGGCGCCACGCCATACAGCGCCAGCAGCGGCGCCAGGTGCTGCTGCACATGCTTCGACACCAGCAGGCGCGGCCGCGGCGCCGGCAGCATCCGCCAGTAGAGGAGCTTCGGCAGCACCTCGAGCATGAAATGCGTGTAGTTGAGGTCGGAGCGATAGGTGAGGTGCATCACCGGCGCCTCCAGCGTCTCGCCCTCCGCCGGCCAGGGCTTGCGCGCCGTCGCCCGCCGCGCCGCGATGTCGAGCTCCACCCCCTGGTAGTGCAGCGAGGGGCGCATGTGGTGCAGGAAGGCCGGGTCGGCCTCGAACATGCCGTTGATGCTGTCGGCGACCAGGGTGCCGCTGGCCTGGTCGATCACCAGCCCGCCCGGCAGCACCAGCGCATCCTGCAGCACCGCCAGGCGGATCGCCGGCCTGCGGGTCTGGCGCAGCCGCGGCGGGGCGGGCGTGGCGCCGGCGCGGAAGGTCGGGAACCAGGGATGGGTTGCGGCCTCGGCGGGGCTGGCCTCCCAGGCGCCCTGCGGCGCGGCCAGCAGCGCGTCCAGGCTGTCCAGCCGCGGTTGCTCCGCCAGGTAGGACAGGCCGAGCGCCTGCGGCAGCGTCATGGCCGCACCGCCAGGCTGAGCCCGGGGAAGTCGAAATGCAGGGCGCCCTCGAGGTCCAGCGGCGCCGGGGCGAAGGCGACCAGGCTGCAGCCCTCCTTGTCCTGCGCATAAGGCAGCGGCGGCGCGGCCAGGTCGAAGGGTGGCGGCGCCGCCAGCAGCAGGCAGCGCAGCGCCTTGCGCGGCGGCAGCGCGGCCGCCGGCCATTCGGCATAGGCCATGCCGGGATCCAGCGCGGCCCCCGCCGCCCGCAGCGCGGCGCCGTCCTGCCCCGGCACCGCCAGGGCCAGGCCATCGGTCAGCAGCTCGCGGCAGACGGTCATCAACGCCGCCTGGGACACCGCCGCGATGGTCAGCGCCCGCGGGTCCAGCAGCACCTCCAGCGGGAAATGGCCGGCGAACCAGGCGTCCAGCGCGGCGGTGGCGAAGCGCGGCCGGCCCTCCTCGAAGCGGATGGCCTTGACGAAATCGATCAGATCCACGCGGCGTCCCTCTGCGGTGGCCCAGGCTAGAAGGATGGCCGAAGCTGGCAAGCCTAGGGTGCTTCCCCCGCCGGCCGGCCGGTGGCGAAGCGCCAGTGGTGCCACAGCAGCCGGGCGGCCAGCGACCGCCAGGGGCTCCAGGCCTCAGCCAGGCGCGACAGCTCCTTCGGTGTCGGCCGGGCGGGCAGGGATTTCAGGTGCTGCAGCCCCGCCGCCAGGGCCACGTCGCCATGCGGGAAGATGTCGCGGCGTTCCTCGGCGAAAAGCAGGTGGACCTGAGCGGTCCAGGGCCCGAGGCCGCGCTGCGCCGAGAGATGCGCGATCGCCGCCTCATCCGCCATGCCGGGCAGCGCCGCGAAGTCGAGACCACCCGCCAGGCAGGCCTCGGCCAGGCTGCGCAGATGCGCGACCTTGGGGCGGGACAGCCCCGCCGTCCGCAGCTGCTCGTCGGTCAGCGCGATCATGCCCGCGGGCTCCAGCGCGCCGGGCAAGGCGGAAAACCGCTTCCAGATGGCGGTGGCGGCCTGGTTGCTGATCTGCTGGCCCAGCACGGTGCGCGCCAGCCCGCCGAAGCCCTGCGGCCGGCTGCGCCAGGGCAGCGGCCCGGCCGCCGCCTCGATGCCGGCGAAGGCGGGGTCGAGCTCGGCCAGCTCGCTCAAGCCAGCCCGCGCCCAATCGGGGACGGGCGGCGCATCGATCACGACGGTCATGCCCGCATTATTCAGGGCAGAGCGGGTCCTCGGGCAAGCCGCCCAGCTGCAGGGCGGCGGCCAGCCGGCCGAAGCGGCGCGGATCGACATCGCCGCCGACCACCAGCCACAGCATATCGGCGCCGTGCGAGATCAGCGCCACCCGCGACCCCGGCAGCTGGCGCGGCGGCAGCCCGTCGCGCGGACCGAGCCAGAGGCCCAGCCGGCAGCGCGACGATCCCGCGCCGGGCCCGCGATAGCCGGCATAGACGCCGCCGGCGACCCGCTGGCTCTGCGCCAGCGCTAGCCCGGCGCCGGACAGGTCCGGCAGCCGCGCCAGCACGGGGGCGGGCAGGCTGCTGCCGCCGGCGCGCGGGCTGGCGGTGAAGGCGCGGTGGGCGGCCAGCACCGGCGGCTCCCGCTCCCGCTCGACCAGCAGGGCGATGCCGCCGGCCAGCGCCATGGCGAAGGCGACCCAGGCGGCGAAGCGCAGCCAGTCGGCGCGCGTCGGCCGGCGGTCGCGCAGCCCGGTGCCGCGCAAAGGCGGGGCGGCGGCGAGCGGCGGCATCGGGGGCTGGATCGGCATGGCGCGGCCAGCCTAGCCTTGGCCTGGCCCATGCGAAAGCGTGCCGACGGTTTTCCTGTGCCGTAAAAATTGCGCCGGGCGGCGGCGGCCGGCGCCGGCGGCGGATTGAATTTCCGGGCGGAATGAAACGAAGTGCGACGGCGCGCCGGGCGGCAAATTCCTGTAACATGACGGGCAGGCATCCTTGCCATATCCCCGCTATGGTCGAGCCCATGGAACCGCCTCCGCATATCCTGGTCGTCGATGATGATCGGGAAATCCGCGATCTTCTGTCGAAATTCCTCGAACGGCAGGGCTGCCGCGTCACCGCCGCGCGCGATGCGCGGGAGGCGCGAAGGCTCTGGCCGCTGGGCCGCTACCACCTCGTGGTGCTGGACCTGATGCTGCCCGGGGAGTCCGGCCTGGACTTCGCCCGCTGGCTGCGCAGCCAGTCCGATGTGCCCATCGTCATGCTGACCGCCATGAGCGAGGAGACCGACCGCATCGTCGGCCTCGAGCTCGGCGCCGACGACTATGTCGCGAAGCCCTTCAACCCGCGCGAGCTGCTGGCCCGCATTCGGGCGGTGCTGCGCCGGGCCAATGGCGAAGGCGTCGCCAGCCAGGAGCCGCCGGCGAAATCCATCCGCTTCGCCGGCTGGACCCTGGAGCCCGCCCGCCGCCGCCTGCTGAACATGGACGGCGTCGAGGTGCCGCTGACCGGCGGCGAATACGAGCTGCTGATGGTGCTGGTCGAGCGCCCCAACCGCGTGCTGACCCGCGACATGCTGATGGACCTGCTGCGCGGCCGCCAGGCGGGGCCCTTCGACCGGGCGATCGACGTCGCCGTCAGCCGGCTGCGCCGCAAGCTGGAGGATGACGGCCGCAACCCCAGCCTGATCAAGACGGTGCGCGGCGGCGGCTATGTGCTGGCGGCGACCGTCGACAAGAATGCCGGCCATGCCGGCGCCGGCGACGGCCCCTTCGAGGCCGATGAGGCGGCGGTGGCCGGCAGCAAGGCCGCGGGGTGATCCGCCGCCTGCTGCCGCGCAGCCTCGCCTGGCGGACCGCGCTCTTCCTCAGCCTGGCGCTGATGCTGGTGCAGGCGGCGGGGCTGACCATCCATGCGCTGGACCGCGTCGACCTGCAGCGGCTGGCGATCTCGCGCGAGATCAGCGCCCGCGCCTTCGGCGTCTGGCGCACCGTGCTGCTGGCGCCGCCGGACCGGCGCGAATCCATGCTCTACGACATCGACCTGCCACCCGGGCTGGTGGTCGACCTGTCGGACATGCCGGCGGTGCGGCCGGGCATGCCGCGGGCGCCGCTGGCGCTCGTCCGGCTGTTCCGGCTGGACCTGATCGGCGGCGGGCTGTCGCGCTTCCGCCCCAGGGAGGCGCTGGTCGCCGGCGGGCCGCATCCCGGCATCCTGGTCGTCGCCATGCAGCTGCCGGACGGGCCCTGGCTGAACATGTGGCTGTCGGTGCCGCCGCCGCGCCCCTGGCATTCCGAGACTTTTCTGTTCGCCTTCGTGCTGATGACGGGGGCCGCCTGGGCGCTGATCCTCTGGGCCACGCGGCGGCTGACGCGGCCGGTGGCGGCGCTGGCCCGCGCCGCCGAGCGCCTCGGGCGCGACGTCAACACGCCGCCGCTGCCGGAGAACGGCCCGTCGGAGGTCGCGACCGCCGCGCGCGCCTTCAACACCATGGCCGAGCGCATCCGCCGCTTCGTCGGCGACCGCACCCAGATGCTGGCCGCCATCGGCCATGACCTGCGCACGCCGATCACGCGCCTGCGGCTGCGCGCCGAATTCCTCGACGATGACGAGCAGCGGCGGAAGATGCTGGCCGATCTCGACGAGATGGAGGCCATGGTCAATGCGACGCTGGCCTTCGCCCGCGACGATTCGGCGACCGAGCCCTCGGTGCCGCTGGACCTGGCGGCGCTGTGCCGTACCGTGCTCGACGAGGCCGCCGATGCCCGCCCCGACATGGACCCCGATTGCGTCGCCTATGACGGGCCCGAGCGGCTGCGCATCCGGGCGCGGCCCATCGCGCTGAAGCGGGCCCTGGCCAATCTGGTCGGCAATGCCCTGAACTATGGCGGGTCCGCCAAGATCCGGCTGGAGGATGCCGGCGGCCGCCCGGAGGGGTTGGTGAAGCTGGAGGTCAATGACGACGGCCCGGGCATTCCGGAGGAATCGCTGGAAGCCGTGTTCCAGCCCTTCCGGCGCCTGGAGACCAGCCGCAACCGGGAGACCGGCGGCACCGGCCTCGGCCTGCCCATCGCCCGCAACATTCTGCGCGCGCATGGCGGCGACGTGGTGCTGCACAACCGGGGCGAGGCCGGGCTCACCGCGCTGGTGACCCTGCCGGCGTGACCGGCGGCGGCGGGAAGGGGCGCAGCCGCAGCCGGGTCTGGTGCGTCGCTGCCCGAACACCTTCGGGGCCTTCGCCGCGGGTATAGTCGCGCTGCCAGCCCTGGCGGCGCGCCTCGCTGGCCGGGTCCTGCAGGTCGATGTTGAAGCGCTGGCGGCTGGCGCGCCAGGCGGCGTTGCTGGCGGCCAGCGCCGGCTCGGCCTCGATCGGCCGGGTGTCGGGCACCGCGTCGAGGGCCAGCGACAGGTCGAGCGGGAAGAAGAAGCAGACCGTCTCGCCGGGGACGAAGCGCACCACATGGTCGGGCCGGGTGAAGCGCCAGTTCATGGTGAAGGTCATCGGCGCCCAATCGGCCTCGACGATGCCGGTCAGCGGGGCGATGCCGTCCTTCGCCGCATTGGGCGGCCCGCCGACCCACAGCGCCTGGCCGGGCGCGCAGCGCAGCAGCGCCGGGATCGGGAAGGTCAGCACCCCGGCGCCGAAATGGCTGACCGGCGCGACGCTGCCCTCCCTGACGACCCGCACGACAAGGTCGTCGCGCCCCGGGCCACCATTCCACCAGGCCTCGACGCCGCATTGGGTCTGGATTTCCCAGCCATGCGCATTGGCGATGGTCAGCGGCAGGCAGCGATAGGCAAAACACTCCGGCGTCGCCTCCATCCAGCCGCGGCGGGGCGAGGCCGGGCGGATCGGCGGGAGCGGCGCGTCGGGCAGCTGGTAGGCGGTCAGGCGGTGCGGCGGCATGGCCGCAGGGTAGCGGCCCGCCGGTTAGCGCTCAGTTGGTGCAGCGCTTCAGTGGCGCCGGAAACTCGGCGCAGTTGGGGAAGACGATCTCGTCCGGGCCGCGGCGCTCGATGCGCAGCAGGTTGGGGTCGCCGTCGCAGCCGAAGCCGATGCCGGGCGGCAGGCTGCGGCTGCCCGGCGGCGCCAGCGGGGCCAGGCGGATGGTCAGGCCGTTGGGCTCGGCCGAGGCGGTCTCGATCAGCCGCTGGCGATAGGGAATGTCCAGCGGGCTGGAGCGCATCACCACGTCGCGGGTGAAGATGACGCTGGGCTGGCCGGCGCAGTCGGCGCCGCGGGTCTCGGTGGCGGGGAAGTAGCCGCCGGTCCAGCTGCCGAAGATCCAGGCATGCGGCGGTTGCGGCGCCTGCGCCGCCCCGGGCGTCAGCCCGAGCCCCAGCGCCAACCCGATCCCCAGAAATCCTGCCGCGATCCGCATGCGCGAAAAATCCTCTCGCTGTGGCTGCGGCAGGTAAGCGGGTCTGGCACCGGGCGTCCAGACACTCAGGCGTCAGGCCTGACCCCTCAGGCGAGCTTCAGCTCTTCCTGGACCAGCGACACCCAGTAGCCGATGCCATAGGCGATGGCGTCGTCGTTGAAGTTGTAGGTCGGCGTGTGCAGCCCCTCGGAGGTGGCGCCGCCGGCGCCCTGGCCCAGGAAGATGAAGGCGCCGGGCTTGGCTTCCAGCATATAGGCGAAGTCCTCGCCGCCGGTGATCTGCGGCGCCTTCGCGTCCACGGCCACGGTGCCGACGAGGGCCGAGGCGGCGAGGGCGGCGATGGCGGTCTGCTCCTCGTGGTTGACCACGGGGATGCCGTTGCGGCTGTAGGCGACCTCGGCGGTGCAGCCGAAGGTGGCGGCCAGGCCCTGGGCCAGCTCGGTCATGCGGCGCTCCATGATGTCGCGCACGTCGGGGGTGAAGGAGCGGGCGGTGCCGCCGATGCGGATCTCGGCCGGCATGACGTTGGTCGAGCCGAAGGCGCCGCCGGCGATGGCGCCGACGCTGATCACCGCCGGGTCGATGGCCGAGATGTTGCGGCTGACCACGGTCTGCAGCGCCAGGATGAACTGCGCCTGCAGCACGGTGACGTCGGTCGCCAGGTGCGGCGTGGCGCCGCCATGGCCGCCGGTGCCGCGGAAGGTGACCAGCCAGCGGTCGGGCGCCGCCATGAAGGGGCCGGGGCGGATGGCGAATTGCCCGAGCGGCAGGCCCGGCTCGTTGTGCAGCCCGTAGACGGCGTCGACGGGGAAGCGCTCGAAGAGGCCGTCGGCCAGCATCGCCTTGGCGCCGCCGCGGCCTTCCTCGGCCGGCTGGAAGATGAACTGGATGGTGCCGCCGAAGTCGCGGTGCTGCGCCAGATACTGCGCGGCGCCCAGCAGCATGGTGGTGTGGCCGTCATGGCCGCAGGCATGCATCTTGCCGTCGTTGACCGAGGCGTAGGGCAGGCCCGTGGCCTCGTTGATCAGCAGCGCGTCCATGTCGGCGCGCAGCCCGATGGCGCGCTGCCCGGCGAGCTTGCCTTTGAGGGTGCCGACGACGCCGTAGCGGCCGACGCCTTCGGTGACCTCCAGGCCCCATTCCTTGAGCTTGCTGGCGACGAGTGCTGCGGTGCGCTCCTCTTCCATGCCGATCTCGGGATGGGCGTGGATATCCTGCCGGATTTTTTCCAGTTCCGGCTGGAGCGTCTTCAAGGAGTCGAGGAGGGCCTGGTTCATCGGTGCTGCCGTGGATCAAAAATAGAAGGGGGGGTGCGGGGGAATACCTTCCCCCGCTGCTTGCTTTCTTATTCGCCCGCCGCCGCCAGGATCCGCGAGATGGCCTCGCCGCGCCCCAGCGCGAAGAGCACCGCGTCGATCGGCGGCGACTGGGTGCTGCCGGTCAGCGCCGCGCGCAGCGGCTGGGCGACGGCGCCGAGCTTGATTTCCTTCACCTCGGCATAGTCGCGCAGCCACTTGTCGAGGTCGGCGCGCTCCCAGGGCGCGTCGGTCAGGAAGATGGCCAGGTCCTTCAGCCGCTCCTTGGCCTCGTCGTTGAGCTGGGCTTCCGCCTTGGGCTCGAAGGCGAGCGGGATGGTGGCCACCGCGAAGAGCGCCATGTCGGCGGCTTCGTTCAGGGTGCGGGCGCGCGGCATGATGTCGGGCATCAGCAGGCGGACGCGCTCGGCCCCTTCGGCGCCGAAGCCGATGGAGGGGCGCCTGGCCATGATCTCCAGCACGCGGCGGGCCAGCACATCCGGGTCCATCAGCCGCAGGTACTGGGCGTTCAGGTGGGTGAGCTTGGCGTAGTCCATGCGGCTGGCGGCGCGGCCGACGCCCTTCAGGTCGAAGAGCTCGATGGCGCGGTCGCGGGGGACGAATTCCTCGTCGCCATGGCCCCAGCCGAGGCGGAGGAGGTAGTTGCAGACGGCTTCCGGCAGGAAGCCCTGGTCGCGGAATTCCAGCGCGCCCACGGCGCCGTGGCGCTTCGACAGCTTGGCGCCGTCGGCGCCGTGGATCAGCGGGATATGGGCGAAATGCGGCCGGCGCCAGCCCATGGCGTCGTAGACCATCACCTGACGGAAGGTGTTGGTCAGGTGGTCGTCGCCGCGGATGACGTGGGTGATGGCCATGTCGTGGTCGTCGACGACGACGGCATGCAGGTAGGTCGGCGTGCCGTCCGAGCGCAGGATGATCATGTCATCGAGCTCGGTGTTCTGCACGCGGACCTCGCCCTGGACCAGGTCCTGGATGACGGTCTCGCCCTCGCGCGGCGCCTTGATGCGGATCACCGGCTTGACGCCGGCCGGCGCATCGGACGGGTCGCGGTCGCGCCAGCGGCCGTCATAGCGCGGCGGGCGGCCTTCCTTCATGGCGGTCTCGCGCATTTCGGTCAGCTCTTCCGGGCTGCAGTAGCAGTGGTAGGCGCGGCCGGCGGCCAGCAGCTCATGCGCCACCGCGGCGTGGCGCGGCTCCTGCGCGGTCTGCAGCACCGGCGGCGCGTCGGCCGAGAGGCCGAGCCATTCCAGGCTGTCCATGATCTGCTGCACCGCTTCCGGCGTCGAGCGCTGGCGGTCGGTGTCCTCGATGCGCAGCAGGTATTCCCCGCCATGGTGGCGCGCGAAGAGGAAATTGAAGAGGGCGGTGCGCGCCCCCCCGATGTGCAGATACCCGGTCGGGGAGGGGGCGAAACGGGTGCGTACGGTCATTGCTCGGCCAATTCCTTCGAGCCGTCGCTTCTACCACCGTGGCGCCCGCCTGTAGAGTGCGCGTATAAGTTGAACAATGGGAGAATCCCTTGACGCCATGAGCGGGGCGGGGCCACGGGCCTGGCCGGCGGCGCCGGCCGCGCTGCTGGCCGAGGAATGGTCGCGCCTGCCGCTGTGGTGGCCGGTCGCGCTGGGCGCCGGCTTTCTGACCTACTTCGCCCAAGGCGAGGAGCCTGGGACCGGCGCCTTGTGGCTGGGGCTGGCGCTTGTCGGGGTGGCGCTGCTGCTGGCCTGGCGTGGCTGGGGGCTGTCCGGCTGGGGGGTGAGCCTGGCCGCCTGCGCCTGCCTGGGCTTCGGCTGGTGCGCGGTCCAGGCGCAGCGGATGCCGGCGCCGCTCAGCCTGCCGCGCACCGCATTGGAGGTGACCGGCCGGGTCGCGGCGGTGGAGCAATTGCCCAGCGCCCTGCGGGTGACGCTGGAAGCGGCGCGCTGGTCGGAGGAGATGCCGCCCGCCGCGCGGCCGATCCGGCTGCGGCTGCGCGACCAGGACCCGCTACGCCCGGCGCCCGGCGAGGTGTTGCGGGTGCGCGCCCTGCTGCGGACGCCGGCGCCGCCGGCCTATCCCGGCGCCTGGGATTTCCAGCGGGATGCTTTTTTCACCGGGCTCGGCGGGTCCGGATTCGCGCTGGGCCCGGCGGAGCGCCTCGGCGAGGCCGCCGATCCGCCCGCCTTCGCCGCCACCCGCCGGGTGATCGAGGAACGCGTCCGCGACATCCTGCCCGGGCCCGAGGGCGCCATCGCCGCCGCGCTGATCACCGGCAGCCAGAGCGCCATCCCGCCGCCGGCCATGGCGGCGATGCGCGACTCCGGCCTGGCACATCTGCTGTCGGTCTCCGGCCTGCACATGGCCATCGTCATCGGGCTGGGCTTCGCCGGGCTGCGCCTGCTGATCGCGCTGTGGCCCTGGCTGGCGCTGCGGGTGGATGGCAAGCGGCTGGCAGCCCCCCTCGGCCTGGGGCTGGGGGCAGGCTACCTGCTGCTGACGGGGATGCAGGTGCCGATGCTGCGCAGCTTCGCCATGGCGGCGCTGGCGGTCGCCGGGCTGCTGCTGGGGCGGCGGGCGCTGTCGCTGCGGGCGCTGGGGCTGGCGGCGATGGTGGTGATGGCCTGGCAGCCGGCGGCGCTGCTCGGCCCCTCCTTCCAGATGAGCTTTTCGGCCGTCCTGGCGCTGCTGGCGGTGGCGGAGGCGCGGCCGGCCTGGCTGGCGGGCTTCCGGTCAGGCGCCGAATGGTGGCGGCGGCCCGTGCTGGTGCTGGCCGGGCTGCTGCTGACCTCGCTGGTCGCGGGGCTGGCCACCATGCCCGCGGGCCTGCACCATTTCGGCCGGCTGCAGCTCTACGGCGTCGCCGCCAACCTGCTGGCGGTGCCGCTGACCAGCTTCTGGGTGATGCCGGCCGGGCTGCTGGCCGTGCTGCTGCTGCCGCTGGGGCTGGAGGCCTGGCCGCTGGCCGTCATGGGCTGGGGCATCGACGGTATTCTGTTCATTGCCGGCACCGTCGCGGCCTGGCCGGGCGCCGCTTTGCTGGCGCCGCCGATCCCGGGCTGGGGGCTGGCGCTGGCCAGCTTCGGCCTGGCCTGGCTCTGCCTCTGGCGGCGGCCCTGGCGCTGGCTCGGCTTTCTTCCCGTCATCGCCGGGCTGGGGAGCGGGGCCTTGGTCACGCCGCCGGATATCCTGGTCAGCGGCGATTCCCGGCTGATCGCCTTCCGCACGGCGGAGGGGCCGGTGCTGGCCCGCTCCGGCTCGGTCGCCGCCTTCACCCGCGACACCTGGCTGCGCGGCCTGGGCGAGGCTTCTTTTCAGATCGCGCCGCCGCGGGGCGCGGTGGGGGGGCTGGACTGCACGCCCGGGGAATGCCGCTTCACCCCCGAGGGCGGCGGCGGCGTGGCGCTGCTGCTGCGGGCGGTGCCGGCGCGGCGCGGGCAGCCGGCGCCGCCGATCCTGGCCGCGCCGCATTGCGGCCAGGCGGCGCTGCTGCTCTCGGCTGAGCCGATCCGCGGCCGCTGCGACGGGACGCCGCGGCTGGACCGTTTCAGCACCTGGCGCGATGGCGCCCATGCCGTCTGGCTGACGCCGGCTGGCGCGGTGATGGAAAGCGACCGCGCGAGGCGCGGCGCGCGGCCCTGGGTGCCGCCGCCGCCCGTGCCCCGGCCGGTCAGTAGCGGCGCAGCAGCCCCACCAGACGACCCTGCACCTTGACCCGGTCGGGGCCGAAGATGCGGGTCTCGTAGCGCGGGTTGGCGGCTTCCAGCGCGATGGAATTGCCCTTCCGCCGCAGCCGCTTCAGCGTCACCTCGATGTCGTCGACCAGCGCCACCACGACCGCGCCGTTCTCGGCCACGTCGTCGCGGCGGATGATCACCGTGTCGCCGTCGAGGATGCCGGCCTCGATCATCGAATCACCGGCGACCTCCAGCGCGTAGTGGTCGCCATTGCCGAGGAGGGCCATCGGCACCTCGACGCTGGCGCCCTGGTCGCGCAGCGCCTCGATCGGCAGGCCGGCGGCGATGCGGCCATAAAGCGGCAGGTGTACCGCCCCCGCCTCCTGCGTGCTGCGCGGCACGCCGGGCAGGTTGCTGGCGAAATTGCCGCGGATGACGTTGGCATTGAAGCCGGGGGCATTGAAGCCGGGGGCGTTGCCGCCGGGGGCGTTGCCGCCGGGCGCCGGGGCGGCGGGCGGGGCCTCGGCCCGGGTCTCGGGCTTCGCCGCCTCGGCGCGGAGCTCGGCGCGCGCCTCGGCGCGGACTTCCGCCAGACGCGGGGTGGGGGCGATGCTTTCCGGCAGCCGGATCACTTCCAGGGCGCGGGCGCGATGGGCGCGGCGGCGCAAGAAGCCGCGTTCCTCCAGCGCGGTGATCAGCCGGTGGATGCCCGACTTGGAGCGCAGCGTCAGCGCGTCCTTCATTTCCTCGAAGGAAGGCGAGAAGCCGGTATCGCGCAGGTGCCGGTCGATGAACATCAGCAACTCGTGCTGCTTGCGGGTCAGCATGCGCGGCTCCCTGTTGGCGCCGGCCTGGATGGCGGCGCGCCTTGGCATGGGGCCGCCGCGAACAAAGCGGCAACCGTGCCGATGTTCTACGAAAGTTCTTTCCCGCCGGTCAACAGGCAAATGGCGTGATTTCCGCGACTTGGGCGTTGAAAGCCCCGCCGTTTCTTCAGACGCCGAAGTCGCTGAGCAGAAGAACCTCGACCACGGCGCCGGCGGGCAGGGCCGCGGCCAGCGGCGCGCGCTTCAGCAGCGCATCCGACCCGGCCAGGATGCGCAGCATCGAGCTGTCCTGGCGCGGCGCCGGGGTCACCACCAGCGTGCCGCCGGCATCGCGGTGGACGCCAGCGCGCAGATAGTCCTCGCGCTTGTCGTTCGCTGTCAGCGCGGCGCCGAGCACCGCCGGCTGGAAGGGCAGCGGGGCGGCGGGCAGGCCGGCCAGCCTGGCGATCGCCGGGCAGAGGAACAGCACGCCGCAGACCAGCGCCGAGACCGGATTGCCCGGCAGGCCGAGCAGCGGCGTCTGGCCGAGCCGCCCCCAGATCAGCGGCTTGCCCGGCCGCATGGCGATCTTCCAGAAATCCAGGGAAAACCCCTGGGGGCCGAGCGCCTGCTGCACCAGGTCGTGCTCGCCGACGCTGGCGCCGCCGGTGGTGACCAGCAGGTCAGCGCCGCGCGCCGCCGCGGCGGCCTGGGCGATGGCGTTCTCGCTGTCGCCGGCGATCGGCAGCACCATTGGCTCCGCACCCGCCGCTCGCACCAGCGCCGACAGCGCATGGGCGTTTGAAGAAACAATGCCGCCGGGGGGCAGCGGCTCGCCGGGCAGGACGATCTCGTCGCCGGTGGCCAGGATGGCGATGCGCGGCCGGCGATGGACGGACAGCCAGGGATGGTTGCTCGCCGCCGCCAGGCCGACATCGCGCGCGGTGAGCTTGCGGCCGGCCTGCAGCAGCGTGTCGCCGGCGGTGAAGTCCAGGCCGCGGCGGCGGATCCAGCGGGCGGGCTGCACCGCCTCGTTGACGGTAACCTTATCGCTGTCCGCCGTTGCGTCTTCCTGCAGCAGGATGGCGTCGGCGCCGTCCGGCAGCAGGCCGCCGGTGAAGATGCGGATCGCCTCGCCCGAGCCGATCGACCCGGCGAAGGGGTGCCCGGCCGGGGCGCTGCCGATCACCCTCAGCACCGCGCCGAGGCCGCCATCCGCGGCGCGCAGCGCATAGCCATCCATCGCCGAGACATCGGCCGGCGGCTGGGTCAGCCGGGCGGCGAGGGGGGCGGCCAGGATGCGGCCCCAGGCCTCGGCCAGCGGCACCGTCTCGGCGCCGGTCGGAGACAGGACCTCGAGGATGCGGGCGCGGGCTTCCTCGACGGGGATCATGCTTCAGTCTTCCCTGGTGCTTCCCAAAGGCCGGACTTGCCGCCTTCCTTGCGGGCCAGGCCGATGCCCTCGATGGTCATGCCGCGATCGATCGCCTTGCACATGTCGTAGACGGTGAGTGCTGCGACCGAGACGGCGGTCAGCGCCTCCATCTCGACGCCGGTCGGGCCGGTGGTCTTCACCCGCGCCTCGATGGCGATGGCGGCCTCGCCGTCCGGCAGCAGGTCGAGCTGGACCGAGGACAGCGCCAGCGGGTGGCACAGCGGAATGAGGTCCGATGTCTTCTTGGCGGCCATGATGCCGGCCAGCCGGGCGACGCCCAGCACGTCGCCCTTGCCGATGCCGCCCGCGCGGATGGCGGCCAGCGTCGCCGGCGCCATGACGACCCGGCCGCGGGCGATGGCCAGCCGCGCCGTCGCCGGCTTGGCCGAGACATCGACCATCACCGCCCGGCCCTCGGCATCGAAATGGGTGAAGCCGCTGCCCTCCGACGCGCCGGCCATGCGGCTCAGCCGGCCTCGACCATGGCGCGGGCGGCCGCCGTCACGTCCGGCTGGCGCAGCAGGTGCTCGCCCACCAGGATGCAGCGCGCGCCGGCGGCGGCCATGCGGCGGACATCGGCCGGGTCGCGCAAGCCGCTCTCGGCCACCGGGATGCGGTCGGCGGGGACCAGCGGCGACAGCGTCTCGGCCGTCTCCAGCTCGGTCTTCAGCGTGCGCAGATTGCGGTTGTTGATGCCGATCAGCCGGGTGTGCAGGCCCAGCGCGCGGTCCAGCTCGCGCCGGTCATGCACCTCGGCCAGCACCGACATGTCCAGGCTGCGGGCGATGTCCTCGAGCTCCCGCGCCTGGGCGTCCGAGAGGGCGGCCATGATCAGCAGGATGCAGTCGGCGCCCATCGCCCGGGCCTCGAACACCTGGTAGGGGTCGATCATGAAGTCCTTGCGCAGCACCGGCAGCTTGCAGGCGCTGCGGGCGGTGACCAGGTCGGCGGGCGTGCCCTGGAAATACGGCGCGTCGGTCAGGACAGAGAGGCAGGCGGCGCCGGCGGCGGCATAGGCGCGGGCCAGCGTCGCGGGCTCGAAAGGATCGCGGATCAGCCCGCCCGAGGGCGAGGCCTTCTTGATCTCGGCGATCAGGCCGATGCGCCCCTCGGCCACCGCCGAGCAGAGCGCGCCGGTGAAGTCGCGCGGGGGGGCGACATCCTTGGCCCGCTTCTCCATCTCGCCGATCGGGGTCAGCGCCGCGCGCTCGCGCACCTCGACCTCCTTGTCGGCCAGGATGCGCAGCAGGGTGTCGGGCAGGGTGTCAGCGTTCATCATGTCTCTCGGCGCGGGCGTCGCAGGGCAGGGCAGCAAGGGGGGGAGCCGGTCGGTCAGCCAGGCGCGGGGTCGGCGGCAGGCGGGTTGGTCGCGTGCCGCAGCCGCTCCAGCACCGCCAGCGCCGCGCCATCGTCGATCGAGCGCGCCGCGCGCCGGGCAGCTTCTGCCAGATCGTTCGTTTCGCCGGCCACAACAAGGGCCGCCGCGGCGTTGAGGACCACGCAATCGCGATAGGCGCCATGCTCGCCGCGCAGCAGCGCCTCGAGCGCGACCGCGTTCTCGGCCGGGGTGCCGCCCTTCAGCGCGGCCAGCGGCGCCTGCGGCAGGCCGGCCTGGGCCGGGGTCACGGTGAATTCGCGGATCTGGCCGTGCTTCAGCTCGACCACCTGGCTGGGGCCGGACAGCGTCAGCTCGTCCAGCCCGTCGCCATGCACCAGCCAGGCATGCTCGCTGCCGGTGCGGGCCAGGGTCTCGGCCATCGGGCGCAGCCATT
The DNA here is from genome assembly GCF_902706185.1 of Roseomonas sp. 18066. GTDB lineage: Bacteria > Pseudomonadota > Alphaproteobacteria > Acetobacterales > Acetobacteraceae > Pseudoroseomonas. Next base: position 10,693 of record NZ_CACSJM010000061.1, on the reverse strand, counting down.
GCGGGGCGAAGGCGCCGGTCATCTGCCGCTTCACCCGCGCCGGGCTGGTCAGCGGGCCCAGCAGGTTGAAGATGGTGCGGGTGCCGAGCTCCACCCGCGGCCCCGCCGCATGGCGCAGCGCCGAATGGTGCCGGGGGGCGGCGAGGAAGACCATGCCGGCCTCGCGCAGCACCAAAGCCATCCGGTCGAAGGGGATGTCGATGTTGATGCCCAGCGCCGACAGCGCGTCCGAGGCGCCGGACTTCGACGACAGCGCCCGGTTGCCATGCTTGGCCACCGGCACGCCGCAGCCGGCCACGACGAAGGCCGCCGCCGTGGAGATATTCAGCGTCCCCACCCCGTCGCCGCCGGTGCCGACCAGGTCGATGGCGCCGGCCGGCGCCTCGATGGCGATCATCCGCGCGCGCATGGCGCGGACCGCGCCGGTCATCTCGGCGACCGTCTCGCCGCGCACCCGCATCGCCATCAGCATGCCGGCGATCTGGGCCGGGGTGGCCTCGCCGCTCATGATGACGCCGAAGGCCTGCTCGGCCTCGCTCTCCGCCAGCGTCTCGCCCAAGGCGAGCCGTGCCAGCACCGGCTTCAAGGAGATCATCAGCGGGTCTCGGTGGCGGCCGGCAGGGTGACGCCGGCCATGGTCAGGAAATTGCGCAGCAGGTCGTGGCCATGCGCGCTGGCGATGCTCTCGGGGTGGAACTGCACGCCCCAGATCGGCAGGTCGCGATGCGCCAGGCCCATGATCAGCCCGTCCTCGGTCCAGGCGGTGACCTCGAGCTCGGCCGGCAGCCCCTCCCGCCGCACCACCAGCGAGTGGTAGCGCGTGGCGGCAAACGGGCTCGGCAGCCCGGCGAACAGGTCGGTGTCGCGATGGCTGACCGGCCAGACCTTGCCATGCACCGGCTGCGGCGCGCGCTCGACGATGCCGCCAAAGGCGTCGCCAATGGCCTGGTGCCCCAGGCAGACGCCCATCAGCGGCACCCGCGCCTCGGCAGCCGCCTTGATCAAGGGCAGGCAGATGCCCGCTTCCCGCGGCGTGCAAGGGCCGGGGGACAGCAGGATGGCCTCGGGCTTCAGCGCCAGAGCCTGCTCCGGCGTCAGGGCGTCGTTGCGCCAGACCTGAACCTCCGCCCCCAGTTCGCCGAGGAAATGGACGAGGTTGAAGGTGAAGCTGTCGTAGTTGTCGATGAGCAGGATCATGGCGCCCGATCCTTCGCCCGCGGCCGGCGCGCGGTCAAGCTTTGGGGGAGAGAAGGGTTGGTGAAGAGAAAGATGCCGGCAGGCCAGGGGGAATGAATTCCCCCTGGACCCCCTTCTTTTTTTCTGCGGTGACTGCCGTGTCCAGGTGGGGACGGGCGGTGAAACGGCCCGGCCGGGGCGCGACCTTCGAGGGTGCGCCGTTGTATTAAAATGGCGTCCCGCGGTGCTGCCCTGGTGCGTCTGCGGCAGGGCGCTGGTTGTCGAACGGCCGGTGATCAGAAAAAAGAAGGGGTCCAGGGGAATTCATTCCCCTGGCCTGCCCCCTATTCTTACCTACGACCCGCCGCGAAGCGGACCGCTTCTTCCGCCGCCCTGAACAGCCCCCGCGCCTTCGCCCGGGTTTCCTCGTATTCCGCGACCGGATCGGAATCGGCGACGACGCCGCAGCCGGCCTGGACGTGCATGGTGCCGTCCTTCACCAGCGCCGTGCGCAGGGCGATGCAGGTGTCCATGCCGCCATCGGTGCCGAAATACCCCACGCCGCCGGCGTAGAGGCCGCGGCGGGAGGGTTCCAGCTCCTCGATGATCTCCATGGCGCGGACCTTGGGCGCGCCGGACAGGGTGCCGGCGGGGAAGCCGGCGGCCAGCGCCTCGAGGGCGGTCACCTCGGGGCGGGCCTGGCCGCGCACTTCGCTGGCGATGTGCATGACCTGGCTGTAGCGCTCGATGGTGAAGCTCTGGGTGACCTTCACCGTGCCGATCTTCGAGACCCGGCCGACATCGTTGCGGCCGAGGTCGAGCAGCATCAGGTGCTCGGCGCGCTCCTTCTCGTCGGCGAGGAGCTCTTTCTCCAGGGCCAGGTCGAGCTCGGGGGTGGCGCCGCGGGGGCGGGTGCCGGCCAGCGGCCGCACGGTGACCTCGCCCTGGCGCAGGCGCACCAGGATTTCCGGGCTGGCGCCGACGGCGGCGTAGCCGCCGAAGTCGAAGAAGAACAGGAAGGGCGCCGGGTTGATCCGCCGCAGCGCGCGGTAGAGCGCGAAGGGCGGCAGGCCGAAGGGCACCGAGAAACGCTGGCTGGGGACGACCTGGAAGACGTCGCCGGCGCGGATGTATTCCTTCGCCTTCTCCACGGCGGCCAGGAAGTCCGGCTTGGTGAAGTTGCTCGACGGCTCGGGCAAAGCGGGCAGGTTGGCGGGCGGCGCCGGGCGGGGCAGCGGGCGGTCGAGGGCGGCCTCGGCCTCGTCGAGCCGGGCCTGCGCGGCGTCCCAGGCGGCTTGCGCGTCCTGGCCGGGCCAGATGGGCGCGCAGAGCGTCAGGGTGTCGCGGACGTGGTCGAAGACGGCGACCAGGGTCGGCCGCATCATCACCGAATCCGGGATGCCCAGCACGTCCGGCTTCAGCGCCGGCAGCTTCTCCATGTGCCGGACCATGTCGTAGCCGACATAGCCGAACAGGCCGACGCCGATCGGCGGCAGGCCGGCCGGCAGCGGCATGCGGCACTCTTCCACCAGGGCTGCCAGGCTTTTCAGCGGGGCCTCCGCCTCAGCGACGAAGGCATGCGGGGCGGAGAGGGCGTGGCGGTTGATCTCGGCCAGGCTGTCGCGGCTGCGCCAGATCAGGTCGGGCGACAGGCCGATCGCCGAATAGCGGCCGCGGGCGGCGCCGCCCTCGACGCTTTCGAACAGGAAGGCGTTGGGCTGGCCCTGGACCAGCTTCAGATAGGCGCCGACCGGGGTGTCCAGGTCGGCCACCCGCTCGCGCCACAGCACCTGGCCCTGGCCAGCCCCGAGGGCGGCGGCGAAAGCCGAGAAATCGGGGCTGGCGGGCGGGGTCACGGGTTGGACACCTGGTTCAGCACCGTCTCGTTGACCGTGATCTCGGCACGGCCGCGCAGCGCGTCGAGGAACTGGCTCTCCAGGTCGGCCAGCATCGCCTGCTCGACGGTGCTGCGGGTGCGGCCCAGCGCCAGCGGGTCGCTGGCCGGGTCGAAGGCGATGACCTGGGCGACCTGGGCGACGGTGAAGCCCAGCGTGCCTTCCGCCATGGTGGTGGCGTTGGGCGCGGTTGCGAAGAGCGGCGCCAGGATCTCCGGCGGCACGTTCGGCTCCTGGCTGTCGCGGGTGACCGGGCCGATGCGGCGGGCGACCAGCCCGGCCTCGCGCGCGGCGTCGGCCAGCGACTTGCCGTCCTTCACCGCGGCCATCAGCCCGGCGGCGCGCTCCTCCTGGTGGCGGCGGCGCTCGGCGGCGACCCAGGCGTCCTGCACCTGCTCGCGCACCTCGGCGAAGGGGCGCAGCGCGGCGGGGATGACCTGCTTCAGCTCGACGGCGAAGAGCGCCACCTGGCCGGCCTCGGCCAGGCGCGGCATCTCGCCCTGCTGGGCGGCGAAGGCGGCGCGCAGCGCGATCTGCAGCGGCTGGCCGGTCAGCGGCAGGGCCACCGAGGCGCCGTCGCGGCCGCGGCCATTGGCGTCGACGGTGACGTCGGCCACCTGCAGGCCGAAGCGCGGGCCGACCTCGGCCAGGCTGCCGCCGGCGGCCAGGGCGTCCTCGACCTGGTTGGCGCGCTCGAAGGCGACATCGGTCGCGCGGTCGCGCTTCAGGGCGGTCTCGACCTCGGCGCGGACGGCGTCGAAGCCGCGGGTCTCGCCGGCCTCGATGGCGCTGACATGCAGCACATGCCAGCCGAAGGCAGTCTCGACCGGCTCGCTGACGCCGCCCTGGGCCAGGGCGAAGGCGGCCTCGGCCAGCTCCGGCAGCGGCAGGCTGGTGCGGTCGGTCTCGCCGAGCTCGGTGGCCTGGCCGCCCTCGGCCTCGGCCGCGGTCTTCATGGCGGCGAAGTCGGCGCCCTCGCGCCAGCGGGCGGCGAGCGCCACCGCCTTCTCGCGGTCGCCGATCAGCACCTGCTCGATGCGCCGGCGCTCCTGCTTCTCGTAATTGCCCAGATGCGCGTCGTAATAGGCGCGCAGGTCGGGCTCGGTGACCTGGACATCGGCCATCACCGTGTCGGGCGACAGCACGCCCAGCACGATGTGGCGGTATTCCGGGGCCGAGAAGCGGTCGGCATTGTTCTCGTGGAAGCGGGTCAGCGCCGCCTCGTCCGGGGCCGCCGGCTCCGGCGCCGCCGGGAAGGGCAGGGCGACGATCTCGGCGACGCGCTGCTCACGCTCCCAGGCCAGCAGCGGCCGGGTCAGCGCGTCGGGGCCGGAGGCGCCCGAGCGGACCGCGCCGGCCAGCTGCTGGCGCAGCAGGTCGGCCTTCAACAGGCCCAGGAAGGCCGCCTCGGTCATGCCGTTGTTGCGCAGGAAGCTGTCGAAGGCCATCCGGTTGAAGCGGCCATCGGCGCCCTGGAAGGCCGGGATGGCGAAGACATAGTCGCGCACCGCGGCATCGGGGACGGCGAGGCCGAGGCGGGCCGCCTCCTGCCGCTGGACGCGGTCCATGACCATGCCCTCCACCGCCTGGCGGGCGATGGCGCGGGACATCTCGGCATTGATCTCGAAGCTGCCGCCGAGCTGGCGCTGGACGCGCTGCACCTCGCGGCGCGCGGCGTTCTGCGCCTCGGGCAGCTCGATGCGCTCGCCGCCCACGCGGGCGACGGCGGTGTCGGCGCCGAAATTGCGGACGACGTCCTCGATGCCCCAGATGGCGAAGGACATGACCAGAAGCAGGAAGAGGCCCTTGGCGAACCAGGTACCGGCAAGACGGCGCAGGGCAGTGAGCATTGTGTTCCGCGGCGATGAAGGCGGGCGGACCATAGGGAAAACCCGCCCGGTTGCCAAACGCCGCCATGGCCTGTAGCGCCTTTTGCCCGAAGCGGGCCCGCCGCCGGCACCCGCGACCAACCGATGGAGCCGAGCCATGACCCCGGGTGTGCGCCCCCTGATCGCCGGAAACTGGAAGATGAACGGGACGCTGGCCGAGGCCATCGACCTGGCCCGGTCGGTCGCCGCCGCCCCGCCGCAGAAGGCCGACCTGCTGGTCTGCCCGCCCTTTCCCCACCTGGTCCCGGTCGCCGGCGCCCTGCTGAAAAGCGAGGTCGCCCTCGGCGCCCAGGACTGCCACGCGGCCGCCAAGGGCGCCCACACGGGCGATGTCTCGGCCGCCATGCTGGCCGATCTCGGCGCCGGCTATGTCATCCTGGGCCATTCCGAGCGCCGCGCCGACCACGGCGAGACGGATGCGACCGTCCGCGCCAAGGCCGAGGCCGCCCTGGCCGCCAAGCTGGTCCCGGTCGTCTGCGTCGGCGAGAGCGAGGCCGAGCGCCTGTCCGGCCAGGCCGAGGCGGTGGTCGCCACCCAGCTGGCCGGCAGCCTGCCCGAGGGCTTCGCCGCCGCCGGGGGCGTCGTGGCCTATGAGCCGGTCTGGGCCATCGGCACCGGCCGCACGCCGACCGAGGACGACATCGCCGCCATGCACGCCCGCATCCGCGCCGAGCTGGGCGCCACGGGCGCCAAGCTGCGCATCCTCTACGGCGGCTCGATGAAGCCCTCCAACGCGGCGGCCATCCTGGCGCTGCCCAATGTCGATGGCGGGCTGATCGGCGGAGCGAGCCTGAAGGCGGAAGACTTCCTGGCGATTGCTGGGGCTCTTTGAAGAGAAGAGTTCTGTAGAGAAGCGCTGGGCAGGCGAGGGGAATGAATTCCCCTCGACCCCTTCTTTTTTCTTTCAGACTGCCGTGTCCACGTGGGGACAGAACGTGCCACGGCCGATGCGCAGCGCGACCTTCGAGGTCGCGCTGTTTTTGTATTCTGCGTCCCGCGGTGATGCCCTGGCCACGGCGCCGGTAAGGCGCAGGTCTGCAAACGGCCGGTCATCAGAAAAAAGATGGGGGTTCGGGGGAATTCATTCCCCCGACCTTTTCCCTGTCTTCCCCTGATCGCTTCCTGACCTGACACTCTTCCCTATGAACAGCACCGACACCCTCGCGCGGGTTCTGACCGCGCTCGATTCCGCCCGGGCCGAGACCGAGGCCAGCCTCATCGAATGGCTGCGCATTCCGAGCATCAGCGCCCAGCCCGCCCATGCCGCCGATTGCCGCAGCGCCGCCGGCTGGCTGCTGAAGGAGCTGGAGGCCATCGGCTTCGCGGCCCGCCTGCGCGAGACGCCGGGGCATCCGGTGGTCATCGCCAGCCATCCGGGGCCGGGCGGCGACGCGCCGCATGTGCTGATCTACGGCCATTACGACGTGCAGCCGCCGGAGCCGCTGGCGCTCTGGACCAGCCCGCCTTTCGACCCCGTCATCACCGAGGGCCCGCGCGGGCCGCGGCTGGTGGCGCGCGGCGCGGTGGACGACAAGGGCCAGGTGCTGACCTGGCTGGCGGCGCTCCGGGCCTGGAACAAGGTGGCGGGCGGCCCGCCGGTGCGCGTCACCGTGCTGGTCGAGGGCGAGGAGGAGATCGGCAGCGCCAATCTCGACGCCGTCCTCGCCGAGGAGAAGGCGACGCTGTCGGCCGATCTGGCGCTGATCAGCGACACCAACATGTGGGCGCCGGGGGTGCCGGCGCTGACGGTCAGCCTGCGCGGCATGGCCTATGTGCAGATCGACCTGAAGCTCGGCGACCGCGACCTGCATTCGGGGCTGTTCGGCGGCTCGGCGGGCAATGTGCTGAACCTGCTGACGCGGATCCTGGGCGACCTGCATGACGACCAGGGCCGCATCCAGATCCCGAATTTCTATGACGGCGTGATCGAGCCGGGCGGCAACGAGCGCGCCGCCTGGGACGCGCTGGGCTTCGACGAGGCGGCGTTCCTCGGCGCCCAGGGCCTGTCGGTGCCGGGCGGCGAGGCGGGGCGCAGCGCGCCGGAGCGGCTCTGGGCCCGCCCGACGGCGGACGTCAATGGCATCTGGGGCGGCTATATGGGCGAGGGCTCGAAGACCGTCATCGCCAGCGAGGGCCATGCCAAGCTGTCCTGCCGCCTGGTCCCCGGCCAGGACCCGGCGAAGATCGTCGAGGGCATCCGGGAGTTCGTCCAATCCCGCCTGCCGGCGGATGCGCGGCTGGAACTGCAGATCTTCGGCCTGGCGCCGGGCGTCTCGATCCCGACCGATTCGCCCGCCGTGCAGGCGGCGGCGGCGGTGCTGGCGGAAGAGTTCGGCAAGCCGGCGGTGCTGTCGGGCGGCGGCGGGTCGATCCCCGTGGTCTCCAGCCTGAAGAGCGTGCTGGGGCTGGATAGCCTGCTGATGGGCTTCGGCCTGGATGACGACCAGGTGCACAGCCCGAACGAGAAGTTCGAGCTGGCCTGCCTGCATGCCGGCACCCGCAGCCACGCCCGGCTGCTGGCCCGCCTGGCTTCGGCCAAGGGCTGACCCCCCAGCGCGCGGCCGGGGAAATTGTCCCCGGCCGCAACGCAGCGCCAAATATTCGAGACATTTGAGATTTGCGCGGTGTTGCGCCGGATGCTTGGCTGGCAGCGGGCCTCGGGGGAGGCGTGCGCGCGGTTGGGGGGGACAAGATGAGCCTGGGATTTCGGGTGCCGGGGACGGGCGACCGCAATGTCGATGCGGTGCTGTGGGGGGTGCGCTGGAAGGCGACGGAGCTGACCTTCAGCTTCCCGGAAGACGCCGGCGGCTATTCGGGCACCGAGGAGGGCGTCGACCTGTCGGAGTTCGGCACGGTGACGCCGGACCTGGCGGCGGCGATCCGGCTGGCGCTGCAGTCGCAATATGCCGCCGTGGCGCAGGTGAGCTTCCGCGAGGTGGCGCCGGGCGAGGCCAGCCTGCTGACCTTCGCGACGCTGACCAGCGAGGCGACGGCGCATGCCAATCCGCCCCGCTTCTCGCCCGACAGCGAGGCCGGCAACGTCTGGTTCAACGACGAGATCTTCGCCACCGCGCCGCGCGGCAGCTACGCCTATTTCAACGTCATGCACGAGATCGGCCATGCGCTGGGGCTGAAGCACGGGCATGACACCGGCAGCCCCGACGAGGTCTATGGCGTCGCCGTGCCGGCGCTGTCGCCGGATCGCGACGGCGTCGAATTCTCGATCATGACCTACCGCGCTTTTCCGGGCGGCCAGTTCGACGTCGGCATCACGGTGCAGGAAGGCCATTTCCCGCAGTCGCTGATGATGTACGACATCGCGGCGCTGCAATACCTCTACGGCGCCAACTTCCAGACCAATGCCGGCGACACCGTCTATCGCTTCGACCCGCTGACCGGCGAGATGTCGATCAACGGCATCGACCAGGGCGCGCCAATGGCGAATGTGGTGCTGCTGACCCTCTGGGATGGCGGCGGCGACGACACCTATGACTTCTCGGCCTATGCCGAGGACCTGCAGGTCGACCTGGCGCCCGGCGGCTGGTCGGTGCTGGGCTATGGGCAGCGCGCGCTGCTGGCGCCGGACGCCCGGGCCCAGGCCAATGTCTACAACGCGCTGCAATACCAAAACGATGCGCGCTCGCTGATCGAGAACGCCGTCGGCGGCAGCGGCAATGACGTGATGGCCGGCAACGATGCCGACAACCGGCTGGCCGGCGGCGCGGGGGTGAATATCCTCGACGGGCGCGGCGGCTTCGACACGGCGGTGATCTCGGCGGCGCTGACCGAGGTGACCTACGGCTTCGAGGGTCGCTATCTCAGCTTCGAACGGCCTGATGAAGGCGGCGACCTGACCATCCGCATCGATGCCTTCGCCTTCAACGACGGCACCGTCACCCGCAGCGACGGCAATGCGCTGGTCGACGATCTTTTCTACTACACGCAGAACCATGACATCTGGCGCGCCGGCGCCGATGCCGACCTGCATTTCGGCGGGACCGGCTGGCGCGAGGGGCGCGACCCCAATGCGCTGTTCTCGACCAGCGGCTACCTGCAGCTGAACCCCGATATCGCCGCGGCCGGCATCGATCCGCTGCAGCACTACCACCAATATGGCTGGAAGGAGGGGCGCGACCCTTCGGCCGGCTTCGACACCGCCTACTACCTGACGCGCAATGCCGATGTCGCGGCGGCGGGCATCGATCCGCTGGAGCATTTCCTGGCGCATGGCCAGGCCGAGGGAAGGGCGATCGGCCCGGTGATCGGCAGCCTGACCGCCGAGGGCTTCGATGCCGAATACTACCTGCTGTCGAATGCCGACCTGCGCGCCGCCGGGGTCGATGCCTGGACCCATTACCTGAGCCATGGCTGGCAGGAGGGGCGCGACCCCAATGCCTATTTCGACACGGCGGCCTATCTGGCGGCGAATGCCGATGTCGCGGCGGCCGCGCTCGACCCGCTGGCGCATTACCACGAATACGGGTGGCAGGAGGGGCGCAGCGCCTCGGCGCGTTTCGACGGCGTGTCGTATCGCGCCGCCTATGCCGATGTCGCCGCGGCGGGGCTCGATCCGCTGCTGCATTTCCTGCAATTCGGCCGCGACGAGGGCCGCCTCGCCTTCGCCGACATGGTCGCCTGACGCGCAGGGCGCCGGGAGGCAACTGCCCCCCGGCGCCGCCGCGTCACTTCGCCAGCGTCGCCCGCATCACCTGCAGGGTTTCCTCGACCATGGCCGCGGTGACGTCCAGATGCAGGCAGGCGCGGATGCGGCCGCCCAGCATCGACAGCTGGATGCCTTCGAGGCGCAGCGCGTCGACCACCGCCGTCGTGCCATGGCCGGTGCCGGTGACGTCGAAGAAGACCAGGTTGGTGTCGGGCTCCTCGACGACGATGCCCTCGATCTGCCGCAGCCCGCGGGCCAGCGCCTTGGCGTTGGCATGGTCCTCGGCCAGGCGGTCGACATGGTGGTCGAGCGCGTGGATACAGGCGGCGGCGACGATGCCGGCCTGGCGCATCGAGCCGCCCAGCCGCTGCTTCCAGCGCCAGGCCTGGCCGATGAATTCCTCCGACCCGGCGAGCACGGCGCCGAGCGGCGCGCCCAGCCCCTTGGTGAAGTCCAGCCAGACGCTGTCGAAGCCGGCCACCATCTCGTCGGCCGGGATGCCGGCGGCGACCACGGCGTTCATCAGCCGGGCGCCGTCCATATGGGTCGACCAGCCCTGCTCGCGCGCCACGGCCACGACGCTGTCGAGCTGCGCCTGCGGCCAGATGGCGCCGCCGCCGATATTGGCGGTCTGCTCCACCTCCAGCAGGCGCTGCGGCGGGGCGTAGCGGCCGCCGCCACGGATGGCGGCGCGCAGCGTGGCTTCGTCGAACATGCCGCGCGGGCCCTGCAGCGGGTTGATCTGCACGCCCGCCAGCGCCGCATGGGTGCCGCCCTCGCTCGAGAGGATATGCGCCGTCTCATGCGCCAGCACCTCCTCGCCATGGCGGCAATGGGTCAGGATGGCGATGACGTTGCACATGGTGCCCGACGGCAGGAAGACCGCGGCCTCCTTGCCCAGCAGCCTGGCCATGCGGTCGTTCAGGGCATGGACGGTGGGGTCGTCGCCATGCTGCTCGTCGCCGACCTCGGCCGCCATCATGGCGTCCTTCATCGCGGCGGTGGGGCGGGTCTGGGTGTCGGAATAGAGGTTGATGCGGACGGGCGGCGCGCCCAGAGGCGGGCGGGCG
>NZ_CACSJM010000060.1 GCF_902706185.1 Roseomonas sp. 18066 | reverse complement strand
GGCGCTGGGCCGGGCGGGGGCGATCCTCGAGGAGGTGGATCTCGATTTCTCACCCCTTCGCGGCCCGCTCGACGTCATCTGGCGCGCCGCCTTCGCCGCGACGCTCTCGCCGGTGGACGGCGCCGGGCTGCAGACCATCGAGCCCGACTTGCTGGAGCTGGTGGTCTCGGCGCAGGAGCTGACGGCGTCGGCGCTGCAGCGCGCCCAGGATGCGGCGCGGGCGCATTGCCAGGCGATGCAGCGGTTCCACCAGAGCTTCGACCTGCTGGTGACGCCGACCCTGCCGGTGCTGCCCTTCGCCGCCGGGGTGAACACGCCGGACAAGGCGCGCTTCCCGGACTGGTACGACTGGACGCCCTTCACCTGGCCTTTCAACCTCAGCCGCCAGCCGGCCATCTCGGTGCCCTGCGGCACCGTCGGCAAGCTGCCGGTTGGCTTTCAGGTCGTGGGGCCGATGTTCGGCGAGGCGCTGGTGCTGCGCGCCGCCCGGGCGCTGGAAAAAGCCCAGGCCTGATTATCCGTGGTTCCCTGGCGCCGCCTCCGGCCAGAGGTGGCGGCGCCAGAACACCAGCACCGCCAGCGTCGCCAGCATGCCGACGCCGCCATACAGCGCCGTGGTCGCCGGGAAGCCAATGCCGCCGATCAGCGGCCCCGAGGCCAGCAGCCCGACCGGCAGCCCGTAGATGGCCAGCGTCCGCATCCCCATGATCCGCCCGCGCAGCCCCGGCGGCGCGCCGCGCAGCAGCAGCACCGACATCGGCAGGGTGCAGAGCATCTGCGCCACCCCGATCAGCGGCAGGATCACCAGCCCGCCGGACAGCGTCGTCACCTGGCCGAACAGCATGACCAGCCCGTGCCAGACCAGGCTGAAGACCAGCATCATCCGCCCTGACTTCACCCGGCTGCCCAGGCTGCTGAGCAGCAGCGAGGCCAGGATGCTGCCCGCCCCCACCGCCGCCACCAGGTAGCCCAGCGACGCCTGGCTGCCGCCATAGATGTCGCGCGCCACATAGGGCAGCAGGCCGAGGCTGAAGGGATAGCAGGTCAGGTTGACCAGGAAGGCCATCAGCATGGCGGCCAGCTGCGGCGGCGCCTGCCAGACGGCGCGGGCGGCCTCGGCCAGGTCGCGCAGCGGGTTGCTGGCGGCGCGCACCGCCGCGCGGGCCGGCACCGCGATGCCGAAGGTCAGCGCCAGCCCGGCCAGGTAGCAGGCGACGACGGCGAGATAGGCCTCGCCCATGCCGAGCGCCAGCACGGTGCCGGCACCCGCCAGGGCGCCCACGACACGGGCGGAATCGGTGGTGATGCGCGACAGGCTGACCGCGCTCATCAGCCGGTCATCCGGCATGGTCTCGCCGATCAGCACATTGCGGATGCCCATGTCGGAAGGCCGGATCATCCCCGCGATGCCGGCGCCGACCAGCACCAGCAGCGGCGTCAAGCTGTCCGTCAGCGCCAGCACGGCCAGCACCACGGCGATCGCCGCATAGGACAGCCGCATCGCAGCCAGCACGCGGCGATGGCCGATGGCATCCCCCAGCAGCCCGAAGAGCGGCGCCACCAGGGTTCCCAAAAACTGCAGCGAGCCGAAGAGGGTGACCAGCAGCACCGACTCGGTCTGGACGATGATGTACCAGCCGAGGATCAGGGTCTCCATCTCGAAGGCCCAGGAGGTCATCAGGTCGGCCGACCACTGGAAGCGATAGCTCCGGATGGCGAAGGGGGCGAAGGCCGGGCTGCGCGGCGTCATGCGCGTCGTGGCGCGCGGCCGGCAGCCGGCGCTGCTGTCCTGGTCATGCGGTTCCCCCTCTGCCCGGCAGCATCCCCCGAAGGACGCGGCCGCGCCAGAGGTCGCGGGGCCAGAGGGGGGACCTATCGCGGCGATAGAGCCCATCGCATGGCGGCACCCCGAACCCGGCGTCAGGATCAGGGCATCGCAGACCCGCTGCCCGGAAGGAGCCCCGCCATGACCCGCACCCTGCTGCTGCTGACCGCCGCCGTCACGCTGATGATGGCCACCGCGCCGGGCGGCCTGCTGGGTCCCTCGGTGGCGGCACCCCAGGCGTCAGCTTCGCCTTCGCGGCCGGCGCCGACCGGCGCATAATCGGCGCCGCGCCCCGCGGCCCCGGACCAGCCGGCGATTCGCGGCGGCGCAGCAGGATTATCGCGCGCATGAATCTGGCAGGCCTGAATATCCGCGACCTCGACTACGTGGTCGCCGTCGCCGAGTTCCTGCATTTCGGCAAGGCGGCGCAGTCGCGCAATGTCAGCCAGCCGACGCTGAGCGCGCAGCTGCGCAAGCTGGAGGAAACGCTGGGCGTCACCCTGTTCGAGCGCGGCGCCCGCGGCGTGCTGGTCACCGCCGCCGGCGCGCCGCTGGTGGCCCAGGCCCGCGTCATCCTGGCCGAATCCCGCCGGCTGGGGGAGCTGGCCATGGCCGCCGCCGAGCCGCTGACCGGGCCCTTCCGCCTGGGCGTCATCGCCACCCTCGGCCCCTACCTGCTGCCGCTGCTGCTGGCGCCGATGCGCGCCCGCTACCCGAAGCTGCAGCTGGTGCTGACCGAGGGCATGACCCGCCCGCTGATCCACGCGCTGGAAGCCGGCGAGCTGGACGCGGTGATCGCCAGCACGCCGGTGGAAGACCCTGCCCTGACCGCGCTGCCGCTGTTCCGCGAGGCGCTGGTGCTGGCCGTGCCGCGCGACCACCCGCTGGCCGCGGTCGAGCGCGTCGAGCTCGCCGACCTGCCCGTCGAGGACCTGATCCTGCTGAGCGAAGGCCATTGCCTGCGCGACCAAGCACTGGCCTGCTGCCCGCAGGCGCTGCGCAACGGGCGCGGCGTCCAGGGCGGCCGCCAGGCGGCCAGCCTGGAGACGCTGCGGCAGATGATCGGCCATGGGCTGGGCTGCTCGCTGCTGCCGCAGCTGGCGGTGCAGGTGGGGTCGCTGCTGGACGACATGGTGGCCTATCGCCTGGTGCATGGCAGCTCGCCGGAACGCCAGCTGGCGCTGATCCACCGCCCGAGCTTCGGCCGCATCCGCGACATCCGCCTGCTGCGGGAATTGCTGCTCGACGCCCTGGCCAGCGCGGGCACGCTGACGGTGCATGCCCGGCCGTCGACGCAGCGGGATGCGCTACCGCGGGGGTAGACGGAGTGTCTGGGGCGAGAGGCACACGGTTGGACAGGAGCAGGAGCCTGATTAGAAAGTAATCGTTTCGTCCAGGATGTCGTCACCAACCAGCGGCTGACAATAGTTAGGCCAGTCTGCCAGCTGCCTGCCCGCATCGCTTTGAAACCTCGGCCGGCTTGCTAAAAGCCGTACTTCTCTCTCCTCAAGTTAAACGCGGCAGCACCACCCTCCATGATGCGCTTGATGGCGTCGCGCGCATCCGGCATGTCGATCGCGCCAGCGCCTTCAATAGTTCCGCGGGATTGGTCACCAGGAGCGCGGTAGTTACACCACGCGACAAGCTCAGCGTCGCCATTGACGACCAAGTTTGCGTTGTGGCTGGCAAAGATGATCTGCCGACGTTGTTTCGCGTTCCAGATGCTCCTGACGATCTCGAGCATCACCGGATTGTCGAGATCCTCCTCGGGCTGATCGACAATCAGCGGAGCGGTTCCCTGCGCAAGGAGGGTCTGGAGCAGAGCAGTAGCCTGTTGTCCGGCCGACGCGTTGTTGAACGGCAGATATTCGTCTTCACGCGAGCGGTACTCGAAGGTGGGCACGCTCTTGATTGGAACGAGCGAGAGGGCCAGCCATTGATCCGGCTTGAGAGCCCTACCAATCCGCTCAAGATCGGACGCGGACAGACCAATCCTTCTTAACGTTTTGGCATCGGGGCTACGTTCCGCCCCATCATGTTCTGGGTCATGCTCGGCCAGCAGCTCAAGTTCGGCAAGGACGGCTCTCCACAAATCTTTTGAAGCAGAGGGCTCAGCAATAGCTACGCCAATCGCCTCCAGCTTTGCCGAAGGAACTCGCGACCCTGCCATTGCTTGCTTGAGGGCACTGACAAAGTCGTCGGCGGAGGCCATACGGCGCACCGAGGCTCGGATTAGTCCTTTGGAGTTAACAGTCAGAGCCGCACACTGCGTCTCAAAACAATCGTCGCGTTCGTCAAGAAATTTTACCCAGGCTGCGCGATCGGCGAGGTATGAAGCTTCAGAAGCCTGAAGCATCAGGATCTCTTCGCTAAGCTTGGCAACGCTTCGTGCGGTGTGGGCCGCTAATTTCTCGAGGCGATGCAGTTCAGCCAGCTTCTCCGTGTGCGACGAAGATTTATGCACAGCAGCGTCATATGTAAGCTTAAAGGCTCTATGCTCCTGCTGCCATTCCATCCACGGGTTTGACCCGGTGCGAGGGTAGCCGGAATCGATCATCTCGTCGGCTTGACCGATAGCGCTTGTGGTCATCGCTTCCAAGCTACCGAAGAACTGTTGAACTTCCAGGAACGCAGATCCTAGCGCCGTGCTATGAGGATCCAAAGGCGGCGGCTGCAATCCGGCAAGACTGGTTCTCGCCGTATCGCGCAAATCGCTGAGCATATCATGCATTCTGGCGACGGCAGTTAACCAAGCCTGATTGGTGGCGCTTGCTGCTTCGAACATCTTACCGCGGTCCAGCAAGGCGCGATCTTCTTCGGATAATCCGGTCAGCCCTAGGCGAACGGCATCTGCTTGCTGGCTAAGAGAGCGGTGTTCAAGCTCGATCTTGTTTCGTGACAATTCGAGTGTGCTTTGACGGCGCCGCGTGGCGTAGCCTTGCCGAATGCGCTCCGCATGGTCAGCTAAGCTTTGATCAATACGATTAAGCTCGCCACGGATAGGTCCGGTTACGAAACGGGTAAGCTCGTCTAAGCGCACGCTCACGTCGCTAAGCTGCTTTTGACTGTAGGCATCAATGGGAAGCAGCGAGCGGATTTCATCCTCGGCGCAGGGGCGCATGTCGTTGCCGCCAATCTTCAGTTTGATCGTGCCGTCGACACTGGATCGGCGCACCACATGCGGAACACCATTCAGCTCAAAGCGAACGTCAACAGTTGCCTCGAGCGGCTTTAATGTTTCCTCTATCAGCCTTGCGCGCCTTGCCTGATAGTTCGGAGTGTCTGCATCCATCACATGCGGAGGCTGATCACAAAGTGCCCACCTCAAATACTCAAGTAATGTTGATTTCCCTGTCCCTCGCCCGCCGATCAGTGAATTGTATTGACTATTGAACGCGAGATCGAGAGGGCCCAAGAATTTCGAATTGCTGACACTGATCGAAGCGATGGCCAATGTCGGCATTTGCGGAGTTTCATGAGAGATTCGCGATTCCTGTGCGAGACATGCTTGGCGAAGCGCTTCCGCTGTTGGGGTCGCCCACTTTATCCATGTCGTATACTTTCCGAGATCGCGGTGATCCTCGTGACGATTATCCGAAGTTTGGATACAGGCGATACGCTTATTACCCCAATGATGATCTCTTCCACCAATAATGTTCAGTAACCCAGGTTTGATTTTTTCTATACCTCCATCAAGATATCCGCCCACACACGGCATTTCAATATATTTACCCATCTGCCCTGATCGAAGTAGAGAGAATTTCCCTTCACCGCTTACATTTGGCAGTATTATGTATCTATCTTTTAACCATTCATTTCGATCAAGATTTTCTTTCAATTGGCCAAATGAATGAATATGGTCGATACGAGCGACGTTCCCGTTCCTCGGCTCGTCATTTGGCGGTGGATTCACCGACAACGCTGTCAGAAGAGGCACGAACATATTTGACGGAAAGTCGGCATCCAGCAGTAGGATAGCTTGGCACGGCACCCCAAGCGTTAGCTCAATGCCCGGAAAGATAACTATGCGTTTTTCTGGCGCAATCGGATCTCCGTCCGCGTCCGTTTCTTCCAGCGCAGCGCGCTGAACGTGGGGCAGGAAAGCCATGTCGTGATGGTCAGTAATGGCGATAGCGTGTAATCCACGATCGCGACAATTCTGGATTAGAGTTCTGGAATAGGCATCTCTCTCCTCAGTCGTTACTGCATTCTGCCCATTCCAATTCTGATCGCGCGGCGTATGTACTTGAAAATCACAGCGATAGAAATGTGCACCTTTATCCATGGATAATTTTCGCTTCCCCATCTGTGCCAATGCTGAAGTTTCTAAAATTCAGAATTATCTGGGGATTAGAATGCTTTGACTTAGGTAGATCAAGTCCAGAATATCTGAATTGTTTCTTCCTCGAGAAACCAACGCAGTCTGGCGGAAAAAACTCACTCAACCGCCCCACCCTACGGCAGCGCCACATCCCCCGGCTGCAGCGCCCCCCGCAGCTCGATCCCCTCCGGCGTCGAGATCCCCAGCTCCACCGGCACCTCCCGCACCACCCCATCGCGGCGCAGCCGGATCACCCGCTGCCCGGCGCCGTCGAGATGGACGAAGTGCGGCGGCGCGACATAGCCGTCGGGCTTGTCGTAGGTGATGATCGAAAGGCTGGCCGACATGCCGACCGCCAGCTGGCGGCGCTGCTCGGGCGCGATGCCCTCGATGGCGACGGTGACCGGGAAGCTCGGCATGGTGCCGCGCCCGCCGGCATCGCTGCCGGCCTGGGCGGCGACGGCGGTGACGCGGCCGGCCAGCGTGATGCCGCCGAAGGCGTCGCCGGTCACCGCCACCGCCTGGCCGACGCGCACCTTGTTGACGTCGATCTCGTCGACCAGCGCCCGCACCTGGAAGCTTTCCAGCGCGCCGATGGTGAACATGGTCTGGCCGCGCGACACCCGCGAGCCCACCTCGATCGTCTCGGCGCGGCGGCCGCCGCCGGCGGGCTCGGGCGGCATCAGCACGACGCCGGAGACGGGGGCGCGCACCGTCGCCTGGGCCAGGTCGGCGTCCAGCTCGGCGACCTTCGCCTCGGCATTGGCCAGTTCCAGCTCGGCGATGTGCAGCGTCTGCGCGTCGCCGCGGGCCAGCGTCGATTCCAGGTCGTTCTGCGCCGCCTGGGCCTGCAGCTGCTGGCTGCGCTGCTGCTGCACCAGGGCGCGATGCTCGTCGGCGGCGATGATGCCGCGCGACAGCAGCAGCCGGGTCTGCGCCGCGCGCGCCGCCAGGTCGGCGGATTCCAGCTGCGCGGCGGCGACCGCGCGGCGGGCGCGGGCGACCTCGAAGCCGGTCTGCCAGCCGCGCAGCTCGGCCACCTTCTGGCGGGCGCGGATCTCGGCGCTGCGGGCTTCGCGCAGCCGCACCTCGACATCCTTGAGGTCGAGCTGCAGCAGCGCGGCGCCGCGCTCGACCTGGCCGCCATAGCGGAACAGCCGCTGCTGCACGAGCCCGTCGAAGGGCCCGACGACGCTGACCAGCGACCCGGCATCGAGCAGCCCCACCACCGCGATCCGCGCCGAGACCGGCTGCGGCGCCAGGGCCAGGCCGCCATCGGCCACCACCGGCGCGGCGCCGCCCCAGTCGGCCGCCGGCCACAGGCTGTAGGCGGCGAGCCCGCCCACCAGCAGCGCCAGCCCGGCCACGCCGGCGATGCGGGTGACGCGGATGCGGCGCGCGGTCTCGCGGATGCGGGCGGCCGATTGCTCCAGCTGCAGATAGGCGGTCTGCAGCGCGCGGTGCTGCGCGGCGATGTCGCGCGCGAGCGCCGCCTCGGCCTCGGCCAGGCGCTCGGTCTCGGTGACGTCGCTGAGCGAGGCGGTCAGCGCCAGCCGCCCGGCCTCGGGGCCGATGCGCAGGCGATAGGCGCGGCTCTGCACGGCCAGGCGCCGGCCCTGGAAGCCGACCACCTGGCGGTCGGGGGCGGCGGCCTCGGCATCCATCGGCGCCAGGATGGCGTCGAGCAGCGCGTCGCCCCCCTCCTCCGGCAGGATCTTTTCCAGGGTCGCGCCGAGGGCGCGCGCCGTCGTCACGCCGAGCATCGTCGCGGCGGCGGCGTTGATGGCGCGCAGCGCGCCGTCGCCACCGATGGTCAGCAACCCGTCGGACAGGCTGTCCAGCGCCGCGTTGAAGTCGAGGTCCAGCCGGTCCAGCGCGCCCTGCGCCACCAGCGCCTCGGCAGCCTGTCGGGCCAGCGCCCGCAGCTCGGTGCGCTGCGCCCCGGTCAGGGCGCGGGCGGCATCGTCGGCGACGCAGAGCGCACCCCCCGCCCCCTCCAGCCGCAGCCCGGCGCGGAGCCGGGGCGCCGTCTCCTCGACGAAGCCCTCCGCCGCGACACGGGCGGCGAAATCGCTGTCCCCCTCGGCCACCTCGCCGAAGCCGGCGGCCAACGAGCCGCCAACTGACAAAAAAGCGCGGCGGCAGCCGGTCAGCAGCGCGGCGTGCCGCGCGAGGTCATCGTGGGACAGGGTCACGGCTCGTTCAGGGTGATGCGCCAGGTGTCCAGCGTGGTGCCCAGCACCTGGTCCATGGTGGTCAGCGCGTTGAGATAGGCGATGACGGCGCCGAGCTCGGTGCTCTCCGCCTGCTGCAGCGCGCCCTGGAAGGAGACCACCTGGAAGTTGCTCGACCGCCCGGCCTGCAGCCGCAGCAGCTCGGCCTCCAGCTGCTGCTGCGCCAGCTCGCGGGCGCGGCGGGCGAGCTCGGCCTGGCGGCGCTGCGCCTCGATGCCGCGCACCGCGTTCTCGACCTGGATGCGGACATTGTCGCGCGCCTGGTCGGCCGCCAGCTCCGACTGGCGCAGCGCGACGCCGGCATTGACCTCGAGCTGCTCGCGCGAGGGGAAGCCGATCGGGATATTGAGCTGCAGCCCGAGGTTGAAGTCGGAGCGCACGGTGCTGAGCGCGCCGATCGTCTCCATCAGCTGGGTGCGGCTGGCCTGCTGGCCGATGCCGGCCACCGCCGAGACGTCCCACAGCCGCTGGTTGCGGGCGACGTCGAGGTTGATGCGGTTGATCTCGATGGCCAGCAGCTGGCCGAGATAGCCGGGCTGCGTCGCATAGGCGGTGCCCAAAGCGCGGTCCATCTCGACCCGGACGGAGGGGGCCGCCGGCCGCTCGCTGGCCCAGATGCGCGAGCCCGGGTCGATGCCCATCAGCGCCAGCAGCGCCAGCCGCGCCGCCTCGGTGCCGTTGGTGGCGGCGACCAGCGACAGCTCCTGCTGGGCGATCGCCGCCTCGGACTGCACCAGCTCGATCTGCGCCAGCCGGCCGGCGGCGATCAGCAGGCGGTTGACCTCGACCAGGTCGCGCGCCCGCTTCAGGCTTTCCTCGGCGATGCGGCCCTGCTCCTGCGCCTGCATCAGGGCGCGATAGGCGGTGACGATCTGGCTGACCTGGTCGATCACCTGCGCCTTCAGCCGCAGCTGGGCGTTGCGCTCGGCGATGCGGGCGATGCGGCGCGGCGCCATGGCGTAGTCGATGCCGCCGCCGGCCAGCAGCGGCTGGATCACCTGCAGGCCGAGCTGCGAGGGGGCGATGGAATCGGTCCCGCGCGTGTTGGTCTGCCCGGCCAGCCAGGACATGGTGAAGCGCGCGCCGGTCGGCGTGTCGACGGTGACCACCGGGCCCAGGCTGAGCTGCGTGCCGCTGACGCCGGCGGTGCGGCCGCGCGTCGCGCTGCCGGCGATGGACAGGCGCGGGGTGAAGCTGCTCTCGGCGACGTGGAGCGCGAAGCGGTCGGCGATGCGCTGCAGGTATTCGCTGCGGATCGCGCGGTTGTTGCGCAGGCCGAGGAAGACCGCCTCCGGCAGGGTCATGGCCACCGCCTCGGGCGGGGCGCGGCGCGCGGCGGCCTGGGTTGCCTGCGCGTGGGCCTGCTGCCCCGGGGCGGCGCCGGACACCAGGACGAGCAAGGCGCAGAGGGCGCCCGGCAGCCGCATCGACAAAAGCCATCTCCTCGCGCGGGCCAGGGCCGCCAAGCTTCCGTATCCCATTCCGGGCACCCCGGATGCAATGGCGCTTTCGCCCCGCGCATCGGGGCTGCCGCGGATTGCGGCGGGGGTCGAATGCGGGCATGTCTCAGGCCTGCGGCGGGAGACGGGCATGCGGCGAGCGGCGGGACGGATCGGGCTGGCGGCATTGGCCGCCCTGGCCGGCTGCGCGGAGCCCGCGGTGCTGCGCGCGCCGCCCATCATCCCCGACATGGCCTTCCAGCCGGGCGCCTTCCCGGTGCCCGGCATCGCCGAGCCCACCGGCGGCGCGCCGATCATGCTGGATGGCCCCGCTACTCCGACCGCAGCGCCTCGATCGGGTCCAGCCGCGCGGCCATGACGGCGGGGTAGAAGCCGAAGAAGATGCCGACGGCGACCGAGACGCCGGCGCCGAGCGGCGCGGCGCTGGGCGAGAAGATATATTCCCAGCCCGAGGCGCCGGCGAAGGCATAGGCGCCGCCCAACCCCAGCAGCACCCCCAGCGCGCCGCCGACCAATGAAAGAATAACCGCCTCGGCCAGGAACAGCAGGCGGATGTCGCCGGGGGCGGCGCCGATCGCCAGCCGCACGCCGATCTCGCGCTTCCGCTCGGCGACCGAGACCAGCATGATGTTCATCACGCCGACGCCGCCCAGCACCAGGGCGATGCCGCCCACCGTGCCGAGCAGCAGGGTGAAGAGCTGCATCTGCGACTGCATCCCCGCCAGCAGCTGCTTCGCGCTCTGCAGCCCGAGCGTCGCGTCGCGCAGCTTCGGCGCGAAGTAGCGCTGCAGCGCCGCCATCACCACCTCCGGCTCCGCCTCGGGATGGATGCGCGCCACCGCCATGGACAGCTGCGGGTCGGGCATCAGCCGGCGGACATTGGCGATGGAGACGAAGGCGGTGCCGTCGACATCGACCGGCATCATCGGGCTCTGCAGCACCGGCGCCAGGATGCCGATGACGGTGAAGACATAGCGCCCCTGCCGCAGCGAGGCGCCGACGCGCAACGGGGCGTAGGGCGCCGAGAGCTGCTGCGCCAGCCCATGGCCCAGCACCATGTAGAGCTCGAAGCGGTCATGCGCCGAGATGAAGCGCCCCTCGCGCAGGGCGAGCCGCGCCACCGAGGCGAAGCTGGCATTGACGCCGAGCTGCGTGCCCATCGCCGTCATGCCCTCATGCAGCAGCGTGCCGCCGCCCAGCACGAAGGGGGCGATGTCGAGCACCGCCGGGATCTCCTGCGGCACCGCCTCGACATCGGCCAGGCGGAAGCTGCCGAGGCCGGTCGGCGCGTCGACCCGGAGCGTCAGCACGTCGGTGCCCAGCTGGCGGAACTGCCGCACCGTCTCGTGCCGGGCGATGGCGCCGATATTGAGCATGGCGATCACCGCCGCGGCGCCGATCAGGATGCCGACCAGGGCGAGGACCGAGCGCTGCCGCGACGCCACCAGGTTGGCGGCCGCCTCGGCGACGACGCGGCTCAGCATGGCGCCTGCTCGGCGATCAGCCCCTCGGCCAGCAGCAGGCGGCGCTCGCATTGCGCGGCGACGCCGGGGTCGTGGGTGATGATCAGGATCAGCACGTTCAGCTCGCGCTTCAGCGACAGGAACAGCTCCATGATCTCCTGGGCGACCTTGGGGTCGAGGGCGCCGGTTGGCTCGTCGGCCAGCACCACCGCCGGCTCGCCGACCAGCGCGCGGGCGATCGCCACCCGCTGCTTCTGCCCGCCCGACAGCATGGCCGGCATATGCTCGGTGCGGTCGGCCAGGCCCACCCGCCCCAGCATGGCGATGGCGCGGCGCCTGGCTTCCGCCTCCGGCAGCCCGCGATACTGCAGGGGCAAGGCGACGTTGCGCCAGGCGTTCAGCCGCGGCAGCAGGAAGAAAGACTGGAAGACGAAGCCGATCAGCCGGTTGCGCAGGCGGGACAAGGCGCGGGCTTCGGCCTGCAGCACGTCCTGGCCGTCGATGCGGTAGGCGCCGCCGGTCGGCTTGTCGAGCAGGCCGATGATGTTCATCAGCGTTGACTTGCCCGAGCCCGAGCCGCCCATGATGGAGACCAGCTGCCCGGCCTGCAGCCGCAGGGTAACGCCGCGCAGGATCGGCATGGTGCCGGGGCCGACGCGGAAGCTGCGGGTGATATCGACGAGCTCGAGCATCGGGGCCTATGGCAGCATGCCCTGGCGGCATGAACCGGAAGCGGCCGGCAGGCAACGGTAAATTTCGCCGGAAAACCGGCGCGGCGGGCAGCCGCCGGGGCTTGCGCGGCACGGCGATCCCGGCCAGCCCTGAGGGCATCGCGCGACTCCCGGGGAGGCTGCCATGTCGCTGCTGTTCTATGGCCATCCGCTGTCCAGCTATTGCCAGAAGGCGCTGATCGCGCTGGAGGAGCTTTCCATCCCGTTCGAGTGGCGGCTGATGAGCTCGGACACGCCGGAGAACGGCGCCGAATTCGCCCGGCTGTGGCCGATCGCGCATATGCCGCTGCTGCGCGACGGCGAGGCGCTGGTCCGCGAAGCCAGCGTGATCGTCGAGCATCTCGGCCTGCGCCAGGGCGACCACCGGCTGCTGCCGGCCGACCCGAAGCCAGCGCTGCCGGTCCGCTTCCTCGACCGCGTCTTCGACAACTACGTCATGACGCCGCAGCAGACGATCGTCTTCGAAAGCCTGCGCCCGGAGGGCCAGCGCGACCCGCATGGCGTCGCCCAGGCGCGGGCCCGGCTGGACACCGCCTATGCCTGGCTGGAGGATTCTCTTCCCGCCACCGGCTGGGCGGCGGGCGCCGACTTCACCCTGGCCGACTGCGCTGCCTCCCCGGCGCTGTTCTATGCCAGCTGGACCCATCCTCTGGGTGGCCGCTTCCCCAATGTCCAAAACTATCTGGACCGGCTGGAGGCGCGGCCCTCGATCGCCGCCATCCGCGACCGTGCCCGGCCCTACTGGCATCTCTTCCCCTTCGCCGGGGAGGGCGCGCCCGCGTGACGAAGCCCGATCCCGGCTGGCTGCGCGCCCAGGCGCGGCGGGCGACGCTGGGCGGCCTGGACGAGCTCGGCGCCACCATCGCCCGGCTGGGCTTCGTCCAGGCCGATCCGATCCGCGCCCCCGCCCGCGCCCAGGACCTGATCCTGCGCCACCGCGTGCGCGGCTATCGCGCCGGGCAATTGGAGCGCCGCTTCCCCCGCCTCGGCCTGGAGGAGGATTTCCTCCATGCCTATGGCTTCATGCCGCCGGCGACCCAGGCGCTGCTGCACCCCCGTCACGACGCCGAGGCCGCCGATGGCCGCCACCTGCCGCAAGGCCTGGCCGCCGAGGTTCTTGACTATGTCCGCGCCCATGGCCCCTGCCATCCGCGCGCGCTGGAAGCCGCCTTCGGCAAGCAGCGCGCCATCAATGGCTGGGGCGGGTTTTCCCAGGCGACGACGCGGGCGTTGGAAAGCCTGCAGCATTTCGGCCTGCTGCGCGTCAGCCACCGGCAGGAGGGCATCCGCGTCTATGCCCTGGCCGCCTCCGCCAGCGCGCCGCCCCTGCCCGCCGCCGAGCGCGCCCGCCAGGCCGTGCTGCTGCTGGCCCGCATCCTGGCCCCCGCCCCGCTGCCCAGCCTGCGCGGCGCGCTGCAGCTGATGGCGCGGCGCAACCCCGGGCTCGGCCTGCTGCCGCCGGTGCTGGCGGAGCTGCTGCGGGAAGGCGCGATGGAACAGGCCGAGGTCGCGGGCGAGCGCTACGCCTGGCCCGCCGGCTTCCTGGACGAGAACCCGAGCGTGCCGCGCGACGTGCGCATCCTGGCGCCCTTCGACCCGATCGTCTGGGACCGCCGCCGCTTCGCGCATCTCTGGGGCTGGGAATACCGTTTCGAGGCCTATACCCCGCCGCCGCTGCGCCGCTTCGGCTATTACGCGCTGCCGCTGCTCTGGGCCGACCGCGTCATCGGCTGGGCCAATCTGTCGGTTGTCGACAACCGCCTGCAAGCGGAGCTCGGCTTCGCCGAAGCCCGCCCCCGCGCCAAGGTCTTCGACCAGGCCCTGGCCGCGGAGCTGGCGCGCTTCGAGGCTTTCCTGGCCGGCTGAGCCGCGCGGCCACGGCCTGTCTCAGACCCGGCCGAAGACCCATTCCAGCAGCGCGTTCTGGGCGTGCAGCAGAAAGGCCTTGGCGGGCACGACGCGGCAGGCCGGGTGCAGCATGGCATCCGCCGAGACCTCCTGGCCGCGGGTCACCGGCGGGCAGGGCAGGAAGGCGGTGTCGGGCCGCAGGCGGGACAGCATGGCGCCCGTCACCTGGTAGCGCAGCAGCGCCTCGTCGCCGGCGGCCACCCCCTCGGGCCAGCAATCGGTGACGATGATCTGCGCCTGATGCAGCGCCGCCAGGTCGGTGGTGGCGCGGAAGCCCGCCGGCAGCCCGGCGCCGCGCAGGTGCCAGCGCTCCGGATAGAGCTGGATCACCTGCAGCGGCAGCACCTCCGCCGCCTCCAGCCAGGAGCCCAGGATGTTCCCCTCGGGCGCCAGCACGGCGACGGTGATGCCGCCGATGCCGCCATGGCGCTGGGTGTACCAGGCCAGGTCGCCCAGCACCTCGCAGGGGTGGTTCTGCCGGGTGCGGGCATTGATCACCGGCGCCACCGCCGCCTCGGCCAGGGCCCGCAGCGCCGGCAGGCCCGGCGCGCGGCAGACCACGGCGTCGAACCAGTTGTCGAGATAGCCTGCGAGATCCGGGATCGCCTCGCGCTGGTCGAGGCGCAGCGGCACCGGCACGCAGAGCCCGCCCATCGCCTGGATGCCCAGGTCGAAGGCCGAGGTGTTGCGCCAGCCGCCATCATTGACCACCAGCGCCAGGCGGCGCCCGGCCAGGCTCTGCGGCATGCGACGGGCCGACCAGAAGCGGGCGAGCGCCACCGCGCGCTCCAGGATGGCGATGATCTGGTCGGGCGGCAGGTCGTCCAGCGCGAGCAGGTCGCGCCCGGCGATCGGGAACATGGCGGCGGCGTCCTCTGGCTGGCCTCGCGCGCCATCCTGCCCTGGCTTGGCGGCGGCGTCAGCCGGGATGGCGCCGCAGCGCGCGGATCACCGCGACCAGCCGCTGCACCGCGGCGTCGATCTGCGCGGTCGGCGTGGTGCCATAGCCCAGCACCAGCCCCTGCGGCGTGCTGCCCGGCAGCACGGCATAGCGGCTGAGCGCCGGCACCTGCAGCCCACGCGCCCGCGCCGCCTCCTGCACCGCCTGGTCGAAGCCGGGGGGCGGGTTCTTCGTCAAGCGCGCGGCCAGGTGCAGGCCCATCTCCGGCCCGGCGCCGCCCCAGTCGAGGTCGTCCGCCGCATGGCGCTCCAGCGCGGCCAGCAGGGCGCCGCGCCGCTCGGCGGCGAGCGCCCGCATGCGGCGCAGATGCGCGGCCAGATGCCCCTCGGCGATGAAGGCGGCCAGCACCGCCTGGGCCGGCCCCGGCGGCTGGCGGTCGACCAGGGCGCGGGCGGCGGTGAAGGCTTCCGCCGTGCCGCGCGGGGCGACCAGGAAGCCCAGCCGCAGCCCCGGCGCCAGGATCTTGGCGAAGGTGCCCAGATGCAGCACCGAGCGCTCCGCCTGGCCGGCGCCCAGCGCGCGCAGCGGCCGCAACGGCGCGCCGCCATAGCGGAAGTCGCCGTCGTAATCGTCCTCGACGATCCAGGCGCCGGATTGCGCCGCCCAGTCCAGCAGCGCCAGCCGCCGCGCCAGCGACATGCCCACCCCCAGCGGATACTGGTGCGCCGGCGAGACCAGGGCCAGCCGCGCGCCAGGGGCCCGGGCGCGGCCCTCGGCGACGACGATGCCCTCGGCATCGACGGGCACGGGCACCAGCCGGGCGCCGGCGGCCTCCAGCGCGCTGCGGCCGGCGACATAGCCGGGGTCTTCCACCCAGGCGGCATCGCCCGGGTCCAGCAGCAGCCGCGCCGCCAGGTCGATGCCCTGCTGCGAGCCGGAGGTGACGACGATATCTTCCGGCGTGCAGACTAGGCCGCGGGTCGCGCCCAGATGCGCGGCGATGGCCTGGCGCAGCACCGGCAGGCCGGCGGGGTCGGAATAGGCCAGGTGGTCGCGCGCGGCGCCGCGCCAGAGCCGGGCGGAGAGCCGGCCCCAGACCGCCCAGGGAAAGCCTTCGAGGGCCGGCAGGCCGGGGGCGAGCAGGCCGGGCTCGCGCCGCAGCGGCGTCAGCGGCAGGCTTCTGATCCGTTCCCCGCGGGCGGAAAGCCGCGGCGCCGGGCCGTCGGGGGTGGTGACCGGCGGCGCCTCCGGCCCGGGCAGCGGCAGGGTCGCCGGGACGAAGGTGCCTGCCCCCGGGCGCATGACCAAAAAACCGTCGGCGAGGAGGCGGTCGAAGGCCAGCACCACGGTCTGCCGCGCCAGGCCGAGCTCCTCGGCGAGCTGCCGTGTCGAGGGCAGCCGGTCGCCGGGGCGCAGCGCGCCGGACAGCACCGCCTGGCGGACATGGCGCACGATCTGCTCCTGCCGCGACAGCCCGCCGGCGGGGTCTAGCGCAAAACTGTTCCAGAGCGGCGGGGCGGGCAGGCGCGGCATGTGGACTGATAACCGAAAGAAGAGTGGACCTAGGGGATGGGGCCAGTGGGCGCTAGGGGAAAGACCTCAGGAGATCCTCGCCCATGGCTGCCACCCCGCTTGCTCCCGTCACCTTGCAGGGCGACCTCGTCGCGCTGGTCCCGCTGGAGACGGCGCATCACGACGCGCTCTGCGACGCCGCCCGCGACGGCGAGCTGTGGCGGCTCTGGTACACCAGCGTGCCGGAGCCCGAGGCGATGGCCGCCGAGATCGCCCGCCGCCTGGCGCTGCAGGCGGCGGGCGCCATGCTGCCCTTCACGGTGATCGACCGGCGCTCCGGCAGGGTGGTCGGCCAGACCACCTACATGAACATCGAGCTGGCCGGGCCGCGGCTGGAGATCGGCTCCACCTGGTACGCCCGCGCCACGCATCGCAGCGGGCTGAACACCGAGGCCAAGCTGCTGCTGCTGGGCTATGCCTTCGAGGCGCTGGACTGCCTGGCGGTGGAGCTGCGCACGCATTTCATGAACCACCAGAGCCGCCGCGCCATCGAGCGGCTGGGCGCCAGGCTGGACGGCGTGCTGCGCAACCACCAGCGCGCCAAGGACGGCACGCTGCGCGACAGCTGCGTCTACAGCATCATCGCCGGCGAATGGCCGGCGGTGCGCTCGCACCTGACCTGGCAGCTGGAGAAGCCGCGGTAAGCGGCCGACCCTTCAGTGCAGCCGCGGCGCCGACAGGGTGCGCCGCGGCGTCAGATGCGGCACCAGGCCGCGCGCCACCGCCCGCCCCTCCTCGACCGAGAGGCGCAGCAGATGCGCCGCCTGGTACTCGCCGGCCTCATGCGCCAGCATCGCCAACGCCAGGCCGCGCGCCGCCAGCCGGCCAAGCGCCCAATGCGCCAGCGCCGCCAGGGCGGCATCGCTGCCGGCGTCGGAATCCTTTGGGTAGGCCAGCTCGGCGGCGCCGATCCAGCCGGGGGTGGTGGCCGGGCCGGCCTCGCTGCCGGCGCCCAGCCGCGACAGGATGAAGTCGACGCGGTGCAGCGCCTCGGCCGCCAGCGCCTCCAGCAGGGCCAGATGCGCGGCCAGGGCCTGGGAATGCGCCAGGTGGTGCCAGCCGGGCAGGGCCTGGCCCAGCGCCTCGAGGCTGCCCTGCGCCCGCCGCAGCCCCGACAGCAGGGCCACCTCGCGCGCCGGCTGGACCGATCCCTGGACCGATCCCTGGACCGAACCGGCCGCCTCCCCGGAGCGGCCGGCCGCGCCCGCGGCCATCGGCCAGGGGCGCTGCGGGACATACGGCTTCATGCCGCGCCTCCACAGAGCGCTTCACCGCGCCCTTCTTCGTCGTTGCTCATGCGTCAGCATGGCATGCGCCCCGCGGCAACGGCCTTAACATCTGTTAGCTTTTTACGGGCTCGCCGGAACGTGAGGGTTCAGTCGCGCAGGCCGGGAATGTCCTGCCAGTCGGCGACCGATTGCAGCGCCTCGGGCTGCAGGATGATCACCTGGCCGCCGCGCAGCTCGATCAGCCGGTCGCGCCGCATCTGCTGCACCGTGCGGTTGATGTGCACGACGCTGAGCCCCAGCGCGTCGGCCAGCACCTCCTGCGTCAGCGGCAGGGCGAAGCGGCCGGGCTGGGCGAGGCCCGCCATCTCCAGCCGCTGGCGCAGCTCCAGCAGCAGGCTGGCCAGCCGCTCATAGGCGGTCTGCCGCCCCAGCCGCACCACCTGGTCGCGCAGCAGGATCTCCTCCTGCAGCTCGGCGGCGCGCAGCGCCCGGCCGAGGCCGGTCTGCACCGGCGGGTGATGCACGAAGCCGGCGGCGAAGAGCGGCTGCGCATCGGCCAGCAGCACCCGGGTCAGCGCCAGCGCGGCGCAGGGCGCCGGCAGGCAGGGCGGCGGCCGGCCGATCAGGTCGCCGGGCAGCAGGAAGGCCACGATCTGCCGCCGCCCGTCGGCCAGCATGCGGATGCGGCAGGCCCAGCCGGACAGCAGCGCGGCCGGCGGCGGGCAGACGCCCTCGGGGTGGATCTCGGCGCGCGCCGGCAGCTCGCGCAGCGGGCCGCGGCCGAGCTCGGCGATCATCGCCTGCTCGGCCGGCGACAGCGTCGCCAGCCGGCCGAGGCGGCGCAGCAGCGGCTGCGCCTCGGCGCCGGGCGACGCGGCCTCGACGCCGCCCGGATGGAGCCGTGCCGGCAGCATCAGCGCGCCTCCCCCGTCGAGCCTGCGCGGGCGTCGGGCGCCTGCTCCAGCAGCCCGGCCAGCGCCGCCACCAGCCGGCGCAGATCGACCGGCTTCGGCAGCCAGGGCCAGCCCTGATAGGCGGCCGGCAGCACCGAGGCGTCGTAGCCGGTCAGGAACAGGATCGGCACGCCGGCCGCGCGCAGCCGGTCGGCCAGGGCGAAGACCGGGCGGCCGCGCAGATGGATGTCGAGCAGCGCCGCATCCGGGCGCGGCTGCGCCTCCAGGTCGATATCGACCCGGGCGAAGGGGCCGATCACCCGGGCGCCCAGCCGCTGCAGCAGCTGCACCAGCTCCTCGGCGATGACGTACTGGTCTTCCACCACCAGGATGGAACGGCCGGCCAGCAGCCGGAGCTCGCGGGCATCATCCATCACGCGCAGCCCTCGCCGGGCGGCGGCGGCGCGGCCCCCTGGGGCAGGGGGAACAGAATCTCGCAGCGCAGTCCATCGACCAGGAAATCCAGGCGGGTCACGGCATCCAACTCATAGGGCAGGCCTTGTTCGAGCAGCTCGCGGCCGAAGCCGCGGTGGCGCGCCGCCGCATCGACCGGCGGCTCGCTGCCAGGGCTTTCCTGCCAGCGCAGCCGCAGCCGCTCCGGCTGGCCATCCAGCGCCGGCAGGCGGGTCCAGGTGACGGCGACGCGGCCGCGCGGGCGCGACAGCGCGCCGAACTTGGCGGCGTTCACCGCCAGCTCGTGCAGCGCCAGGCCCAGCGCCGCGGCGGCGCCGTCGGGCAGCAGCACCTCGGGGCCCTCGACCTCCAGCGCCGCCGCCTCGTGCACGGCTTGCGCCAGCAATTCTTCCCGCACGATCTCCTCGAGCGAGGCCAGCGCGTCGCCATGGCGGGCGAGCAGCAGCTGGATGCGGCTCAGCGCGCCCAGCCGGCCGGACAGATGCGCGGCGAAATGCGCCGTGTCGCCGCTCGCCTCCAACGTGCGGCTGACCATCGAGCGGATCAGCGCCAGCCCGCCGCTGGCCCGGCGGCGCAGCTCCAGCAGCAGCCGGGCCTGGCGGGTGGCGGCGTCGTGCCGGCCCTGCGCATCGGTCAGGCTGCCGGCCCAGCCGCCGCCCAGCGCCGGCTCGATCAGGCAGTCGAAGCGGTGCCAGCCATCGGCCGCCGGCGCCGTCGCCGCCGCCCGCAGCCGCAGCGGCAGCGACGGCGCCAGGCCATCGCCGGGGCGGCGCGCCTGCCAGGCGGCCAGCAGCGCCTGCAGGTCGAGGGGGTGGCAGAAGTCGCGCCAGCCGGCGGCCAGCACCGCCCCCGCCGTGGCGCCGGTCAGGGTCGCGAAGCGGGGGGTGACGTAGCGCCAGGCCAGGTCCTCGCCCTCGGCCAGGAACAGCAGCGCGGGCGAGTGGTGCAGCAGCGCCGCCACCGCCGCGGGGGCCAGGGGATGCGGGGGCGCGGTATCGGGGAGCGTCATGCAGCCTTGATCTCCTCCCTGTCACGACCGCCCGCCCACGGCCACGATGCCGCTCGCTGCATCGCGATTGCCGCAAGGCGGCAAGGTCGGCAACAACCTATGTTAAGACCACCGATTGAATTCGCCGGAAGCTGTGCAGTTCCGCACCAATGCAGCGCAGCAATGCGGTCCCGCGCGATAAACGCCGCGCGGGTGGCAAAGATGTGCGGCCACGCTTTATTTGAAGGAGGCGGGGCGCGGGGCCGGCTTCGACTTCGCCATGCGGTCCCCGGCGCGGCGCATGGCGCTGCGACCGCCGGCGGGCCCGGCGGTTCCTTGACCCCCGGGCGCCGGCGCGGCTTCAGCCGTGCAGGGCGAATTCCAGCAGCGACAGCGCCGCCAGCACCCAGACGGCGCCATTGACCTGAGCGACGCGGCCGGTGGCCAGCTTCAGCACCACATAGACGATGAAGCCCAAGCCCACCCCGGTCGAGATCGAGAAGGTGAAGGGCATGGCCAGCGCCGTGATCATCGCCGGCAGGTATTCGGTGATGTCGTCCCAGTCGAGGTCGCGCAGGGACTGCGCCATCATGCCCGCGACCAGCAGCAGCGCAGGGGCGGTGGCGAAGGCCGGGATGCTGGTGGCCAGCGGCGCGAAGAACAGCGCCAGCAGGAACAGCGCCGCCACCGCCAGCGCCGTCAGCCCGCTGCGGCCGCCGGCCTGGATGCCCGCCGCGCTTTCGATATAGGGCACTGCCGTCGAGGTGCCGAGCACCGCGCCGATCACCGCGCCGCCGGAATTGGCCTGCAGCGCGCGGCCCAGCCCCGGCACCGTGCCGTCGGGCCGCATCAGCCCGGCGCGGTGGGTGGTGGCGATCAGCGTGCCGGCATCGTCCAGCAGGGTCAGCAGGAAGAAGGTGAAGACCACCGCCGGCATGCCCGGCAGGGTCAGCGCCCCCCAGATGTCCAATTGAAAGAAGCTCGGCGCCAGCGAGGGCGGCCAGGCCACGATGCCCCGCAGCTCGGTCAGGCCGAGCGGAATGCCCAGCGCCGCCACCACCAGGATGCCGATGACGATGCCGGCGCTGATGCCGCGCGCCACCAGCCCGGCCATCAGCAGGAAGCCCAGGCAGGAGAGCAGCGTGGCCGGCGCCGAGAGGGACCCGAGGGTGACCAGCGTCGCCGGGCTGTCGACCACGATGCCCATGCCGCGCAGCCCCAGCAGGCCGAGGAACAGCCCGATGCCGGCGCCGATGCCCAGCTTCATCGACAGCGGGATGGCGACGATCAGCCATTCGCGGAAGCGGGTCAGCGAGACCAGGAAGAACAGCAGCCCGGACAGGAAGACGGCGCCCAGCGCCACCTGCCAGGGCATGCCCATGCCGGCCACGACGGTATAGGCGAAATAGGCGTTCAGCCCCATGCCCGGCGCCATGGCCACCGGCATGCGCGCCCAGAACCCCATCAGCGCCGAGCCGATGGCCGCCGACAGGCAGGTGGCGACGAAGGCGGCGCCGGCATCGATGCCGGCATCCGCCATCATCGCCGGGTTGACCACGATGATATAGGCCATGGTCATGAAGGTCGCGAGGCCGGCCAGCCCCTCGCGGCGCGGCGTGCTGCCGAGGGCCGCCAGGCCGAAATAGCGCTCCACGATGCGACTCCTGATCGAGATGATGCGGCGCAGTGTAACGCGCGGCCGTCAGCCGGTCAGGCGATGCAATCGGACTTGCGGCGAGCCGGGCTCGACGGTGACCTCCCAATGGTCGGCCTGGGTGACCTGCAGCACCTGGCTCGGCCGCAGCGCCGCGATGCAGGTGCCGCCGGCATGGCGCAGGCTGTCATACAGAAGCCCATCGCCGCCTGCGGCGCGGATCGTCTCGCCCAGCGCCTGGCCGGCGGCATGGCTGTCGGGGCGATAGACCTCGGGCCATGCCGCCTGGGCGCCGCGGAGATCGAAAAAGGCCTCGCCGGCGAGGCGGGCGGTGTAGCCGCGATAGCGGCGCGACAGCCGCGGCAGGCCGGTCGCCACCGCCTCGCGCCGCAGGTGGTGGCCGACCTCGAAGGCCGCCGTCGCCAGGCTCGCCGCCGCATACCAGGCGCCGAGCGTGGCGTCGTTGAAGCGCGCGCCCTGCAGCGGCACGTGCAGGAAGCTGGCCATGACCACGCTGGCATTGGCGCGGCCCTGCACCCATTCGGCCTCGGGCAGGCGGCGCAGCCGCTCGACCACCAGCCGGTCATTGGTCCAGCCGGCCAGATCCATCACGGCCTGCGCATCGGCCGCCGTGGCCACCGTGTCGAACAGCCCGATCGGCGGGAAGCGCGAGGGGATCAGCCGGTGCGTCGGATGCGGCGCGGGGCCGTAGCGGCCGGCGGGCAGGGTCACGTGACGACCAGATCCCCGTCGGTCGCCGGCGGCGCGGCGTCATCGGCGCCGCCGGGGGCAGCGAAGATGCCGCCGCGCGCCGCGTCGAGATAGCGGCGGAGCGTCAGCAGCGCGTCCTGGGTGCCGAAGGTCAGCAGCTCGATCGGCGGGCGGCCGCCGAACACCGTCGCCGCATGCGGGCGGCGCAGCCAGGCGATGCCGTCATGCTCCGCCGCATGCAGCACGCCCAGGGCCTGGTGGATGCCGAGCACGGCTGAAATCCGCAGCAGCACGTCGACATCGAGGGTGAGCTCGCCATGCTCCCGCGCCGTGCGGGCCCATTTCTGGAAGGTCGAGCGCGGCGGCAGGCCGAGCACCAGCCGCCGCTCGGTCTCGTCCAGCCCCCAGAGATCGGCGATGGCCAGGAAGGTGCGCAGCCCGGGGGCGGAGAGGCGGCGGCGCTCGGCGGGGGCGAAGCGGGCGGCGTCCAGCCGGTCGGGGCCGCCAGCGATCCCGGCGGGCGTCGGGGCCGGGCGGGTGGTCAGCATCGCGATGGGGCCCATGGTGTCGCTCCCTCGGCTGCGGGCCCTGGTGGCGACCCGATCTGGACGATGACCATATCGGGACGAAGGCCGGGGGATGCAAGGATTTTCTGGGGCAGGGAGCGGGTGGCTTGACCGGTGCAGGTGCCCGGCCCGAGCCTGGGCGCCGCCGCCGAAAGCCCTGAGGAAGACCACCGCCGATGACCGAGCTGTTCCGCCTGCCCGCCACCGCCCTGCTGGACGGCTATCGCGCCCGAAGCCTGTCGCCGGTGGAGGTGACCCGCGCCTGCCTCGACCGCATCGCCGCGATCGATCCGGTGCTGAACGCCTTCTGCCTGGTCGATGGCGAGGCCGCCCTGGAAGCCGCCCGCCTGTCGGAAGCGCGCTGGCAGGCCGGCACCCCCTGCGGCCCGCTGGATGGCGTCCCCGCCAGCGTGAAGGATCTGTTCCTCACCCGCGGCTGGCCGACGATGAAGGGGTCGAAGACCGTGCCGCGCGCGCAGGACATGGCGGTCGACGCGCCGCCGGTCGCCCGGCTGCGCGAGGCCGGCGCCGTGCTGCTGGGCAAGACCACCACCACCGAATTCGGCCACAAGGGCGTCAGCGACAATCCGCTGACCGGCATCACCCGCAATCCCTGGAACACGGCGATGACCACCGGCGGGTCGAGCTGCGGCGCCGGGGCGGCGGCGGCGGCCGCCATGGGGCCGCTGCATCTGGGCAGCGATGGCGGCGGCTCGATCCGCATTCCGGCGAGCTATTGCGGGATCTTCGGCATCAAGCCGGGCTATGGCCGCGTCCCCGCCGCGCCGCAGGGCTTTGCCGGTTCGCTGCCGGGGGCCGGGCCTTTGACGCGGACGGTGCGCGACGCGGCGCTGATGCTGCAGGTCATCGCCGGCGACGATTCTCGCGACTGGATGGCGCTGCCGGAGCCGGGGCTCGACCTGCTGTCGGGGCTGGACGCCGGCGTGGCGGGGCAGCGCATCGCCTTCGCCCGCACCATCTCCGGCGCGCCGGTCGAGGCCGAGGTCGCCGCCGCGGTGGCAGCCGCCGCGCAAAAATTTGCCGAGCTGGGCGCGATCGTGGAAGAGATCGAGCTCGACCTGCCCGGCGGCGCCGACACCTACTACGCGATCCTCTCGGTGACGCTGGCCAGCGCCATCGCGCCGATGACCGCGGCGCAGCGCGAACTGGTCGATCCCGGCCTGCTGATCATTGCCGATGACGGGGCGCGGCTGTCCGGGCTGGACTATGCCCGGGCGCTGCATGTGGCGCGGGGCGAGCTCGGCGCGCGGATGCGGGCGCTGCACGAAAAACATTCCCTGCTGCTGCTGCCCTCGATGCCGGGCACCGCCTTCCCGGTCGGGCTCGACTTCCCGGGCGACACGGGCGGGGAATGGCGGGCGGATTGGACCCCCTTCACCTTCCCCTTCAACCTGACCGCCCAGCCGGCCGCCTCGATCCCCTGCGGCCTTTCTGGCAGCGGCCTGCCGATCGGGCTGCAGATCGTGGGTCCCCAGCGCGCCGAGGCCGCGGTGCTGGCCGCCGCCCGCGCCTATGAGGCCAGCCGCGACTGGCACCTGCCCGCCTTCGACGGCTTCTGACCCGGTCAGCTTGAGCGAGGCCGAATATGTCACAATTGCGGCATCAGGCGCCCATCTTGCGCCCGAAGCCGGTGGCAGGATCGGCCTCGCCCCCAACCGGACTCGCCTGCCATGCCTTTCGACGGCGCCGAAGCCACCCTGCCCGCCCTGCAAGCCCAGGCCCCGCTGGTCCTGGTCGATTTCGTCGCCGAGATCTTCCGGCTGGTCCCTGACCTGCGCCTGTCGGTCGAGGGGCCGGGCCATCTCGGCCAGTGGTGGATCGAGCTGGCGGCCGAGGGCATGACCCCCGCCGTCGAATGGCGCGACGGCGCCGGCTTCGGCCTTTATGGCCCCGGCCCCACCCTGCCCGAGACGCCGCGCGCGACGTTGGCCTGCCCGGTCGCCGCCGCCGCCCGGCTGCAGCGCATGATGCGCTCCTGGCAGAAGCGCGGCTAAAGCGTCCCGTTCCGGACATCGAGGATCGCCGCGGCGAAAGCCTCGGGCTTTTCCTGCGGCAGGTTGTGGCCGCCGCCGGGGATGACCCGATGCCGGTGCGGCCCGGTGAAATGCCGGGCGTGACGCGCGGTGCCGCCCGGGGCCATCACCCCGTCGGCATCGCCATCCAGGGTGATGCTGGGCACGGCGATCGGCGGCCGGGCCGCCAGCTGCCGCTCGATCGCCTCCAGCGCCGGGTCGCCGGCCACCAGGCCGAAGCGGTGCCGGTAGGAATGCACCACCACGGCGACGAAGTCGGGATTGTCGAAGCTTTCGGCGGTCGCGGCGAAGTCGGCCTCCGCGAAGCGCCAGGGCGGCGACCACAGCCGCCACAGCAGCCGGCAGAAGTCGCGGCGGTTTTCGGCCAGGCCGCGGGCGCCGCGCTTGCCATGGAGATAGTACTGATACCAGTGGCGCAGCTCGGCCTCCGGCGCCGCCGGCTGCAGGCTGGATGATATATCCTGGATGTTATAGCCGTTCTGCGAGACCAGCCCGGCCACCCGCTCGGGCCACAGCGCCGCGGCGATGCAGGCGGCGCGGCCACCCCAGTCATAGCCTGCCAGCACCGCCGGCCCGAGATCCAGCGCCGCCAGCAGCGCCCGCAGGTCGTCCCCCAGCGCCGCCTGCTGGCCGGAGCGCGGCGTCGTCGCCGCCAGGAACCGCGTCGGCCCATAGCCGCGCAGATAGGGCACGATCACCCGGGCGCCGGCCGCGGCCAGGATCGGCGCCACCGCGTCATAGGCGCGGATGTCGTAGGGGAAGCCGTGCAGCAGCAGGACCGGCCAGCCATCCGGCGGGCCGTGCTCGGCATAGGCGACCTGCAGCGCGCCGGCCTGGATGGTGTTCACCGCGACCTCTCCTCCCCTGGGGGGTGGGAGGGTAGCGCGGTCAATGCCCGGCGGTGCGGGAGAAAAGATTGATCACCAGCACCCCCGCCATGATCAGCCCCATGCCGATCATCGCCGGCAGGTCCAGGCTCTGCCGGTACCAGACCCAGGCCACCGCCGAGATCAGCACGATGCCGACGCCGGACCAGATGGCATAGGTGATGCCGACCGGGATGGTGCGCAGCGTCAGCGACAGGCAGAGGAAGGCGATGGCATAGCCCACCACGGTGATCACGCTGGGCACCAGCTTGGTGAAGCCGTCGGCCGCCTTCAGCGCCGAGGTCGCCGCCACCTCCGCCACGATGGCGATGGCGAGCCACAGGTAGGAGATGCTCATGCCCGCCCTCCTGCCGCAGCCGCGCGCCTACCGCAAGGGCGCGCGCTTGCGGCGGGGCGGCGCCTCGGCGGCCGCCGGCGCCCCGGTGAAGGGGTCGAGCAGGCCGGCGGCCAGCACTTGGTCGACGCAGCCATCGACATGGGCGCGCAGCACCGCCTGGGCGGCGGCCACGTCGCGGGCCAGGGCATGCTCCAGCAGCCGCTGGTGCTCTTCCGCCGCGATGGCGCCGCGGAAGATGACGGCCACCATCTGGTAGCGCAGGTAGCGGTCATAGACCGCCGAATGCGCCTGCAGCAGCGCCCGCGAGCCGCAGGCCGAGATCAGCGCATGGTGGAATTCCCAGTCATAGCGCTTCCATTGCGCGGGCTCGGCGGCGTCGCCCGCCAGCAGCGCGCGTTCCAGCGCCGCCAGCTTGTGATGCGCGGCGACCACGCGCCCTTCCCATTCCAGCCCGCCGGCGGCGAAGCTTTCCTGCAGCGCATGCTGTTCCAGCAGCAGGCGCAGCGCCGCGACCTCACGAAAATCCTCGGCCGAGACCGGGGCGACCTCGAAGCCGCGCTGGCCCTCGGCCACCACCAGGGCTTCCGAGCTCAGCCGGCTGAGCAGCTCTCTCAAGGTGCTGACGCTGGCGCCGTAGCGTTCGCGCATGGCGTCCAGCCCCAGCCGCTGCCCGGGCGCCAGCCGGCCGAACAGGATATCGGCGCGGATGCGGCGATAGGCGCCCTCCCCCACGGTCTGCTCGTCCATCCATCGCCCTCCCCGGCGCGCGCCCAGCATGCACCGGGCGCGGCGCAGCGCAAGATGGTGGCATTATCATCCGTCTTTTGGCGAATCATCGGATGATTCGTGATTCCGATGTTGATTCCGATGCCGTCATGAGCCAGCCTGGGGCTTAGAAGCGCCGAGGGAGCCTCGCCTTGCCTGTCATCCATGTCCTGAACGGCCCCAACCTGAACCGGCTGGGCCAGCGCGAGCCCGAGATCTACGGCCGCACCACCCTCGCCGAGGTCGAGGCCCTGTGCCGCACCGCGGCCGGCGCGGCGGAGATCGTCTTCCGCCAGACCAATTGGGAAGGCCAGCTGATCGACTGGATCCACGCGGCGATCGACGCGCCGGCCGACGGGCTGATCATCAACCCGGCCGGCCTGTCCTTCCGCTCCATCCCGCTGGTCGATGCGCTGCGCATGGTGCCGCAGCCGATCATCGAGCTGCATATCTCCAACATCCACCGCCGCGACGCGCTGCACCAGCATTCGCTGGTCTCCGGCGTGGCGACGGCGGTGATCGCCGGCCTCGGCGCGCGCGGCTATGCGACGGCGGTCACGGCGATGCTGGATCTTCTTGCCGACGCCTAGAGTCTTTCGAAGCCACCCCGAGGAACGTCCCAATGAACAAGATCGAAGAGAAGAACGGCATCGGCCGGCGCATGCTGCTGGGCGCGTCGCTGGCGGGGCTCGCGGCTCCGGCGCTCGCGCAAGGCACGCCGCCCTATCCCAGCCGCGCCGTCACCGTGATCGTGCCCTTCGCCCCCGGCGGCTCCACCGACTTCGTGGCGCGGCTGCTGGCACAGGCGCTGTCGGCCTCGCTCGGCGGCAGCTTCGTCGTCGAGAACCGCGCCGGCGGCAGCGGCACGGTCGGCCATGCGACCCTCGCCCGCGCCCGCCCCGATGGCTACACCCTGGACGTGGCGCCGACCGGCACCTTCGCCCTGGCCCCCTTCCTGTTCAGCCCGCTGCCCTATGACCCGGCCACCGCCTTCGCGCCGATCTCGCTGCTGGCGAGCAACGCCATGTTCATCTGCGTCCCCGCCAGCAGCCCGATCCGCGATTTCGCTGGATTGGTCGCCGCCGCCAAGGCCGAGCCCGCGAAACTGTCCTACGCCTCGCCGGGCGCCGGCACGGTCGGGCAGCTGGCGCCGGAGCTGATGCTGGACATGGCGGGGATCGAGATGCTGCACGTCCCCTACCGCTCCGGCGGCCTGGCGCTGCAGGCGATCCTGGCCAAGGAGACCAGCATGGGCTTCGTCGATTCCGTGACCGCCCTGCCCTACCTGGCCTCGGGCGAGCTGCGCGGCCTGGCGGTGACCAGCCGCGCCCGCGACCCCAAGGCGCCCACCGTGCCGACGCTCGTCGAAAGCGGGCTGGCCGGCTACCACGCCACCAACGACTTCGGCTTCTTCGCCCCGGCCGGCACGCCGCCCGCCATCGTGGCGAAGCTGTCGGAAGCCGCCGCCGCGGCGCTGAAGGACCCCGGCATGCGCGGCAAGCTCGACGCCGCCTCGATCGACGTGATCGGTGGCAGCGCCGAAGCCTTCCCCGCCTATCTCGCCGCCGAAGGGGAGCGCTGGGGCGCCCTCATCCGCAAGCGCAACATCCGCGCCGAGTAGCAACAGCAAGCGCCGGGGGAATGAATTCCCCCGGACCCCCTTCTTTTCTTTCTCTCCATTGGCCTTGGCAGGAGCTACGCTTAGCCTGCGGCGGAACATCTACCGGAGCCCGCCCCCATGTCCCTCGCACAACGCTACGCCGCCGGCGACGCCCCCAGCGCCATCCTGCACAACCCCACCATCGACGCGCTGCTGCAGCACCGCACCGTCCGACGCTTCGACACCGGCCGCGCCCTGCCCGAGAACCTGGTCGAAACCCTGGTCGCCGCGGCGCAATCCGCCGCCACCTCCTCCAACCTGCAAAGCTGGAGCGTCATCGCCGTCACCGACCCGGCCCGCCGCGCCCGCCTGGCCGGCCTGGCCGCCGGCCAGGGCTTCGTCGCCGAGGCGCCGCTCTTCCTGGTCTGGGTCGCCGACCTGTCGCGCAACCGCGCCCTCGGCGCCGCGCAGGGCCAGGACCTGAGCGGCCTCGACTATCTCGAATCCTTCATGGTCGCCGCCATCGACGCGGCGCTGGCGGCGCAGAACGCCACCATCGCCGCCGAGGCGCTGGGCCTCGGCACCTGCTACATCGGCGCCCTGCGCAACCAGCCCGAGCCGGTGGCGGCGGAGCTCGGCCTGCCGCCCGGCGCCATGGGGCTGTTCGGCATGGGCGTGGGCTGGCCGGTGCAAGGCCCGCACAGCGCCGTCAAGCCGCGCCTGCCGCAATCGGTGGTGCTGCACCACGAGACCTACCGCGCCGAGCCCGCCGATGCTGCCGCCGTCACCCGCTACGACGCCGCCATGGAGGAATTCTCCACCCGCGTCGGCCAGGGCAGCCAGCGCTGGGTGCCGCGCATGCTGTCCCGCCTGGCCGATGCCGCCGCCCTGTCGGGGCGCGACCGCATGCGGGCGGCCCTGACGACGCTGGGCTTCGGCCTGAAGTAGTTTTCTACTCCGCCGCCATGTCCTCGAGCGGTCGCACCGGTGTCCGGTGCCACCCCTCGGCATGGCGGCGCCAATAGGTCTCTTTTAGCTGCCGCGACAGCGGCCCCGGGCGATCGTTGCCCATGATGCGCTTGCCCAGCCGCGACACCGGCATGACGCCGCCTGCCGTGGTGGCGGCGAAGATCTCGTCGGCATCTTCGAACAGCTCGCGGGTGATTGGCGCGATCTCGGCAGGAATGCCGAGCTGCTCGCACAGCTCCAGCACCGAGCGCCGGGTGATCCCCTGCAGGCTGCCGCGATCCGGCGTCAGCACCCGGCCATCCTTGACCATGAAGATGTTGAAGCCAGGGCCTTCGGTGACGTAGCCGGCGGCATCGCACAGCACGGCGGTGTCATAGCCTTCGTCATGCGCCTCCATCAGCCCGGAGGTCAGGTCGTTCCACTGGTAGTTCTTCACCGTCGGATCGACCGAGGCATCCGGCACCCGCGGCGTGCCCGCGATCCACAGATGCGCGCCGCGCTCCTGCACATCCTTCGGGATCACGTCGATCCAGGGGATGGCATAGGCGATCAGGTGGTTCTCGCAATCAGCCGGGCGGCGCGACCCCGCGACCTTCGGCTTGCCGCGGCTGGTCACCATGGCGACATAGGCATCCTGCAGCCCGGAGAGCGCGACGCAGCGATGCAGCACCGCCTCGATCGCCGCGCGGTCCTCGGGCGGAGCAAGGCGCCGACGCTGCATGGCGCGTTCGAACCGGTCCAGGTGGTCGTCGAGCCGGAAGAAGCCGCCCTGGAAGACATGGACGACGTCATAGACGACATCCGACCGGGTGAAGCCCCAGTCGGTGACGGGGATGCTGGCCTCGGCGAAGGGCACGAAGCGCCCCTTCACATAGGCAGCGCCGTCGGCAAAGGGGTTCGCGCTCATGCTTCCGCTCCGGGGGTTTCGCGTTTCTCGATGATCTCGCCGAGATGGAGGCGCAGATAGGCCAGCCGCGCCCGCAGCGACTCTTCGGCCCGCGCCGGCGAGACATCGCCGTCTTCCGCGAAGCCCAGCGCCCAGACGGCGTCGCCGATGGTGACCGAGGTGGTGAAGGCGCGCTCCAGCGTCTCGCTCCCGGCGACCTGGAAGAAGGACAGCAGCCGGCGATACTGGATGGCGCCGATGCGGCGGTTGGCGGCGAGGTCGGCGGCGCGGATCTGCCAGCCGCTCTCGGGGCCCAGCAGCAGCCGCATGGCCACCGGATGCGCGCGGTAGAAGGCCAGCGACCGCTCGGCATGCAGCTGCGACAGATCGGCCCAGCTGTCGATCTTGCCGGGGTCGACACGGCTTTCGGCCAGCGCCTCGAAGCCCTGCATGTAGCGCTGCGCCAGGGCCAGCAGCAGCGCCTGGCTGCCCTGGAAATAGTGATAGACCGAGGCGACCGGCAGCCCGGCCTCGGCGGCGACCTCCTGCAGGCTGAGCTCGGTGCTGGCGCGACGCTGGATCACCGCATCGCCGGCATCGAGGATCACCTCCAGCCGGGCCAGCCCGCGCGCCTGGCGCGGCGCCGCGCTCATGCCGCGCCCTCGAAGCCGGCGAAGAATTCCGTCAGGCACTGGCCGAGATTGCCGACGGCATAGCCGCCCTCCTGCACCAGCGCCGTCGGCAGGCCGAGCCGCGCCAGCCGCTCGCCGATGGCGCGGAACGCAGAAAAACTGAGCGCCAGCCCCTGGCTCGGATCCTCGGCATGCGCGTCGAAGCCGAGCGAGACCACCAGCGCTTCCGGCGCGAAGCTGTCGATGCGGCGGCAGGCGACTTCCAAAGCCTCGAGATAGGCGGCGTCCTGCGCCATGGCCGGCAGCGGCAGGTTGAGGTTGTGGCCGAGCCCAGCGCCCTCCCCCCGCTCATGCGCATAGCCGACCGTGTAGGGATGGTAGTCGACCGGGTCGCGATGCAGCGAGACGAACAGAACATCGTCGCGGCCGTAGAAGATGCCCTGGGTGCCGTTGCCGTGGTGGACATCGATGTCGATCACCGCGACGCGGCGCATCCGCTGCCGCAGGGCCTGCGCGGCGATGGCGGCATTGTTCAGATAGGTCGCCCCGCCGCCCATATCGGCATAGGCATGGTGGCCGGAGGGGCGGCACAGCGCGTAGAGGACGCGCTCGCCGGCCAGCAGCCGCGCCGCCGCATCCGCCGCCAGATTGGCCGAGGCCAGGGCCGCGTCGAAAGTGCCCGGCCCGATCGGCGCCAGCTGGTCATGCATGTGGTATCCGGCGCGCCCCACCACCGAGCGCGGATAGCCGCCGACCATGCCGCGCACCGGGAAATGCGAGGGCAGCACTTCATCCGAGGCGCCGGGCAAGGCGGTCCAGTCGCGATGCGCGGTCTCGAGGAAGTCGAGATATTCCGGCGTGTGCACGGCGGCGACCGGGCCGCGGCCATGTTCGGCGGCGTCACAGATCTCGTGGCCGCCGGCGCGCACGGTGGCCAGCAGCTGCTCGGCCCGCTCCGGCACGTCGCGCCCGGCGGAGAAACCGCCCAGCCGCATCACCCGCTTCGGCGCGTGCAGGGCGTGGCGCGGGCTGAACAGGACCTTCATGCCAAATCCGATTTTCTTCCGGTTTTGGACCGTCCCACGTGGCCTCGCCAACGGTCAAGCGGAATCATGACCGAATCAGTTCGGCTTCTTCGGGTACAAAAAAAGGGGCCCTGGTTTCCCAGGACCCCATGTCGGACCCCTTAGAAAATCACCGCATCGGGGGGGCGTATTGCAGGCCACCCTTGGTCCAGAGGTTGTTGATGCCGCGCTGCACGCCGAGCGGGGTGATGCTGCGCTCCCACATCTCGCCGAAATTGCCGACCGACTTGATGACATTCACCGCCCAGTCCGGCGCCAGGCCCAGCATCTTGCCCAGGTCGCCGCTGCGGCCCATGAAGCGCTGCACGTCGGGGTTCTGGTTGTCGGCGAAGCTCATGACATTGGCCTGGGTGATGCCCATCTCCTCGGCGGTCAGGCCGGCGAAATGCGCCCAGCGGACGATGTCGAAGAACTTCCAGTCGCCCTTGCGCACGGCAGCCCCCAGCGGCTCCTTCGAGATGATCTCGGGCAGCAGCAGATACTGCTCGGCATTGGCGCCCTGCGAGAAGCGGAAGGCGGCCAGCGACGAGGCGTCGGTGGTGAAGACGTCGCAGCGGCCATTGATGAAGGCGCTGCGCAGCTCCTCGAGATTCTCGATGACCAGCGGGTTCAGCCGCAGCTTGTTGGCGCGGAAATAATCGGTCAGGTTCAGCTCGGTGGTGCTGCCCGGCTGCACGCAGACCGAGGCGCCGTCCAGCTGCCTGGCCGAGGTGACGCCGAGCGACTTCTTCACCATGAAGCCGGTGCCGTCATAGAAGTTGATCGAGGCGAATTCGAGGCCCAGCGCCGCCTCGCGCCCCAGCGTCCAGGTGGTGTTGCGCACCAGCATGTCGACTTCGCCGGATTGCAGCGCCGGGAAGCGGTTCTGCGAGGTGGTCAGCACGAAGCGCACCTTGTTGCCGTCGCCCAGGATGGCGGCGGCGACCTGGCGGCAGCCATCGGCGTCCAGCCCGCGCATCACGCCCTGGCTGTCGGGCAGGCTGAAGCCGGCGGTGACGCCGGTGACGCCGCAGACCAGCTCGCCACGGGCGCGGATGGTGGCGACCGTGTCGGCCACAGGCTGCGCCTGGACAGCGGCGGCGACGCCGAAGGTGGCAAAGGCGCCGAGCAGCGCAGCGAAGGGTCGGAACACGGCGGTCTCCCAATCAGGTGGCCAGGGCCGCAGCTTCCGCCGCAGCACCCCCTGCCCGCAAGCCGCGCCACCGGGCGAAATGCCGCCGCCAGACCGCGGGCTGGCGGCGCTTTGGGCAGTTTTTCGCCGGTTGCCCAGCGAATCACCCACGCCGGGCCGGTGTCATGCCGCCTGGGCTTGCGCCTCCTGCCACAGCGCCGGAAATTCCTGCAGGATGCGGGCGAGATCCGCCGCGCCATTGTAACCGTGGAAGCTGAAGCGGACCCGCCCCCGCCC
>NZ_CACSJM010000059.1 GCF_902706185.1 Roseomonas sp. 18066 | reverse complement strand
GCTTGCCGAAGCGCGGCAGCAGGCCGGCCCAGCTGAGCCGGGGCGGGGCCGCGAGGTCGAGGCCCTGGCGCAGGGTCGCGCTCATGCCGCGAGCTCCGCCGGCGGGGTGGAGGCGTGCAGGTGCTGGGTCTGGGTGTCCCAGAGCTGGCGGTAGACGGCGCAGCGCTCCAGCAGCACCGGGTGCGGCGCGAAATCCAGCACCTGGCCGCGGTCGAGCACCAGGATGGCGTCGGCGCCGACCAGCGAGGCCAGGCGGTGCGAGACGATCAGCATGGTGCGGCCGCGGGCGATGGCCGCCAGGTTCTGCTGGATGATGGCCTCGCTTTCGGGGTCGAGGGCGCTGGTGGCCTCGTCGAAGATCAGCAGGCGGGGCTCGGTCAGCAGGGCGCGGGCGATGGCCAGGCGCTGGCGCTGGCCGCCG
The DNA here is from genome assembly GCF_902706185.1 of Roseomonas sp. 18066. Taxonomy (GTDB): domain Bacteria; phylum Pseudomonadota; class Alphaproteobacteria; order Acetobacterales; family Acetobacteraceae; genus Pseudoroseomonas. The sequence continues at coordinate 34,190 of NZ_CACSJM010000059.1, read as the reverse complement.
GAGAAGTTGGCGGCGCTTTCCTCGACCAGGGTGTCATAGGCCATGGGCAGGCGGTCGATGAACTCGGCGGCGCCGGCCATGCGGGCGGCCTCGATGATGGCGGTCATCGGCGCGTCGGGCCGGGCGGCGGCGATGTTCTCGCGGATGCTGCCGCGGAACAGCAGGTTGTCCTGCAGCACGACGCCGACGTTGCGGCGCAGATGCGGCAGCTCGATCTGGCGCAGGTCGACGCCGTCCAGCTGGATCAGCCCTTCCTGCGGCAGGTGGATGGCCTGGACCAGCCGGGTCACCGTGGTCTTGCCCGAGCCGGAGCGGCCGACCAGCCCGATCACCTGGCCGGGCTTCACGCTGAAGGAGACATCGTTCAGGGCCGGGGTGGCGGCGCCGGGGTAGCGGAAGCCGACGCCGTGGAATTCGAGCGCGCCGGTGATCTCGGGGCGCGCCCGGCGGTCCTGGCCCTGGCGCTCGGGGGCGGTGTTCATCACCGTGCCCAGCATGTCGACCGACAGCGCGGCCTCCTGGTACTCGTTGATCAGGGCGACGATCTGCACCAGCGGCCCGGTGACCCGGCCGGACAGCATGTTGAAGGCGACCAGCGCGCCGATGCTCAGCTGCCCGTCGAAGACCAGCAGGGCGCCGACGCCGAGCACGCTGATCTGCATCAGCTTCTCGAGGCCCGTGGTCAGCACGTTGCCGGTGGCGGCGACCTGGCCGACGCCGGCATGCTGGCGCATGGCGGTGGCGACCTTGGCGTCCCAGGCCTTCTCCCGCGCCGGCTCCAGCACCAGCGACTTGACCGCGCGCATGTTGTGCAGCGTCTCGACCAGATAGGCCTGGCGGGCGCCTTCCGACTGGTACAGCGCGTTCAGCTTGCCGCGGAACAGCGGCACCAGCCCGCCGATGACGGCGGCGATGGCCAGCGAGAAGCCCAGCACCACCGCGGTCAGCACGCCGCTGTACAGCACGAGGAGGACCAGCAGCACCGGCAGGGCGGCGGCGTCCAGCAGGGTCTGGAACAGCCGGCCGGTCAGGAAGTGGCGCAGCTTCTCGGTCTGCTGCAGGTGGCGGGCGAGGACGCCGGCGCTGTTGCTCTCGAAGAAATGCAGCGGCAGGCCGAGCAGGTGGCGGAAGGTGCGCGAGGTCAGCCGGGCGTCGATCTTGTTGCTGGCCAGCAGCATCAGCCGCTGCCGGGCATAGCTGAAGAGGCCGTCGAAGACGGTCAGCAGCACGAAGACGGCCACCACCACGGTCAGGGTCTGGTAGCTGTGGTGGGTGATGACCTTGTCGATCAGCACCTGGAACAGCAGCGGGATGGCGAAGCTGATCAGGTTCGCCATGATGGCGGCGATGGCGACACCCTGGAACAGCCGGCGGTGGCGGATGATCTCGGGCAGGAACCAGCGCAGGCCGAAGCGCTGGTTCTCGTCGGTCACCTTGTTGGCGCGTTTCGCCAGGATCAGCCGGCCGGACCAGTCGGCCAGGAAGGCCTCGCGCGTCACCAGCCGGACGCCGGCGGCCTCGTCGCGCGGGTCGAGGATGGCGGCCAGCTTCGAGCCGTCGGCCGCCGCCATGACATGGACCAGGATGAACCAGCTGCCGTCGCGCCGGGTGGCCAGCGCCGGATAGGCGGTGCCCAGGCTGCCGGCCTTGTCCCAGTCGCAGCGCGGCAGCGCCTTGGCGGCCAGCCCCGCGGCCTTCAGGCTGCGCAGCACCGCGCCGGTCATGTCGCCCGCCCCCGGCACCGGCAGCTCGGCCGGGGTCAGGTGCAGGCCATGATGCATGGCCAGCAGGAAGACGCATCGAAGCGCTGTCAGTTCAGCAGACAGTTCAGGGGCCAAGGCCACTACCCACCAGGGCTGGAAGTTTTTTCCGGCCGTTAGGAGACGACGGTGATGTTGCCCAGGCATTAACCATTCCGCTCTCGCGCGACGGCCGGCGCCGCTTCCGAAAAAGCGTGCGATAACAGCCGGAAGGCGCGACCGTTGCGAGGCCGCGAAGAAGCCCGGCCCTGGTTCACTTGCCGTTAACGTTCTGACCAGATGGTGCGCCCGGGCAGGTCGACCGGGTCAAAAGGCCCCGGCCGGTCACCTGACCTCCTGCGCCGCTGGCGAGGGGGTGCGTTCCAAAGCGGCTGAAGAATCCGGCCGGATCAGTCCCGAAAAACCTGGGCGGGCATGTGGAGAAACTCGTGGCCCCGTTGCAGCACGGTCTGTCGCAGACCGCCTGGCATCCGCTGATGCCGGCTTTGCAGACGCCCTTCCCGGCGTGCCACCCCGATTCCCGCGCCCCCAGGTCCTTCGAGGCTGCCGGCTGGCCGATGCCTGGACCAGGCATCTCTGACCATGGCCGTCACGCTGCCCGCCCCGCGGGCGGTCCTGCTGCCGCCTAAACGACTCCCCCCCAGAAAAACTCGGCGCGAAGGTCAGAGACCATGGCTGTCATCGGCTCCCTCAACACCACCCAGATCGCAGGCCTGTCCACCACCGCCATCGCGGCGCTGAAGACCAGCGACATCCGCAGCCTGGCGGCGACGCAGCTGGCGGCGCTGACGACGACGCAGATCGGCGTGCTGTCCACGCTGCAGCTCGCGGCGCTGCAGACCACCCAGGTGGCCGCCCTCGAATCGACCGATGTCGGCGTGCTCAGCACCACGCAGCTGCGCGGCCTGGCCTCCAGCCAGCTGGCGGCGCTGACCACGACGCAGCTCGGCGCGGTCACCACGACCCAGGTGCGCAGCCTGTCGGCGACGCAGGTGAAGGGGCTGACCAGCACCCAGATCGGCGCGCTCGACACCGCCCAGGTCACCAGCCTGACCACGACGCAGCTGGCCAGCCTGTCGACCAGCCAGGTGCGTGGCTTCGACACCACCGACCTCGCGGCGCTGACCACGACCCAGGTGCTGGGGCTGAGCTCGGCGCAGCTCGGCGCGCTGACCACGACGCAGTTCGCCGCCCTCGAATCGACCGATGTCGGCGTGCTGACCGTCACCCAGATCAAGGGCCTGACCAGCAGCCAGCTGGCCGCGCTGACCACCACCCAGGTGGGCGCGCTGACCACGACGCAGCTGGCCAGCCTGGCCGCCGGCCAGGTCAAGGGCCTGGAGACCACCGACCTCGCGGCGCTGACCACGACGCAGATGGCGGGCCTGGGCTCGGCCCAGCTGGCGGCGCTGACCACGACGCAGCTGCGCGGCATCGAGAGCACCGACCTCGCCGTCCTCGGCACCGCGCAGCTGCGCGGCCTGTCCTCCAGCCAGCTGGCCTCGCTGACCACCACCCAGGTCGACGCGCTGACCACGACGCAGCTGGCCAGCCTGGCGACCAGCCAGGTGGTGGGCTTCACCACGACGCAGCTGGCCGCCCTCGACACCACGCAGATCGTGGGCCTGGGCACCACCCAGCTCGCGGCGCTGACCACCGCGCAGGTGCGCGGGCTCGAGACCACCGACCTCGCCGCGCTGACCACCACCCAGGTGATCGGCCTGACCTCCGGCCAGCTCGGCGCGCTGACCACGACGCAGCTCGCCGCCCTCGAATCGACCGATGTCGCGGTGCTGCGCACGACGCAGCTGCGCGGCCTGGCCTCGACCCAGGTCGCCGCGCTGACCACGACGCAGCTGGGCGCGCTGACGACGACGCAGATCGGCGGGCTGTCGACGCAGCAGCTGCTGGGGCTGACCACGACGCAGCTGGTCGCGCTCGACACCACCCAGATCGGCGGCCTGTCCTCCTCGCAGCTCGGCGTGCTGAGCACGGCGCAGGTCCGCGCGCTCGAGACCAGCGACATCGCCTCGCTGAGCACCACCCAGCTGCGCGGCCTGACCGGCCTGCAGCTGGCGGCGCTCAGCACGACGCAGCTCGGCGCCGTGACCACGACGCAGGTGCGCGCGCTGACCAACACCCAGGTCGCGGCGCTGACCTCGACCCAGGTGGGCGCGCTCGACACCACCCAGGTGGTGGCGCTGGCCACCGGCCAGCTCGGCGCCCTGACGACCGCGCAGCTGCGCGGCCTCGAGACCACCGACCTCGCCGCGCTGACGACCACGCAGATGGCCGGGCTGACCTCGGCCCAGCTGGCGGCGCTGACCACGACGCAGATGGCCGGCCTCGAATCGACCGACCTCGCGGTGCTGACCACGACGCAGCTGCGCGGCCTGACCTCGGGCCAGGTTGCCGGGCTGACCACGACCCAGGTCGTGGCGCTGACGACGACGCAGCTGGCGGGCCTGTCCACCGCCCAGGTGAAGGGCTTCGAGACCACCGACCTCGTCGCGCTGACCACGACGCAGATGGCGGGGCTGACCTCGGGCCAGCTCGGCGGGCTGAGCTCGACCCAGCTGCGCGCGCTGGAGACCACCGACCTCGCCGTCCTCGGCACCAGCCAGATCCGCGGCCTGGTCTCCAGCCAGCTGGCGGGGCTGACCACGACGCAGGTCGCCGCGCTGACCACGACGCAGGTCGCCGGGCTGACCACCACCCAGGTCGCCGGCTTCACCTCGACCCAGGTCGCCTCGCTGACCACGACCCAGGTCGTGGCGCTGGCCACCAGCCAGATCGCCGGCCTGTCGACCGGGCAGATCCGCGGCTTCGACACCACCGATTTGGTCGCCCTGACCACGACGCAGATGGCCGGGCTGACCTCGACCCAGCTGGCCTCGCTGACCACGACGCAGCTGGTCGGCATCGAATCGACCGACCTGGCGGTCCTCGGCACGGCGCAGCTGCGCGGCCTGACCTCGACCCAGATCGGCGCGATCACCACGACGCAGCTGGGCGCGCTGACCTCGACCCAGGTGGGCGGGCTGACCACCGGCCAGCTGGCCGGGCTGAACACCACCCAGGTGGTGGCGCTGTCGACGACGCAGATCGGCGGCCTGACCTCGACCCAGGTCAGCGGGCTGTCGACGGTGCAGATCCGCTTCCTCGAGACCACCGACCTGGCGGCGCTGACCACGACGCAGCTGCGCGGCCTGTCCTCCAGCCAGATCGCGGGCTTCGGCCCGGCCCATGTCCAGGCGCTGACCACGACGCAGATCGGCGGGCTGAGCGTCACCCAGCTGAAGGGCTTCGCGCCGGTTCAGATCGGCCTGCTGAGCACCACCCAGGTGGGCGCGCTGAGCACCACCCAGATCGGCGCCTTCACCACGGCGCAGATGCTGGGCTTCGAGACCACCGACCTCGCCGCCCTGACGACGACGCAGATGGCGGGCCTCGGCTCGGCGCAGCTGGCGGCGCTGACCACGGCGCAGTTCGTGGCGCTGGAATCGACCGATGTGGGCGTGCTGACCACCGCCCAGCTGAAGGGCCTGACCACCGCCCAGGTGGCGGCGCTGACCACGACGCAGCTGTCGGCCGTCACCACGACGCAGCTGGCCTCGCTGAGCACCGGCCAGGTCCAGGGCTTCACCACCACCGACCTCGCCGCGCTGACCACGACGCAGATGGCCGGCCTGACCGCGCCGCAGCTGGGCGTGCTGTCGACCACGCAGCTGCGCGGGCTTGAGACCAGCGACCTGGCGGTGCTGAACACCACCCAGATCCGCGGCCTGCTGGCCAGCCAGATCGGCGCCCTGACCACGACGCAGCTGGACGCCATCACCACCACCCAGGTGGCCTCGCTGACCAGCACGCAGCTGGGCGGCCTGACCACGACCCAGGTGGGCGCGCTGTCGACCACCCAGGTGGCCGCGCTGTCGACCAGCCAGCTGGCCTCGCTGTCGACCAGCCAGGTGCGCGGGCTCGAGACCACCGACCTGGTGGCGCTGACCACGACGCAGATCCTGGGCCTGACCACCGCCCAGCTGGCGGCGCTCAGCAATGCCCAGGTGTCGGCGCTGGAATCGACCGATGTCGCGGTGCTGAACACCACGCAGGTGCGCGGCCTGACCTCCAGCCAGATCGGCGCGCTGACCACGACGCAGCTCGGCGCCATCACCACCACCCAGGTGGCGGCGCTGACCACGGCGCAGGTCAAGGGCCTGACCACCACCCAGGTCGCGGCGCTGACCACCACCCAGGTGGGCAGCCTGTCGACCGCCCAGGTGGCCGCGCTGACCACGGCGCAGGTGCGCGGCTTCGACACCACCGACCTCGCGGTGCTGACCACCACGCAGATCCGCGGGCTGAGCTCGGCGCAGCTCGGCGCGCTGACCACGACCCAGGTCGAGGCGGTGACCACCACCCAGCTGGCCGCGCTGACCAGCACCCAGCTGCAGGGGCTGACCACCGCCCAGGTGGCGGCGCTGACCACGACCCAGCTGCCCGGCCTGTCCTCCAGCCAGCTCGGCGCCCTGACCACGGCGCAGGTGAAGGGGCTGGAGACCTCCGACATCGCGGCGCTCGCCACCAGCCAGATCATCGGCCTGAGCTCCGGCCAGCTGGCCGCGCTCAGCACCGCCCAGCTGGTCGCGGTCGAGACCACTGACCTGGCCGCGCTGACCACCGCGCAGCTGCGTGGCCTGACGGCGACCCAGGTGACCGCGCTGACCTCGACCCAGGTCACCGCGCTGACCACCACCCAGCTGGGCAGCCTGACGGCGGCGCAGGTCAAGGCGATCGACACCACCGACATCGCGGCGCTGACCACGACGCAGATCCCGGGCCTCGGCTCGGCGCAGATCAGCGCCCTGACCACGACCCAGGTCGTCGCCTTCGAGACCACCGACCTGCAGCAGCTCAGCACCACCCAGCTGCGCGGCCTGACCACGGCGCAGGTGGCGGCGATCACCACCACCCAGCTGGTGGCGCTGTCCTCGACCCAGGTCGGCTCGCTGAACTCGGCCCAGGTGGTCGGCTTCACCTCGACCCAGGTGGGCGCGCTGACCACCACCCAGGTGGGCGGCCTGACCACGACGCAGATCGCGGTGCTGAGCACGGCGCAGCTGCGCGGCCTCGAGACCACCGACCTGGTGGCGCTGACCACGACGCAGATGGCGGGCTTCACCTCGACCCAGCTGGCCGGGCTGACCAACACCCAGCTGCAGGCGATGGAGACCACCGACCTGGCCGTGCTGACCACGACGCAGGTCAAGGGCCTGACCTCGGGCCAGGTGGCGGCGCTGACCACCACCCAGGTCTCGGCGCTGACCACGACGCAGCTGCGCGGCCTGGCCACCGGCCAGATCCGGGGCTTGGAGACCAGCGACATCGCCGTGCTCAGCACCACCCAGCTCGGCAGCCTGACGGTGACGCAGCTGAACGCCCTGACCACCGGCCAGGTCGTCGGCCTGACCACCACGGGCCTGGCGGCGCTGAGCACCACCCAGGTCAGCGGGCTCGGCACCGAGCTGATCGGCAGCCTGTCCACCACCCAGGTGACGGCGCTGACCAGCACGGCGGTGACCGCGCTGACCACGACGCAGATGGGCGGCTTCACCACCGGCCAGCTGGCGGCGCTGACCACGACGCAGATCACCGGCCTCGAGACCTCCGACATCGCGGCGCTGACCGACACCCAGGTGGCGGCCTTCACCTCGACGCAGATCGGTGCGATGGACAACAACCAGGTGAGCGCCCTCTTCCTCTGAGGGTTCTCGCCGCCCGCCGCCGCAACCCGCGGCGGTGGGCGATGGTTCTGTCTGCCGTGGTGCCAGGGAAGGGCCGGGGATGAGCGAGGCCGCCAGCTTCAACGACCTGTCGGGCCTCGGCCTCAGGGTCAAGGTCGTCGATATCGGCGCCAATCCGATCGACAGCGACCCGCCCTATGCCGGGATGCTGCGGCGGGGGGCGGCCGAGGTGGTGGGCTTCGAGCCCAATCCGGACGCGCTGGCGGTGCTGGAGCAGCGCCGCTCGCCGCTGGAGCGCTATTTCCCGCATGCGGTGGGCGATGGCCGGCGGCACACGCTGAAGATCTGCCAGGCGCCGGGCATGACCTCGCTGCTGGAGCCGGATCCGGCGATCCTGGGGCTGTTCCACGGCTTCCCGGACTGGGGCACGGTGCTGGGGCGGGAGGAGATCGACACCGTCCGCCTCGACGACGTGCCCGAGACCGCCGGCGCCGACCTGCTGAAGCTCGACATCCAGGGCGCCGAGCTGATGGTGCTGCAGAACGCCACCGACCGGCTGGCCCAGGCCTCGGTGATCCAGGCCGAGGTCGAGTTCCTGCCGCTCTACAAGGACCAGCCGCTGTTCGGCGATGTCGAGCGGTTCCTGCGCGGCCATGGCTTCGTCTTCCACCGCTTCTTCCCGGTGGTCAGCCGCACCATCCGGCCGATGCTGGTCGACCAGAACATCTATGCCGGCCTGTCGCAGCTGGTCTGGGCCGACGGGCTGTTCGTGCGCGACTTCACCCGGCCGGCCAGCCTGTCCGACCACCAGCTGCTGGCCATGGCCGCCATCCTGCACGATTGCTACCAGTCCTATGACCTGGCGATGCACCTGCTGGGCGAGCATGACCGCCGCCATGCCGGCAGCCTGGCCGCGACCTATTTCACCGCGCTGCAGGCGGCGCCGCGGGCGGTCCCCCAAACTGCCTGACATGGCCGCCTGAAGGAACGGGGGCAGGGGGGCTGGACGCCGCCCGGCCGCCGCGTCCACCCTGCGCCTTTCTCGACCTCTCTCCGGAAGCCGGACCATGACCGAAGCCCAGACCCCGGCCGACACCGCGCCCCGCACCGTGCTGCATGTCGGCTGCGGCCCGGCCAGCCCCGACAAGCTGCCGCCCGCCTTCTTCCCGGCCGGCGCCTGGCAGGAGGTGCGGCTGGACATCGACCCCTCGGTCGCGCCCGACATCATCGCCTCGATCACCGACATGAGCGCCGTGGCCTCGGCCTCGGCCGACGCGGTCTGGTCCTCGCACAATCTCGAGCACCTCTACCCGCATGAGGTGCCGGCCGCCTTCGCCGAGTTCCGCCGCGTGCTCAAGCCCGGCGGCTTCGCGCTGATGACCATGCCCGACCTGCAGCAGATCGCGGCGCTGGTCGCCGCCGACAAGCTGGGCGACGCGGCCTATGTCTCGCCGGCCGGGCCGATCACGCCGCTCGACATGCTCTACGGGCTGAACAGCGCGCTGGCCCAGGGCAACCACTACATGGCGCACAACACCGGCTTCACCGCCCGCACCCTGGAAGCCGGGCTGCGCGCCGCCGGCTTCCCCCTGGTGCGCGTGGTGCGGGACGGCAATTTCGCGCTCTGGGCGACCGCCTATATGACGGCGCCCTGATACTCGCCCTCCGGGGCCGGGCTGCTATATGTCAATCCGACACCATGGATGACGGAGCGGCATGGACAGCGTGGTCCCGGACAAGCTCGAGCATGACAAGCCGCTTCGGGTGACGCCGCAGCCGATGCGGCGCCAGGTGGAGGAAGGGCTGCGCGCCGCGATCATCGCCGGCCGCTTCGCCCCCGGCCAGCACCTGCCGGACCGGCTGCTCTGCGAGCTGTTCGGCGCCAGCCGCAGCGTGGTGCGCGAGGCGGTGCGGCTGCTGGAAGCCGAATCGCTGATCGTCGTGCTGCCCAATCGCGGCCCCTTCGTCGCCTGGCTGTCCTCGACCGAGGCGGCGCAGATCTACGAGGTGCGCGGCGTGCTGGAGGCGCTGGCCGGCGAGGGCTTCGCCATCCGCGCCACCGACGCCGAGCGGGCCGAGCTGCGCGCCGTCTATGAGCGCCTGGCCGCGGCCGGCGAGCAAAGCGAGCGAGCCGAGCTGCTGGCCATCAAGCGGGATTTCTACGCCGTCCTGCTGCGCGGCTGCCGCAACCCGATGGTCGCCCGCATGCTGGACCAGATGCTGAACCGCAACAGCCAGCTGCGCGCCACCTCGCTGTCCGAGCCCGGCCGGCTGCCGCACACGGTGGCCGAGATCCGCCGGGTGGTGCAGGCGATCGAGCATCGCGACCCGGAAGGCGCCTGGGAGGCCTGCCGCCACCACGTCAAGCGCGCCGCCGCCGTCGCCATCCGCATCCTGCGCGAGCGGGAGGAGCGCGACGGCACCCCCTATGGCCGCGAGGCCTGACTTGCGCCGCCGCTAGATTGTCCGTCAATGTGCCTCTCCAGAAGCAGGGGAGGGGACAGCGCGCATGCAGGCATCGCTTCCGGGGCTGGATCCCGCGCGGCTGGCCGCGGCCCTGGCCGACCCCGAGCTGCTGGCCGCCGCCACCGGCCTGACGCTGCGGACCCGGCTGATGAGCGGCGCCGAGGGGCTGGATATTCTTGTCAGTGCCGGCCAGCCCCAGGCGCAGCCGATGCAGGGCGAGGCGGAAATTGCCCTGGAAGCTCCCGGCGCCACCTGGCTCGAGGTGTTTTCGGCGCTGCCGCCGCCGGGCAGCCAGTCCTTCACCGCGCTGCAGCTGAAGAACCCCGAGGCCCGCCTCGCCGGCGATCCGCTGCGCATCGCCCAGGCGCGGGGCTTTCTCGAGCGGCTGCTGGAAATCCTGCGGCCGCCGGCGCCCGCCGCGCCGATGACGCCGCGCGACCTGTCCGGCATCACTGGCCGCTACCGCGTCCTGCAGACCGCCGAAGGGCCTTTCGAGGTTTTCGTCGAGGAAGCCGGGCAGGGGGTGCCCGTGGTGCTGCTGCACACCGCCGGCGCCGATGCGCGGCAATACCAGGCGCTGCTGGCCGATCCCGCGCTGACCGCCCACCACCGGCTGATCGCCTTCGACGCGCCCTTCCATGGCCGCTCCTCGCCGCCGCTGGGCTGGGATGGCGGCGCCTATCGCCTGACCCAGGCGCGCTACCTGGACTGGGTGCGCGCCTTCCTGCGCGACATCGTCCAGGCGCCGGCGGTGCTGGTCGGCTGCTCGATGGGCGCCGCCATCACTTTGGTCGCCGCCGCGGAAATTCCCGAGCTGCTGCGCGGCGCCATCGCCCTGGAGCCGCCCTTGCGCGCGCCGGGGCGCAAGAATCCCTTCCTGGCGCATGCGGCGGTGGCGACGGGGGTGCATAATGCCGCCTATGTGCGCGGGCTGATGAGCCCCTCCAGCCCCGAGGCGCAGCGCCGCCGCGCCGGCTGGATCTATGCCCAAGGGGGGCCGGGCATCTATGCCGGCGATCTTTCCTTCTACAGCGACGAGTTCGACGGCGCCGTGGTCGGGCCGCGCATCGACACGTCGCGCGTGCCGCTGCAGCTGCTGACCGGCGAGTACGACTATTCCGCCCCGCCCGAGCAGGGCGAAGAGCTGGCGCGGCTGATCCCGGGGGCGGTGTTCCGCCGCATGCCGGGGCTCGGCCATTTCCCGATGGTCGAGGACCCCGACCATTTCCTGCGCTATTTCCGCCCGGCTCTGGCAACGATCACGACTGTCAGACAATCTGCCGATTGAGCATTGACCGCCCCCTGACCCCGCCGCATCCTGCGCCCTCCCAGCAGGAGGAGGACGCCATGGCCGAAAGTGAGATGTTCCAGAAGGGTCTCGAGGTGCGGCGCGCGGTGCTCGGCGCCGAGTATGTCGATGGCGGCATCGCCAAGGCCGACGACTTCATGATGGCCTTCCAGCGCATCACCACCGAATGGTGCTGGGGCTATGCCTGGACCCGCGACGGGCTGGACCGCAAGACGCGCTCGCTGCTGAACCTGGCCATGCTGACCGCGCTGGGCCGCACGCCGGAGATCAAGCTGCACACCAAGGGCGCGCTGGCGAACGGCGTGACCGTCGACGAGATCAAGGAAGTGCTGCTGCACGCCACCGTCTATTGCGGCATCCCGGCCGGGCTCGACGCCTTCAAGGCGGCGCATGAGGTGCTGAAAGCGGAAGGCGCCATCCCCGCCACGCCGGCGAAGCCCGCCGAATGAGCGCCATCCGCCGCATCGGCTTCATCGGCATCGGCAATATGGGCTGGCCGATGGCGGCCAATCTGCTGAAGGCCGGCTTCGAGGTCGCCGTCGTCGACGCCCGCCCCGGCCACGCCCAAAAGTTCGCGGCCGAGGTCGGCGGCCGCGCGGCGGAGACGGCGGCCGACGCCGCCCGCGACGCCGACGCGATCGTCACCATCCTTCCCACCAGCAAGCATGTCGCGACGGTTGTCGAGGAGATCGCCCCCGTCCTGAACAAGGGCGCGGTATTGATAGAAATGTCGTCGGGGGTGCCCGGCGAGACGCGGCGCATCGCCGAGGCGCTGGCCGCGCAGGGCGTCGATGTCGTCGACTGCCCGGTCTCCGGCGGCGTGCCGCGGGCGAAGAGCGGCGAGCTCGCCATCATGGCCGGCGGCGAGGACGCCGTGCTCGACCGCGTGGGCCCGGTGCTGAAGGCGGTGGGCACCACGGTGCATCGCTGCGGCGGCACCGGCGCCGGCCAGGCGATGAAGGCGCTGAACAACCTGGTCAGCGCCGGCGGCTTCCTGATCGGCATCGAGGCGCTGCTGATCGGCCAGAAGTTCGGGCTGGACACCGCGCTGATGGTCGATGTGCTGAACGCCTCGACCGGTATGAACAACAGCACGCAGAAGAAGTTCAAGCAGTTCGTGCTGTCGCGCCGCTTCGATTCCGGCTTCGGCCTCGACCTGATGGTGAAGGACCTGTCCATCGCCCTCGAGGTCGGGCGCGACGGCGCGGTGCCCACCCCCTTCGCCGCCCTCTGCCGCGAGCTGTGGAGCAGCGCCGGCGGGCTGCTCGGCCCCGGCCAGGACCATACCGCGGTGGCGCAGCTGAGCGAGAAGCTGGCCGGCAGCGCGCTGGGCGGCGGCAACCGCCCCGCGTGAGCGGGGCGGCGCGGCACAGACGACAGGACAGGCCCCGATCAGCGCTTCTATCGGCGCCGGTCGGGGGCTAAGCATCCGCCGCATGTCGGATGACGGTGCCAGGCCTTCCCCTCCCAGCCTGCTCAGGACGCTCTGGGCCCCGGTGATCCGCGATCGCCGGGAGCTGCGGCGCTATGTCGTCATCGGCACGCTGGCGGCGCTGGGCGGCGCCATGGCGGTCGATGTGCTGAACCAGCTGGCCTTCTTCGTCAGCTGGAGCGTGGCCTTCCGCTCCTGGCTGGTCACCGCTTTGGTGGCGCCCGCCTTGGCGGTGCCGCTGCTAGGCTTCCTGGCGCGCTCGCACCTGGCGCTGTGGCAGGGCAAGCAGGAGATGGAGCGGCTCAGCCGCACCGACTTCCTCACCGGCCTGCCCAATCGCCGCGCCCTGATGGAGGCGGCCGAGCAGGGCGCCGTCACCGCCATGGTGCTGGTGATCATCGACATCGACCGCTTCAAGCGGATCAATGACAGCCTGGGCCATCGCGGCGGCGACCAGGTGCTGCGCATCGTCGCCCAGGCTTTGGCCGGGCAGCTGGCGGATTTCGGCCTGCTGGGCCGGCTGGGCGGCGAGGAATTCGCCCTGATCGCCACCCATCCCGACACGGCGCCGCTGCTGGCGCGGCTGGAGGCGCTGCGCGCCCGGCTGGCCGGCCAGCCGATCCTGGTCGAGGGGCGGGCGGTCAGCGTCACCATCTCGGCCGGGGCGGCGCTGCGCCAGGCGATGAGCTTCGACGAGCTCTACACCGCCGCCGACCGCGCGCTGTACCAGGCCAAGCAGGGCGGGCGGAACCGCATCTGCTGCGCGGCACCGCTGCCCGCCCCGCCTGCCGCGGACAGCAGCAGCGCCGCCTGAGCCCTGCTACCCGGCCGGGTGCCAGCGCCCCTGCAGCCCGCGGCCGATCAGCACCAGCCGCTGCCAGCGCTGCCGCGCCGCATCGCCGCGCAGGATGACCAGCGGGCCGGCGGCATAGCGGTGGAATTCGCCGTGGCTGCCGCGGCCGGGCGGCTCGGCCTCGGCGCCGCGCAGCGCCGGGGGCAGGGCGGCGTCGATCAGCGCCCAGGCTTCCGCCGCCTCGAAATGTTCCGCCCGCGGATAGAGCACCAGCGCGTCGCGGCCCTGCGCCGCATCGCCCTGGCGGAGGAAGAAGGCCTCCGCCGTGGCGAAGCGGCCGGGCAGGGCGCGCAGCCGCGCCGGATCGGCCGCGGCATGGATCACGCGATAGGCCAGGGCCAGCTGCGCCTGGGCCGGCCCGGCGATGGCCGGGTCGGGATGCGCGCCCAGCCGCTGCAGCAGCGGCGCCATGCCGGGGACGGGATCCTCCGATTCGGTCGCGGTCAGCAGGGCGGTGGCCCATTCGCCCAGGCCGATCAGCCGGGCGACGGCGGCGGTGCTCTCGCCGGCCAGCTCATGCAGGTGGAAGTCGAGGCCGTTGAAGGGCAGCCCCGCCGGCTCCGGCCCGCGCCGCTCGGCGATGACGCCCAGCATCCAGTCGGCGGCGTCGAAGGGCAGGTCCTCGGGCCCGGGCGCCCAGGCGCCCCAGAAAGGGCCCAGGATGCCGGGGCGGAGCACTTCCCTCTCCCGCAGCCGGGGGAGCAGGGGAAGAAAATCGTCGGGGTCGAGCGCCTCGGCCAGGGCATGGGCGGCGCAGGCGCGGACATGGTCGGAGGCATGGTCGAGCAACGCCAGGAGGTCGTCGGGCGAGTGCCGGCCGCGGTCGACCAGCAGCATGGCGCCCTCGATCCGCGCGGCCAGGCCGGCATCGGCGGGGGTCAGGGCGGCCAGCCAGGCCAGCAGCGGCGCGCGGAACGGGTCCTCGTCGCCATGCCAGCGCAGCTGATCGAGGAAGAACCCCACCAAGTCGGGATGCGCCACCGATTCGCGGTCCAGCGCCGCCAGCAGGAAGCCGATGGCCGCCCGCTGCGCCGCCGCGCCCGGGCGATCGGCGCCGCGGAAGGTCGCCATGCACAGCCGCTCCAGCGCCGCGGCGCGGATTTCTGGATCCGCATCGCCCAGCCAGCCGGCCATGGCCTGGCGGAAGGCCTCCAGCTCGGTCGCCGACAGCGCGTGCAGCGGCGCCTTGCGCAGCGCCCAGAAGGCGGCGCTCACGCCGGGGGCTGCCCCCAGATCGCCGCCTCGGTCCAGCCGAGCTCGGCGAATTCCGCCGCCCGCAGCGGCGCCTCGCCTTCGGAGAAAAATTCGTCCAGCTGCGGCGGCGCGACGCTGCTGCCGCTCAGCATGGCATGGGCCTGGCCGCGATGGTGGATCTGGTGCTCGAACAGATGCAGCAGCAGCCGGTCGCGCCGCTCCCGCTGGATGCGGCTGCCGCGATGCACCTCGACGATGCCGTCCAGCGCCTCCGGCGTCAGCGCCGCCGTCACCGCCAGCAGCCGCCGGTCGACTGCGGCCTGAGAGTCGCGCAGGGTGGCCAGGTCGCGGCAGGGCTCGCGCTCGGCCCAGGCGGCCGGGCCCAGCTTGCCACCCTCCAGGGCATCGACATAGAACCAGTCGACGATCAGGATGTGGTTCAGCGTGGCGCGCAGGCTGGGGAAGAAGCCGGTGCGCGGGGCCTCCAGCTCGCCGGGGGCCAGCGCCGCGCAGGCCGCCAGCAGCCGGTGATTGGCCCAGGCATTGTTGTGGGCCAGGCTGCGGAAGGGCAGCAGCACATCGGGCATGGTGTTTTCCCTCCCCCGGAAAGGCGGCCATTCTGCCCGGTGCGGCGGCAATTGCCCAGCGTCGCGCCGCCCCTTGCCCATCCCCGGGGCAGCCGGCGCCGGCCGGCGTGACGTCCCGATGACGGCCGGGCTTGTGTCCGGGTGAATACGCTAATAAGAATCATTCTCATGATCACCCAGACGTGGAGCCTGCTATGCCCCTGCTCGAAGTGAATGACCTGGCTGTCCGCTTCGACACCGCGGAAGGCTCCATCCATGCCGTGAACGGCGTCAGCTATACCCTCGAGCCCGGCGAGACCCTCGGCGTGGTGGGGGAAAGCGGTTCCGGCAAGAGCGTTCATGTGCTGTCGATGCTTGGCCTCATTCCCAAGCCCCCCGGCAAGATCGTCCGTGGCACCGCCATGTTCGGCGGCCGCGACCTGCTGAAGATGTCCGAAGGCGAGCTGCGGGATATCCGCGGCAACGAGATCGGCATGATCTTCCAGGATCCGATGACCTCGCTGAACCCGGTGCTGTCGGTGCGCACCCAGATCACCGAGGCGCTGATCTGCCACCGCAAGATGGGCCGCGCCGCCGCCAGGCAGCGCGCCATCGACCTGCTGGACCTGGTCGGCATCCCCGACCCGCACAAGCGGGTGAACCAGTACCCGCATGAATTCTCCGGCGGCATGCGCCAGCGCGTGATGATCGCCATCGGCATCGCCTGCGAGCCGAAGCTGCTGATCGCCGACGAGCCGACCACCGCGCTCGACGTGACCGTGCAGGCCCAGGTGCTGGACCTGATGCGCGATCTGAAGAAGAAGCTCGGCATGGCGATGATCTGGATCACCCATGACATGGGCGTGGTCGCCGGCATCGCCGACAACATCCAGGTCATGTATGGCGGCCGGATCATGGAGCGCGGCCCGACGCGGGCCGTCTTCCAGGACACCCGCAGCGCCTATACCTACGGCCTGCTGCGCTCGCTGCCCGACCATGACGCGCCGATCGTCATCGACGCGCAAGGCCGCCGCCCGCGGCTGAGCCAGATCCCCGGCCAGCCGCCCGACATGTTCAAGCCGCAGGCGGGCGACCCCTTCGCGCCGCGCAACCCCTATGCCACCGAGCGCTGCCTGCTCGAGGCGCCGCCGCTGCAGCAGGCCCCTGGCGCGGTGCCCGGCCATATGGTGGCCGCCTGGTACGACCTGCGCTCCGTCCGCGAGAAGGCCGCATGACCATGACCCCTTTGCTCCGCGTCGAGGGCCTGACCCGCGACTTCGTCACCAAGAAGGACCTGTTCGGCCGCGCCACCTCGAAGCTGCGCGCGGTCAACGACGTCTCCTTCGAGATCGCCCCCGGCGAGACCCTCGGCCTGGTCGGCGAATCCGGCTCCGGCAAGAGCACCACCGGGCGCCTGGTGCTGCGCCTCGACGATGCGACCGCCGGCCGCATCTTCTTCGAGGGCCAGGAGATCACCAAGCTGCATGGCGGCGGCCTGGCGCCGATCCGCAAGAAGCTGCAGGTGGTGTTCCAGGACCCGTACTCCTCGCTGAACCCGCGCATGCGCGTGGGCGAGAGCGTCGGCGAGCCGCTCTCCGTCCATGGCGTGGTCAAGACCGCCGCCGAGCGGCGTGACGCGGTGGCCGAGCTGTTCCGGAAGGTGGGCCTCGACCCGCGCTTCATGGACCGCTTCCCGCACCAGTTCTCCGGCGGCCAGCGCCAGCGCATCGGCATCGCCCGCGCCGTCGCCCTCAGCCCGAAGCTGATCGTCGCCGACGAGCCGATCACCGCGCTCGACGTCTCGATCCAGGCGCAGATCATCAACCTGTTCCTCGACCTGCAGGAGCAGATGGGCATGGCCTATCTGTTCATCGCCCATGACCTCGGCATGGTGCGCTACCTCTGCCACCGCGTCGCCGTCATGCTGCGCGGCCGCATCGTCGAGATGGGGCCGACCGACCAGGTCTTCGCCAACCCGCAGCACGGCTACACCCGCGCGCTGATCTCGGCCGCCCCGATCCCGGATCCGGACCGCGAGCTGCTGCGCCGCCGGCTGCCCTATGAGCTGGTGCCGCCGCCGGAAGGGGCGGAGCTGTCCGAGGTGGCCCCGGGCCACTGGGTGCTCGCCGCCTGAACCATCGCCGCCGGGCGGGGCCCCCGAGCCCCGTCCGGCGACGGTCTTTTTGCGCTTAGCTATTGATAATGACTCGCAGTCGCATAAATGCGGCGCATCCGCCAGCACAGCAGCAGGAAGCCACGATGTCGGTGATCGAATTTCCCGAACGCCTCGACGCCTTGCCCGAGCTGGAAGGGGCGCTGCTGTGGTCGATGCGCGCCTGGGCGCTGGGCCTGTCGCGCGGCATCGCCGTCGCCGACGAGATCCAGGCCATGTACGCCGACCTCGGCGCGCCCGAGGCCGCCCATTGCCTGAACGGCTTCATGACCGCGCTGAACAACGGCGCGCTGCGCATGCTCGACGTCAACTGCGTCTGCCACCCGGCCGTCAGCGGCGACGAGTTCGACCTGCTCGACGTCCTGGCCCTGCAGCAGGAAGAGCGCGGCGACGACGCCATCGCCCTGCTGGCCCGCATGGTCGCCCACGAAGAAGCCGCCGAGGCCACCGCCTGGATCACGCGGCTGATCGCCCGGCTCAACGCCGCCGGGCATATCATGCCGCGAGCCTCCGAAGCCCTGCGGCGGCACGCCTTCCGCGCGCAATTCGCCTGGACGGCCACCACCTCCTCGGCCTGCTTCCACTGAAGCAAAGCAAAGCAAAGCAAGGCCAGGGGAATGAATTCCCCTGGACCCCTTCTTCTTTCTGTCCGTGCTGCCGCGCGCTTCAAGGCCATGGGCGGGACAATGTAGCCTGGGGTCTATAACCGAGATCAAGCTACAAATATCTGATTTACAACGACAAAACTTGCGCGGCGGCGCCTGCTCGGCGGCCGCATGCTGCTCGAGGCCATCCGCCGCGACGACGAGGAAACCCCCTCCGGCCGCTCCTTCTGGATGCTGCTGGCGACCGCCGTGGGCACCAGCCTGGACGCCATGGCGGTCGGCGTCTCGCTGGCTTTCCTCGAGGTGAATATCTGGATCATCGCGGCGGCCATCGGCTTCGCCACCTTCTGCCTGGCGACCGGCGGCATGCTGGCCGGGCGCCTGCTCGGCCGCCATGCCGAGATGCTGGGCGGCACCGCCCTGGTGATCCTCGGCGTCGCCATCCTCGTCGAGCATCTCTCCGCCTGACAGCGGCCCGCCGGACCGGCTAGACCTGCCCTATCGAAGGAGACGCGACGATGATGGACCAGGAGGCTCTGACGGCCTGGGCGGTGGCGAATGGCTGGACGATGGTGGGGGGCTTTCTCAGCCTGACCAAGCCTTCCTCGCCGAAGGAGGCGATCGTCCGCCTGGCGATGAAGACCACGGTGGTCAATGTCGAGGTGAAGAAGCCGGCCGGGAAATGGGAAAAGGTCGCCGGCGCCGCCTATGGCAAGATCGAGCCCGACCCCGAGGGCGGCCCGCCGGTCGGCCTCGGCTTCGAGAAGATCCCGAGCTTCTCGATGCTGATGCGCGAGAACAAGGACCGCCAGGTCTTCGCCGGCTTCGGGCGCTGACGGAAAAAGCCCGGGGGAGCTCGCTCCCCCGGGGTTGGTCAGAAAGCTCAGGCCAGCGCGGGCAGGTGGCTTTCGATCTCGGCCCGCTGCGGCTCCAGGAAATGCGGCAGCTTCAGCGTCTGGCCCAGCTGCTCCGCCGGCTCGTCCACCGCGAAGCCGGGCACGTCGGTCGCGATCTCGAACAAGACATGGCCCGGCTCGCGGAAATAGACCGAGCGGAAGTAGTTCCGGTCCTTCTGCTCCGTCGTCGCGATGCCGTGGTTCTCCGCCAGCTTGCGCACCATCTCCGCCTCGGCCGCGTCGTCGGCGGCGCGGAAGGCCAGGTGATGCACCGAGCCGCGCCCCATCCGCCCGCGCAGGAACCCGCCCACCGAGCGCAGGTCGACGATGCCGCCGATCGCCGTGCCCGGCGCCTGGAAGCGCGTCGTGTTGCCCTCCCGCGCCGCCTCGGCGAAGCCCAGCACGTCGGACAGGATCGCCCCGGTCGCGGCGCTGTCCTCCAGCATCAGGCTGACGCTGTGGAAGCCGCGCAGCGCATGCTCGGCCGGGATTTCGGCGCTGGTCCAGCCGGGCTCGCGCTCGATGCCGGCCATGCCGAGCAAGGCGAGGCGCATGCCGTCCTCGTCGCGGAAGCTCAGCACCGTCTCGCCGAAGCGCTCGCTGCGGGTGAGCTCGGCGACGCCGGCGGCGGTCAGCCGATGCGTCCAGAAGCCGACCGAGGCTTGCGGGATGCGGAACACCGTCTCCTGCAGCTCGCCGGCGCCGAGCCGGCCAGCCGCCGCCTGGGCCCAGGGGAAGAAGGTCAGGATGGTGCCGGGGCTGCCGGCCTCGTCGCCGTAATACAGGTGCCAGGCGCCGGGATCGTCGAAGTTCACCGTCTTCTTCACCAGGCGCAGGCCCAGCAGGCGGGTGTAGAAATCGACGTTGCGGCGGGCTTCGCCGGAGATGGCGGTGACGTGGTGGATGCCGAACTGCGACATGGCTCGAGGCCTCCGTGCTGGTGTGAGGGGAAGGCCAGCGCCTTCCGTCGAGGCCACAGATCGCCCCTCCGCGCCACGAAAGCCAGCAGGAACCGATTGCGTCCATGCAATCATGATCTTGCAATCAGTGTTGTGGCATTGCATTCGACATGAGCCCAGACTGACCGCCCGGAGCGCCATGGCCGACCCCGTCAAGTCCCTGGAATGGGATGATTTCCGCCTGATCCTGGCGGTCGCCGAGCAGCAGGGCCTGCCCGCCGCCGCCGCGCGCCTCGGCGTCGCCCATTCCACCGTCTTCCGCCGCCTGGGCCAGATCGAGGCGCTGCTGGGCGCCCCCCTCTTCGAGCGGCACCGCACCGGCTATGCCGCGACCGCGACGGGGGAGGAGGTGGTGGCGCTGGCCGCCCGCATGCAGGGCCAGATCACCGAGCTGACCCGGCGCCTGGCCGGCCAGGCGGTGGCGGCCTCGGGCGAGATCCGGGTGGCCACCAGCGACGCCCTGCTGCACGGGGTGCTGCTGCCGGTCTTCGCCCGGTTCCGCGCCGCCCATCCTGGCGTGCGGCTCGACCTGGTCACCGGCAATGCGGCGGCCAACCTGTCGCGCCGCGACGCCGATGTCGCCATCCGCGCCAGCGAGGCGCCGCCCGAGACCCTGGTCGGCCGCCGCGCCGCCCGCATCGCCTGGGCGCTTTATGGCGCGGCCGGGATGCAGGAGGCCGACGCCCCCTGGCTGGCCCCGGGCGACCCGCTGGCCAGCCTGCCGGCGGCGGGCTTCGTCCGCCGCCACGTGCCGGCCGCGCGGGTGGGGGCGCGGCTGGACAGCGTGCTGGCCCTGGCCGCGGCGGCCGAGGCCGGGATGGGCATCGCCCATCTGCCCTGCTTCCTGGGCGATGCCCGGCCGGCGCTGCGCCGCCTGGCGCCGCCGGACCCGGCGCTGGCCAGCGACCTCTGGCTGCTGACCCATCCCGACCTGCGCCAGTCGCCGCGCATCCGCATTTTCCTGGACTATTGCGCGGCGGAGATCGCCGGGTCGAAGGGGCTGATCGAGGGTTAGCCCTCTCGCCACGGCCGAGGCGCGCGGCTCAGCCGGCCTCCGCCGCCAGGGCGCCGAGCGCGGCCTCGCCCGTCGTCCAGCGGTCCCAGTCCGGGTCGGGCATGGCGCCGATGCCGCGGTAGAAGGCCTGGGCGGGGGCATTGTCCTTCAGCACGAACCAGCAGAGCTTGCGATGGCCCGTCTCGATGGCATGCCGCGCCAGCCGGCGCACCAGCCGGCGGCCGATCTGCCCGCCACGATGCGCCGGGTCGACGAACAGCCACTTCATCATCAGCAGCGGTTCCAGCGTGTGC
This sequence comes from Roseomonas sp. 18066, assembly GCF_902706185.1. GTDB lineage: Bacteria > Pseudomonadota > Alphaproteobacteria > Acetobacterales > Acetobacteraceae > Pseudoroseomonas. Next base: position 12,925 of record NZ_CACSJM010000059.1, on the reverse strand, counting down.
ATGAAGGGGATCTCGTAATGCACCGCCATGCCGGCCAGCCGGCCGTCGCCGCGATCCGCCACGAAGGCGCCGAATTCCGGCCGCGGGCCGAAGCCGCGGCGCAGCAGCTCGGCCTCGGTCAGCCGGAAGCCGCTGCCCCGCTCATAGGTGACGATGGCCTCGGTCAGCCTCAGCAGCTCGGGCACGTCGTCGCGAAGCATGGACCTGATATCAACCATCGGCATTCCTCATGGCCTGCGCCCCAGCAGCTCGTCCCGGCAGGCCTGGCTGAAGGCGTAGAGCGGGTCGAGCTCCCCGGCGCTGGTGATGTCGGCGAACAGCCGCAGCTCCTTGTTCGGCTCGAAATAGGTCGCGCCGATCCGGTTCATCACCTTCTCCGCCTCCCGCAGCGTCCGCGGCTGGCCGAACAACCGCAGCATGCTGACGATGGCATAGAGCTGCACCAGCTTGGCCGGGTCTTCCAGCTCATGCTGGAAGGCGTCGACGAACAGCCGCGACGCCTCGCGGATGAAGTCGCCATAGAGCAGCTCGCGGCGCGCGCGGTCCTGCGCGCGCTGCGTCGCCCGGGCCTGCGAGGCCTGGTTCAGCCAGGTGGTGGCGAAGGAGGCCAGCGCGCCGATCGCCGAGCCCGCCAGCGCCGCCAGCGCCGGGACATAGCCTGCCTCCACCGGGCTATTCGGGCAGCGGGGTGGTCAGCACGGTCTCGCCGGTGGCCACGACGAAGACCGCCAGCAGCCGGGCCGGCTCGGTGGCGCTGTCATTCCGGCTGAGGCTGTGGCGGTCGCCGGGCAACTCGGCGAAGCTCTCGCCCGCGCGATAGACCCGCGCCGGCCCGCCATTCACCGCGCTGCGGATCGCGCCCTGCAGCACGGTCGCATAGATGAAGGCGGTGGCGGGATGGGTATGCGCCGGCGAGGCGCCGCCCGGCCCATACTCCACCAGCACGCCGCGCAGGCTCATGCCGGGCGCGTTCGGCAGCACCTGGTCGAAGACCACGGCGATGCGGGCCTCCTCGCCATGGGCGAAGGCCGCAGCGGCGGGCAGCGCGGCGATCGCGGCCGCCAGCAGGAGACGCTTGATCATGCTCGCGCTCCGTCAGGCCGGCTGCCGGGCATGGGCGAGCCAGTCGCCGAAGCGCGTGGGCGCCAGGCGCGGCGCCGGGCCGGGCAGCAGCGATGCGTCGTCCAGCAACGCCCCGAAATAGCGCGCCTGCGGATCGGCCACGACCTGGCGCGGGTCCTGGGTGGCGTCGAGGAAGCGGCGCACCAGCTCGTCCAGCCGGAATGTCTCGGGGCCGGCGAGCTCGACGATGCCGTTCACCGGCGCGCCCAGGGTGACATCGGCCATGGCGTCGGCCACGTCGTCGGAGACGACCGGCTGGATCGAGGCGGATGAAAGATGAACCGCCATGCCCTGGCCCTCCGGCCTGGTGGCCGGCTTGGTCGCCGGCTTGGTCGCCGGCTTGGTCGCCGACTGGGCGATACCGCCGAGGAAGTCGAAGAACTGGGTCGAGCGCAGGATGGTATAGGGCCGGCCGGATGCGGCGATGAGCTCCTCCTGCGCCATCTTGCCGCGGAAGTAGCCGCTCTCGAGCAGCCGGTCGGTGCCGACGACGGACAGCGCGACATGATGCGCGACACCCGCCGCGGCCTCCGCGGCCAGCAGGTTGCGGCCGGAGGTGCGGAAGAATTCCAGCACCGCGCTGTCCTCGAAGGACGGCGAGTTCGCCACGTCCACCACGACCTGCGCGCCGGCCAGCGCCGCGGCCAGGCCCTCGCCGGTGATGGTGTTGATGCCCGAGGCCGGGGAGGCCGCGACCACCTCGTGCCCGCTGGCGCGCAGCCTGCCGACCAGCTTCGTGCCGATCAGGCCGCTGCCGCCGATGACGACAATCTTCATCGCGATCCCCGCATTCGCTGAGCGCGGCCCCGATTGACCGCCCTCGCGATGCATGACGAGGCGCCGGCGACGGATGTGACATGCGGGCCGCATCTTTCTGCCGCGATCTGGACCGAGCCCCAGCCATCAGGCCCGGCTCCCCCCCCCGATCGCCGCGACGGTCTGCGCGGGGGGCGTGCCGCGTCGGGCGCGCGGCGAGGGCGGGCAGGAGCAGGCGGCCGAGCAGGTCGGACATCCGGATGACGAAGCGGCGGTCGCAGGTCGCGCGATCGAAGCCCGCCTCCGGGGCGAAGACATGCTCGGCCGGCCGCGGCATCTGTCGCAGCATCCGTCGCAGCATCCGTCGCAGCATCTGTGGCACCGGCGCAGCCAGCCCGGTGCCGCGCGCTCAGGCCCGGTAGCGCAAGGCCTCGACCAGCAGGGTGAAGGCGGGCGTCGGCTGACGCCGGCTGGGATAGTAGAGATGATAGCCCGGCCGTGGCGGGCACCAATCCGCCAGCACCTGGACCAGGCGGCCGGCGGCCAGATGCTCCCGGACCTGGTCCTCCGGCAGGAAGACCAGGCCGAGCCCGGCCAGCGCCGCCTTCAGCATCGGCTCGATCCGGTTGAGGGTGACCCGCCCCTCGACGCGGCTCCGCACCTCCTGCTGCCGCTTGCGGAATTCCCAGACGTAGACACCACCCGATGTCGGCAGGCGCAGGTTGATGCAGACATGCTCGGTCAGGTCGCGCGGCGTCCTGGGGCGGGGGCGCCCGGCGAAGTAGGACGGCGCGCCCACCACGGCCTGGCGGAATTCCGGCCCGATGCGGACGGCGACCATGTCCTTCGCCACCTGCTCGCCGAGGCGGACGCCGGCGTCGAAGCGCTCGCTGACGATGTCGACCAGGCCGTAGTCGTAGGAGAGCTCGAGCTTGAGGTCCGGATAGGCGGCGAGCAGCGCCTCGGCGGCGGGCCAGATGATGGTGTCGGCCGCATGCTCGATGGTGGTGATGCGGATGGTGCCGGCCGGCTTCTCCCGCAGCGCGCTCAGCGCCGCGATCCCGGCCCGGATCTCCTCCAGGCGGGGGGCCACGGTGCCGAGCAGGCGCTCGCCCGCCACGGTCAGGGCGACGCTGCGCGTGGTGCGGCTCAGCAGGCGGACGCCCAGCCGCTCCTCCAGCCGGCGGACCGTGTGGCTCAGCGCCGCCTGCGAGGTGCCGAGCCGGGCCGCCGCGCGGGTGAAGCTGCGCTCCTCGGCCACCGCCACGAAGCTCGACAGGTCCTGGATCTCGTCGCGCGCCATCCATAAAAAACCGATATCAGTTCATGCGGGATTTACCGGCTAATGGCCGCGCGGCGCCAGCCCTAGCTTCGCCCCGTGACCTGGCCGGCATCGGCTGATGCGCTGCCCGGGCCGAACGCGAAGGGACCCCCCGCATGGCTTCCACCGAAACGGCGCTGCTCGGCGCCGCCCCCTTCGCCAGGGGATTGACGCTGCGCAACCGCGTGGTGATGGCGCCGATGACGACCTGGTCCGGCCATGACGACGGCACCGTCTCCGCCGCGGAGGAGGCCTATTACCGCCGCCGCGTGCAGGGTGTCGGGCTGGTCGTCACCGGCTGCACCGCGGTCACGCCGGGCGGCATCGGCTTCACCGGCGAATTCGCCGCCCATGACGACCGCTTCATCCCCAGCCTGGCGCGGCTGGCGGCGGCGGCCCGCAGCGGCGGCGCGCCCGCGGTGCTGCAGATCTTCCATGCCGGGAACAAGGCGGCGCCCGCCCTGGTGCCGGGCGGCGACATCGTCAGCGCCAGCGCGGTCACGACGCCGGCCGGGCCCTTCAGCCCCTCCGTCACGCCGCGCGCCCTGGCCGGGCCGGAGATCCAGGCGATCATCCGCGCCTTCGCCGAGACGACGCGGCGCGCCGTCGCGGCCGGCTTCGACGGTGTCGAGCTGCACGGCGCCCATGGCTTCCTGATCCAGAACTTCCTGTCGCCACGCTTCAACCAGCGCGACGACGGCTGGGGCGGCTCGCTGGAGAAGCGGATGCGCTTCCCGCTCGCGGTGGTCGATGCGGTGCGGCAGGCGATCGCCGACCATGCCGACCGGCCCTTCCTCCTCGGCTACCGGCTGTCGCCGGAGGAGCCGGAGGCGGGCGGGCTGCGCCTCGGCGAGGCGCTGGCGCTGGTCGACCGGCTGGTCGATGCCGGGATCGACTATCTGCACGGCTCGCTGTCCGACGCGGCCCTGGCGCGGCCGTTGGGCCAGGCGGAGGGGCCGACCATCACGCGCCGCCTGCAGGCATGCCTGGCCGGGCGGGTGCCGCTGGTGGTCGCCGGGCAGGCGCGGACGCCGGCGCAGGCCCAGGCCGTGCTGCAGGGGGGCGCCGACCTCGTCGCCATCGGGCAGGGGCTGGTGATGAACCCCGACTGGGTCGAGCGCGCCCGGCAGGGCCATGCCGCCGGGATCGAGACCGCCATCGCCGCGCCGGACGCCGCGCGGCTGGGCATTCCGGCGAAGCTGTGGGCGGCGATCGAGGCCACCCCCGGCTGGTTCACGCTCAGGCAGGCCGCCTGACGCCCTTTCAGGAGAAGCAGACACCATGAACCACCCGCAGCACCGAAGCCGCCGCGACGTCCTGGCCACCGCCGCCCTGCTGGGCGCGGCCCTGCCCCCGGGCGCCATGGCGCGGGCGCAGCCTGGCGGCCCGGCCATGACAGGACAGACCGCCATGAAGACCCGCAGGCTCGGCAGCCTGGAGGTGTCCGCGCTGGGCGCCGGCTGCATGAGCATCAGCGCCAATTACGGCCCGGCCGCCCGCCGCGAGCAGGGCATCGCCACGCTGCGGCTGGCGCATGAGAACGGCGTCACCTTCTTCGACACCGCCGAGGTCTATGGCCCCTACAGCAACGAAGACCTGGTGGGCGAGGCGCTGCAGCCGGTCCGCGGCGAGCTCGCCATCGCCACCAAGTTCGGCTTCGAGCTGGAGGATGGCGCCGGGGGCCTCAACAGCCGCCCCGACCGCATCCGCAAGGTCGTCGAGGCCTCGCTGAAGCGCCTGCGCACCGATCGCATCGACCTGCTGTACCAGCACCGCGTCGACCCGGCCGTGCCAATCGAGGAGGTGGCGGGCGCGGTCCGCGACCTGATCCGGCAAGGCAAGGTGCTGCATTTCGGCCTGTCGGAAGCCAGCCCGCGGACCATCCGCCGGGCGCATGCGGTGCAGCCGCTGGCCGCCGTGCAGACGGAGTATTCGCTGATGGAGCGCGACCCCGAGCGCAACGGCGTGCTCGCCGTCTGCGAGGAGCTTGGCATCGGCTTCGTGCCCTGGGGGCCGATGGGCATGGGCTTCCTGACCGGGACGATGCAGGCGCAGACCCGGCTAGACCCCAAGCTCGACCTCCGCAGCGGCTTCGACCGCTTCACGCCGGCGGCGATGGTGGCCAACCAGCCGGTCATCGCGCTGGTCGCGCGCTTCGCGCAGCGGGAGGAGGCGACGCCCAGCCAGGTCGCCCTGGCCTGGCTGCTGGCGCAGAAGCCCTGGATCGTGCCGATCCCCGGCACACGGCGCGAGGATCACCTGCGCGAGAATCTGGGCGCGCTGCGCGTCGATCTGTCGGCAGCCGACCTGCGGGAGATGGACGCGGCCTTCGCCGCGCTCACCATCCATGGCGGCCGGATGAATGCCGAGCAGATGAAGGTGGTCGATACGACTGCCTGACGCCGGCGGAGACACGGCGCGGGGGAGCACGCCGCCATGCCGGCCAGGGGTCAGCGGCAGTTCTCGCCTTCGCGGCGGAAGTTCAGCACCCGGTCGTCGCGAACCTCGAAGGTGACGACACAGGGTGTCGCCTCGTAGCTGGAGCCGCCGAGCGGGAAGCCGAGGCCGACGCCGGTGCCGAAGCCGCCGCCCCGGCCGTAGCCGCCGCGGCTGAAGCCGCCGGCGCCGACGCCGAAGCTGAAGCCCGAGGATGCCGGGGCGGCGCCGCTGCTGAAGCCGTATTCGAGAAAGCGCCGTTCCGCCGTCTCATAGACGCGCTGGGGCACGCCCAGCCCTTCGACCAGGCGGATCTCGGGCTGGCCTACATAGGTGGCCATGCCGCGGTCGAAATCCGCCGGGGCGTCGCTGGCGCAGGCGGCCAGGAGGGTCAGGCCGGAGAAAAGGACCATACGAGTGAGACGCGGGCACATGATCCTGATCCTCCGTTTAGAAGCGCAACGCAGGGCTTGGAGGCGCGGTTTCGGGGGGGGCGGGCTTCGCGGCCTGTGTCGTCGCCGGGACGGGCGCTTCCCTGGCACGGCCGAGGGCCATGTCCTCGTCGATCGCGAAGGCCAGGAACGCGGTGTTGTGACAGCCGGAAAGCGGCGCCGATCACCGTGGATAATTTTATTCGCGCGAACATCCAAGAGAAAATCGATGGGGAATGGCGAGGTAGCTACTCATATTTACTGCAAAAATTGATTAAAGCGCAATACCATTACCTTTGGTGCGGGTCCATTTTCTATTCCGAACAAGGGAATGAGGCTCTACCATGCCGTCATGCGCCGACGGATGTTTTGCACGACCTCATTGACCGCTGCCCTGTTGGCAAAGCCCGGAGCGGCCGCGGCCGCCGTGCTTCCTGCGCGCGAGCCGCCCGGCGCGCGCAGGCTTCGATTGCGCCACGCGGCGTCGGGCGCGGTCTTCTCCGGCATCTATCACAACGGGCATGCCGCCGATCCGGTGGCCATGGCGGAACTGTCGGAAGTGCTGGCCGATACCCGCACCGGCAAGGTCCGGCCCTTCGATGTCGAGGCCATCGACATCGTCTGGGAGATGAGCCGCCGCCAGCGCATGGCGGAGCTGATCGTCCTGTCCGGCTACCGGACCGAGGCCACGAATCGCGAGGTGAATGGCGCCGCCAACAGCCAGCACCTGCGCGCGGCCGCGCTGGACCTGCAGATCGCCACGTCGCAATTCGACAGCTTCGGCGATGCGGCCCTCAAGCTGGGCCGCGGCGGCGTCGGATTCTACCGGGCGCACGGCTTCATCCATCTCGATTCCGGCGTGGTGCGGCACTGGATCGACGGTGGCGGCCCTGCCGTGGCCGTGGTCAGGGGCCCGCCGCCCCGCACCGCCGCCGAGCAGCGCATCGACCGCCTGGCGGAAGCCTGGGCCAATCTGCGCCGACGTTGAGGCCGATCGGCTGCCGCGAGGCCGGGCGTCTGCCGTCTGGCTTGGTTGGAGGCGGGGCAAGGCAGGATGGGCGGGCAGCCTGACCACCCGTGTCGGCCGGCGGCGCGGCGGTCGAGGCGCTCCGTCACCCTTCACCGACCGCCCTTCGGGCATTTCCACCAGGGGGACGTGGCGCGATGGGCGCGCATCCGGCACGGGAGCCGGTCATCCCTGCTTCATCCAGAATTTGATGGGGAGCGTCGCGCGGCGCGTTGGTTCAGCGCCCATAGAGCCGATTCGTGGTGGCCATGCCTTCTCGGCGAAAGTCGTTAAAGTAATGCCTTGGATAGTTCATGCAAAAACGAGTGTTGGTTCCGAACAAAACGGAAATACGGCCTTAAAGTACGTCAAAAACACTCATATTTTTGATCGTCTCGATCTTTTAGTATTGAAGGCTTCCACCGTTGAATTGATGTTCTGGGCATCGTGAATCGGCCAATGCTTGATCCCCGGCCGGATCGCAAAAACCAGGCGGCGCAGGGCCAAACCGTCCCGCAACCCCGATCCAGCCCGCATGCGGGGCCATTTTTAACCGGCCGGCGTTGAATCCAAAGTACAATGTTTTGCTGGGATGCGGCACCTTGTCAGTTGGCCCGGCTTGGCGTACTCGGAGCCGTTCGGCCCCCAGGCAGATTAACAATACCGGTGCGTGGCGCCGCGTTTCGGCTCCAAGCACCACCTTCATGACGGTGGGAATGCGATGAAAGCCTACTTGGATTACCTGACCGAAATCAAAGGCAGAGAGGTTCAAGGGCTCGCTCCCAAGCCGATCGACGACGCCGGACTCGTCGGCGATCTGATCACCCTGATCAGGGACACCGGGCATGAGCTCCGGGAAGGCGCCCTGAAGTTCTTCATCTACAACACGCTGCCCGGCACCACGAGCGCCGCGGGCGTCAAGGCGGCCTTCCTGAAGCAGGTCATCCTGGGCGAGGCGATCGTCCCGGAGATCACGCCGGCCTTCGCCCTTGAGCTGCTGTCGCATATGAAGGGCGGCCCCTCGATCGGCGTGCTGCTCGACATCGCCCTCGGCGCCGACGCCGCGATGGCCGCGCAGGCGGGCGAGGTGCTGAAGACCCAGGTCTTCCTCTACGACGCCGACATGTTCCGGCTGCGCGACGCCTACCAGGCGGGCAATGCCGTCGCCCGCGGCGTGCTCGAGAGCTATGCCAAGGCCGAGTTCTTCACCGAGCTGCCGCCGGTCGAGGACGAGATCAAGGTGGTGACCTTCATCGCCGCCGAAGGCGATATCTCGACCGACCTGCTGTCGCCGGGCAACCAGGCGCATTCGCGCTCGGACCGCGAGCTGCATGGCCAGTGCATGATCACCCCCGCCGCCCAGCAGGAGATCGTCGCGCTGCAGAAGCAGCACCCCGACAAGCGGGTGATGATGATCGCCGAGAAGGGCACGATGGGCGTCGGCTCCTCGCGCATGTCGGGCGTCAACAACGTGGCGCTGTGGACCGGCAAGCAGGCCAGCCCCTATGTGCCCTTCGTCAACTTCGCCCCGATCGTCGCCGGCACCAACGGCATCTCGCCGATCTTCGCGACCACGGTCGATGTCACCGGCGGCATCGGCATCAACCTGAAGAACTGGGTCAAGAAGAACGGCCAGGACGGCAAGCCGATCCTGAACAACGACGGCAACCCGGTCCTCGAGCAGAAGTACTCGGTCGAGACCGGCACCGTCCTGAAGATCGACGTCAAGGGCAAGAAGCTGCGCGACGAGGCCGGCGTTGAGCTGGTCGACATCACCGGCGCCTTCACGCCGCAGAAGCTCGAATTCATGAAGGCGGGCAGCTCCTACGCCATCGTCTTCGGCAAGAAGCTGCAGACCTTCGCGGCGCAGACGCTGGGCGTCGAGACCATCCCGGTCTTCGCCGCCAACAAGGAGCTCTCGGTCGAGGGCCAGGGCCTGACCGCGGTCGAGAAGATCTTCAACCGCAACGCCGTCGGCGTGACGCCGGGCAAGATCCTGCATGCCGGCTCCGATGTCCGCGTCAAGGTGAACATCGTCGGCTCGCAGGACACGACCGGCCTGATGACGGCGCAGGAGCTGGAGGCGATGGCGGCCACCGTCATCTCGCCGCTGGTCGACGGCGCCTATCAGTCGGGCTGCCACACCGCCTCGGTCTGGGACAAGAAGGCGCAGGCCAATATCCCGAAGCTCATGTCCTTCATGAACAACTTCGGCCTGATCACCGCCCGCGACCCGAAGGGCGTCTACCACGCGATGACCGACGTCATCCACAAGGTGCTGAACGACATCACCGTGGATGACTGGGCGATCATCATCGGCGGCGACAGCCACACCCGCATGTCCAAGGGCGTGGCCTTCGGCGCCGATTCCGGCACCGTGGCGCTGGCCCTGGCGACGGGGGAGGCCACCATGCCGATCCCGCAATCGGTGAAGGTGACCTTCAAGGGCACCATGCAGCCGCATATGGACTTCCGCGACGTGGTCCATGCGACGCAGCAGCAGATGCTGAAGCAGTGCGGCGACAACGTCTTCCAGGGCCGCATCATCGAGGTCCATATCGGCACGCTGCTGGCCGACCAGGCCTTCACCTTCACCGACTGGACGGCGGAGATGAAGGCCAAGGCCTCCATCTGCATCAGCCAGGACGCGACGCTGATCGAATCGCTGGAGATCGCCAAGTCGCGCATCCAGATCATGATCGACAAGGGCATGGAAAACCCGGCGCGCACGCTGCAGGGGCTGATCGACAAGGCCGATGCCCGCATCGCCGAGATCCGCTCGGGCGAGAAGCCGGCGCTGACCCCCGACGCCAATGCGAAGTACTTCGCCGAGGTGGTGGTCGACCTCGACATCATCGACGAGCCGATGATCGCCGACCCCGACGTCAACAACGCCGACGTGTCCAAGCGCTACACCCACGACACGATCCGGCCGATCTCCTATTACGGCGGCACCAAGAAGGTCGACCTCGGCTTCGTCGGTTCCTGCATGGTGCACAAGGGCGACATGAAGATCGTCGCCCAGATGCTGAAGAACATCGAGAAGATCGAAGGCAAGGTCGAGTTCAAGGCGCCGCTCGTCGTCGCCGCGCCGACCTACAACATCGTCGACGAGCTGAAGGCCGAGGGGGATTGGGAAATCCTGCAGCGCTATTCCGGCTTCGAGTTCGATGACCTGGTGCCGAAGGGCCAGGCGCGCACCGAATACGAGAATATCCTCTATCTGGAGCGCCCGGGCTGCAATCTCTGCATGGGCAACCAGGAGAAGGCGGAGAAGGGCGACACCGTGCTGGCCACCTCGACCCGTCTGTTCCAGGGCCGCGTCGTCGAGGACACCAGCGAGAAGAAGGGCGAATCGCTGCTCGCCTCGACCCCGGTGGTGGTGCTGTCGGCCATCCTCGGCCGCACGCCGAGCGCCGAGGAATACAAGGCCGCCGTCGATGGCATCGACCTGACCAAGTTCGCGCCGCCGAAGGCCGCGCCGATCGACGCCTTGTCCGTCCAGTACTGAGCGCGGGACGTCTTCGATCCCGTGTGACGCCATGGCAGCCGACGAGGCTGCCATGGCCCGTTTGTCCCGGCTCCCGTGGGGACAGGACTGCGCCTAGCTTTCCAGCGCGCGCTCCACCGCCGCCTCGGCATGGATCGCCGTGGTGTCGAACAGCGGCACTTCGCTGTCCCCGGCGCCGACCAGCAGCATGATCTCGGTGCAGCCCAGGATCACCGCCTCGGCGCCGCGGGCGACCAGCCGGGCGATGACGGCGCGATAGGCGTCGCGGGATTCCGCGACGACCTTGCCCTGCACCAGCTCCTCGTAGATCACGCGATGGACCAAAGCGCGGTCCTCCTCCCCGGGGATCAGCACCTCCAGCCCGTGCTTCGCCTCCAGCCGGCCCCGGTAGAACAGCTGCTCCATGGTGAAGGCGGTGCCGAGCAGCCCGACCTTGCCGAAGCCCGCCGCCTTGATCCGCTCGGCGGTGGGATCGGCGATATGCAGCAGCGGCAGCGCCACCGCCGCCTGCACGTCATCCGCCATCCGGTGCATGGTGTTGGTGCAAATGAGCAAAAAGTCGGCGCCGCCGCGTTCCAGGCGCTGGGCGGCGGCGATCAGCTCGCGCGTGGCCTGGTCCCAGTCGCCGGCATGCTGCAGCGCCTCGATGCGGGCGAAGTCGAAGGACCACATCAGGCATTCGGCCGAATGCAGCCCGCCCAGCCGATCGCGCACCCGCTGGTTGATGATGCGATAATACTCGGCCGAGCTTTCCCAGCTCATCCCGCCCAGCAGCCCGATCACCTTCATGCCGCGTCTCCCCTGATCGCGCCGGCATCAGGGCGCAGCGGCGGCGCCGGCGCAAGCCCTGGCGGCCGCGCCCGGCCCAGGCCATGCTGCCCGCCGCAACCGCCGGAGGCCTCGCCGATGAGCAAGCTGCTGATCCTGTTCTGCCACCCGCATGTCGCGCGCTCCAAGGCCAATGCCGCGCTGCTGGGCGCCACCCGCGGGCTGGAGGGGGTGGAGGTGGCGCATCTGGACGGGCTCTATCCGGAGGGCGCCATCGACCTCGACGCCGAGGTCGCGCGCCTGATCGCCGCCGAGCGCGTCGTGCTGCAATTCCCGATCCAGTGGTATTCGACGCCGCCGCTGCTGAAGGCCTGGCAGGACAGCGTGCTGACCCGGATGTTCTACATGGCCTATGAGGCCGAGGGCCGCCTGATCGCCGGGCGCCCGCTGATGGTCGCCGCCACCGCCGGCAACCTGCCCGAGGCCTATAGCGCCGAGGGCGTCAACCTCTTCCCCCTGGCCGAGCTGCTGAAGCCGCTGCATTCGACCGCCAACCGCTGCGGCCTGGCCTGGCAGGAGCCTTTCCTGCTGTTCCGCGCGAACCGGCTGGAGGCGTCGGCGCTGCAAGACGCCGCCGCCGCCTATCGCACGCGGCTGCAGGCGCTGCTCGCCGCCTGAGCGCGCCGGGGCGCCCCATCGAGGGCGCCCCAGCCGACAGAATCACGGGCGGGCGCGGATGCGCAGCAGCGTGTCGCCTTCCTCGTTGCGGGCATTGGCCGACTTGTCCACTGCCCAGACCGTGCCGCGGCGGTCGGTCGCGACATGGTTGGCCAGCGGCGCCGGGCCCAGATTGGCGACGATCGTGCCGTTCTCGTCGGTCACCGTGACGGTGCCGGCGGCGCGGCTGGCGACGAAGGCGCGGCGCTGCGACGGGTCGAAGGCGACGTTCAGCGCGCCGGCGCCGACGGGGGTGTCGGCCACGACGCGGCCATCGGCCTCCAGCACCACCAGGTTGTCGCTGCCCTGGGCGGCGACGAAGATGCGGCCGGTCTTCGGGTCATGGCTGACGCCGATGGTGCCGCGCGCGCCCGGCACGGCGAGGACGCTTTCCACCGCATGGGTGGCGGTGCTGATCACCGCGACCTCGTTGGTGGTGTTGCTGACGACGTAGAGCTTGCCCGCTTCCGCATCCAGCGACAGGCTGGCGGCCGAGAAGGTGCCGCCGCGCACGCGCGACGCGATGGCGATGCGCGCCGCGACTTCCGCATTCTTCGTGTTGAAGACGACGACTTCCGGCTTGAAGGTGGCGCTGACAAAGGCCTTGCCGCGGGCGCCGTCGATGGCGACGTCGCGGGCATGGTTGACGGTGCCCGGCTCGAACTGGCGGACCAGGGCCAGGTCAGACTGGCGGTAGACGGCCACCGTGTCCTGGCGGGAGTTCGTGACCCAGACGGTGTCGTTCACCTCGTCGAGGCCGAGGCCATAGACGGCGAAGAGGCTGGGCTCGGCCGGTCCCCGTGCTGCAGCATTGGGCGCGCAGATGCTGAAGGTCACCGCCCGCGTAACGCCGGCCC
>NZ_CACSJM010000058.1 GCF_902706185.1 Roseomonas sp. 18066 | reverse complement strand
GAGCGGCGCGGTCTGGGCAGCAAGGCGCCGCCGGCGGGGCAGGCCCGATGGGGCAAAACGCCCGGGCGGGCGGGCGCGCTTGCCCCTTTGCCGGCGGGGCGCGGCATGCCACCTGTCACGACACCCGTGCTAATGTGACAGCGACATGCCCTTCGATTCCTCGACCCCCGCCCCTTCCGGCCGCGACCTGGCCAACCGCCGCGCCCTCGGCACCTGGCTGCTGATCATGGCCGGGCTGATCTGGGTGATGGTGGCCCTCGGCGGCGCCACGCGGCTGACCGGCTCGGGCCTGTCGATCATGGAATGGGCGCCGCTGTCGGGGGCGCTGCCGCCGCTGTCGCAGGCCGAGTGGCAGCGGCTCTACGACCTGTACCGCACCATCCCGCAATACCAGCTGGTCAATGCCGGCTTCGGCATCGAGGGCTTCAAGCAGATCTTCTGGCTGGAATGGTCGCACCGGCTGTGGGGGCGGATGCTGGGCCTGGCCTTCGCCCTGCCGCTGGCCTGGTTCTGGCTGCGCGGCCGGATCCCGCAGGGGCTGGGGCCGCGGCTGGTGCTGCTGCTGCTGCTGGGCGGCGCGCAGGGCGGCGTCGGCTGGTTCATGGTGGCCTCCGGCTTCGACGCCGACCGCACGGCGGTCTCGCCCTACCGGCTGGTGGCGCATCTGGGGCTGGCGCTGCTGCTCTACGGCGTCGTGCTGTGGACGGCGCTGTCGCTGCTGCGCCCGGCGCGCTCGGGCCCGCGGCAGCCGGCGGGGCTGCGGCGGCTGGCGCATCTGACCGCGGCCCTGGTGGTGCTGACCCTGCTGGCCGGCGGCTTCGTCGCCGGGCTGAAGGCGGGGCTGACCTACAACACCTTCCCGCTGATGGACGGCGAATGGGTGCCGCCCGGCTATGCCGAGCTGTCGCCCTTCCTGCACAACTTCACCGCCAATATCGCCGCGGTGCAGTTCAACCACCGGCTGCTGGCGACGCTGACCGGCCTCGCCGCCCTGGCCGCCGCCGCCTGGGGCTGGCGCGCGCTGGCGCCCGGCTTCGCCCGCGGCGCGCTGCTGGCGCTGGGCGGGACCGTCGCGCTGCAATATGCGCTGGGCGTCGCCACCCTGCTGCTGGTGGTGCCGGTCTGGCTGGGCACGCTGCACCAGGCGGTCGCCGTCGGCGTGCTCAGCGCCGTGCTGGCCGCGCTGCACGCGCTGCGGCCGCCGCGGCCATGAGCCAGGCGCCGCCCCCCCTCGCCCCCGGCGCCGAGGCCGAGGACCCGGCCGTCCTGTGGCTCGACACGCTGCAGGCGCTGCCCAGCCCGGTGCTGGTGATCGACGCCGCCGGCCAGCTGCGGCTGATCAACCCGGCGATGCTGGCGGTCCTCGGCCTGCCGCCCACCCTGCCGCTGCAGGGCCGCCCGCTGGCCGAGGTGATCCGGCTGCTGGCCTTCCGCGGCTTCTACGGCCCCGGCGACCCGGAGGCGCTGACCGCGCTGGTGCTGGCCATGGACCGCAGCCGGCTGATCCGGCGCAGCGTGCGGACGACGGAGGGGCGCTGGCTCGACATCACCTCGACCCCGCTGCCCGGCGGCGGCTGGGTCAGCCATGCGGTGGAGACCACCGACCAGCATGCCGAGGCGGCCGAGGCCGAGGAACGGCTGCGCCAGGCCCGCGAGGCGCTGCGGCTGCTGCCGGTCGGCGTCGGCCTGTTCGACGCGGCGCATGAACTGCTGCTGTTCAACGAGGCCTATGAGCAGATCCTGGCGCTGCCGCCGGGGACGCTGCGGCCCGGCCTGCCGTTCCGCGCCATCGTCGAGGCCATCCTGCACCACCAGCAGGTGGACGAGGCCGGGCAGGAGCTGTTCGGGGCGCGCATCTCGCTCGACCGCTCGGTGCGGCAGGAATCGCTGCGGCAGCGGGCGGATGGCTGCTCGATCCGCTCGACCAGCCTGCCGGTCGCCGGCGGCGGCTTCCTGGTGGCGCTGGAGGATGTGACGACGCTGCGCGCCGCCGAGAACGAGGCGATGCGCCGCGCCGCCCTGCTGGACGGGGTGCTGGCCGCGCTGCCGCATGGCGTCTGCGTCTATGGCGCCGACCAGCGGCTGGCCATGGTGAACGCCGCCTATCGCCGGCTGATGCCGGAATCCGAGGCCGAGCCCGGCGAGCTGCTGCGCGACATCATCCGCCGCGGGCTGGACCGCGCCTTCGTGCCGAACGCGGCGGACACGGCGGACATCCTCTATCGCCGGCAGTTCGACTACGGCTCCGGCCCGCACAAGCGGGTGCGGCGCGACGGCATCGTGCTGTCGGGGCGCACCGCGGCGCTGCCGGATGGCGGCCATATCTCGGTGATGAGCGACGTCACCGCCCTGCAGCAGGCCGAGCAGGCGGCGCAGCAGCGGGCCGACCTGCTGCAGGCGATGCTGGATTCGCTGCGGCTCGGCGTCATCCTGTTCGACCGGCGGCACCGCGTCGTCGCCTCCAACGCGCTGGCCGAGCGGATGACCGGGCTGACCCGCGACGAGCTGGCGCCGGGCACCCATCTGGACCGGCTGCGCGACCTGCAATATGCGCGTGGCGAATTCGGCCGCGGGCCGGAGGCCGACCAGATCTACCGCACCCGCGCCGTCGGCGCCGTGCCGCGGCTGGACCGCTTCAGCCGCACCCGCTTCGACGGCACGGTGATCGAGGTCAGCACCGACCCGACCCCCGACGGCGGCTATGTCCGCATCTATGCCGATGTCACCGAGGAGCGGCGCGGCCGGGTCGAGCTGGAGCGGGCGCGGGCCGCCGCCGAGGAGGCGGACATGGCCAAGGGCCGCTTCCTGGCCACCATGAGCCACGAGCTGCGCACGCCGCTGAACGCCGTGATCGGCTTTTCCGAGGCGCTGGCGGGCGAGGCCGGGCCGCCGCATGTGGTGGAATTCGCCACCGCCATCCTGGAGGCCGGGCGCCACCTGCTGTCGCTGATCGACGAGCTGCTGACCGTCGCCCAGACCGGCACCGGCGCCGTGCCGGTGGAGACCCGGCCGCTGTTCCTGCCCAGCGTGCTGGAGGGCGCCATCCGCCTGATGCGCCAGCAGGCCGAGGTGGCCTCGGTGACGCTGACCCTGGCGCCGATCCCGCCCGACCTGCCGCGCGCCCAGGCGGAGGAGCGGCGGCTGCGCCAGGTGCTGATCAACCTGGTCTCCAACGCGGTGAAGTTCACCCCGGCCGGCGGCAGCGTCACGCTGCAGGCCGAGGCCTTGCCGGAGGGGGGGGTGGAGATCCAGGTGAGGGATACCGGCATCGGCATCGATGCCGGCCAGGTGGAGCGGGCCTTCGAGCCCTTCGTGCAGCTGGAAACCAGCCATGCGCGGCGCTATGGCGGCTCCGGGCTGGGGCTTTACCTGGCGCGCGCCCTGGCGCAATCGATGGATGCGACGCTGGTGCTGGACAGCATCCGCGGCGAAGGCACGGTGGCGCGGCTGCGGCTGTCCCCCGCCCGCAGACAGGAGCAGACGGCATGAGCGCGATCGAGACCACGGACCGGCTGTTCTTCCAGGCGCTGGACCGCGCCGCGGCCGAGCGGCAATTGCAGACCGCCCTGTCCGGCGCCGAGGATGGCGAGCTGTTCCTCGAATATGTGGAATCCGAGGCGGTCAGCCTGGATGACGGCCGCATCCGCAGCGCCAGCTTCGACGCCACCCGCGGCTTCGGGCTGCGGGCGGTGGCCGGCGAGGCATCGGGCTACGCCCATGGCGGCGAGATTTCAGAAGCCGCCCTGGCGCGCGCCGCCGCCACTGTCCGCACCGTGGCCAGCGGCCATTCCGGCGAGTTGGCCGCGGCGCCGCGCGCCACCAATGCCCGGCTCTATGACGACGCCAATCCGCTGGCGGCGATGGAATTCCCGGCCAAGACCGCGCTGCTGGCCGAGATCGACGCCTATGCCCGGGCGCGTGACCCGCGCGTCACCCAGGTGATGGCCAGCCTGGTCGGCAACTGGCAGGCGGTGCGCATCCTGCGCGCCGATGGCAGCGGCACCGCCGACCTGCGGCCGCTGGTGCGGTTGAATGTCAGCGTGGTGGTCGAGGCGCATGGCCGGCGCGAGAGCGGCACCCACGGCATGGGCGGCCGCTTCGGCTACGACCGGATCGTGGCGCCCGGGCAGTGGAAGGCCGCCGTCGACGAGGCGCTGCGCCAGGCGGTGCTGAACCTCGACAGCATCCCGGCGCCCGCCGGCGAGATGGAGGTGGTGCTGGGCCCGGGCTGGCCTGGCATCCTCCTGCACGAGGCGATCGGCCATGGGCTGGAGGGCGATTTCAACCGCAAGCAGACCTCGGCCTTCGCCGGGCTGCTGGGCACCCGCATCGCCGCCCCCGGCGTCACCGTGGTCGATGACGGCACCCTGCCCGACCGCCGCGGCTCGATCACCGTCGACGACGAGGGCACCCCCTCGGGCCGCACCGTGCTGATCGAGGACGGCATCCTGGTGGGCTTCCTGCAGGACCGGCAGAACGCCCGGCTGATGAAGGTGGCGCCGACCGGCAATGGCCGCCGCCAGAGCCATGCCCACACGCCGATGCCGCGCATGACCAACACGGTGATGCTGGGCGGCGACCGCGACCCGGGCGAGATCCTGGCCAGCGTGAAGCGCGGCATCTGGGGGGTGAACTTCGCCGGCGGCCAGGTGGACATCACCAGCGGCAAGTTCGTCTTCAGCATGTCCGAGGCCTATCTGGTGGAGAACGGCAAGGTCGTGGCCCCGGTGCGCGGCGCGATGCTGATCGGCAACGGGCCGGAGGCGCTGACCAAGGTCAGCATGATCGGCAACGACCTGGCGCTGGATCCGGGGATCGGCACCTGCGGCAAGCAGGGCCAGGGCGTGCCGGTGGGCGTCGGGCAGCCGACGTTGAAGATGACCGGGCTGACCATTGGTGGGACAGCGGTTTAAAGTAATCTTCTTTTTCTGAAGAAAAAGAAGCAAAAAGACTTTGTTTAATTTAGCGTCCCGCCTCGGGCCAGAGGCGGGACGCCAATGAATAGAAATTTTTTGGTTCTTTTTTTATAAAAAAGAACTCTTACTTAACTATCCTTCTTCCCCTGAAAATCCCGCCCTTGCTGCGACACGCTGCCGATGCGCCGCGGGTCGATGGTCCCCCACCGCCTGGCTTTCCAGCGGCTGCATGCCGTGGCGCGCAGTGCGACGGCTGGCCGGGTGGCGGTGCACTCGGGCGGCGCGCTTCATCGCCAGCGCGCGGCGGGCATTCTCGCCTTTGGTCTCGGGCTCCGGCGCCGCGTCCTCGCGCACCAGCCGCTTGTTCACCCGCTTCAGCGCCGAGGCGAAGACCTGCTTCTTCACGGTGAGCCCTTCCGGCGCCACCTCGGGATGGATGCCCCGCGGGTCGGCCTTGCCGCGCAGCGCCCGGCGCCGTTCCCGCGCCACGTCGCGCGCCTTGCCGCGATAGTCGCGCAGCAGCCGCGCCAGCTCGACCAGCGCCGGTCGTTCCAGGCCGCAGAGGGCGGGGTAATGGCTGCGCGCCACCACCTCGAATTCCTGGCTGGTCAGCAGGCGGCGCTCGGTGGCGATGGGCAGGCTCATGCGTTCTCTCCCTCTTTGCGTGCTCGGCAAAGATGACAACGCGGTAATCTTTGAGTCGGTTGCTTGGCAAACTGACGGCGAGCGTCGGCCTCAGTTTGCATCCGCCGCCTGGATCGTCGCGAGATCATTTCTCGCCAGATCGTTAACCAGCTTGACCGCGACGCGCAAAATTATTACAGAATCGTGTCGTTACGGCGTCAATCTCTCTCTTTTTGGGATGGGTGGACATCTTTGCGACAGACCTCAACCTCGGCGGTATCCATGGAAATCTTGCGCCTCGATAGCGGTGGGGAAGCCATGCGTCTCCAAAGCCATAGCGTGGATCATCTCCTGACCGAGATCACTCACGAGATGGGGCTGCGCGATGTGGCCCATGCGGTCACCATGGACAGCGATAGCCATCGATCCATTTTTATAGATTCAGGCAAGTTATCAGAATCGATCGATGCCATCGGCAGCGTTCTGGCGGCTTGGCCCGAGGTTCGCCTGCGCAACCGGCGCAAGAAGGCGATCAGCATCGAGCAGCTTCGGGAAAGACAGGCTGCCTCTTCCTTCTTCCTGTCGATGGAGGGCAGCGGAAATACCGAGGTCGCCGAGGCCACCATCGCGATCGATTACGGGTCGATCACCGGGCATGACGCGGCGGATCGCGCCGGCAGCGTCCAGGTCCGCGGCGAGGTGATCGCCAGCCTGCGGCGGATGTGCTGGCGGCGCGGTCTCAATCCGGTCTTTCGCACCGATGCGGAGGGGAAGGCCTCGCTGCAGTTCGATCCCGTCGAAGTGGCGGCCTTCATCGGCATCCTCAACGAGGCGAAGGGCGAAATCGACTTCATCGTCAGGAATTCCGACCTCAAGAACATCTCGCTGGAAACCTTGAGGAAGCGCAGCAAGCCATCGCGCTTCCTGCTCTCGATCCTGCCGCCCGGCAGCGCACCACGCCAGGAGCGGTTCGAGATCAGCATTCTGACAGCCCGCAAATTTGCGCTGCCGGCCAAGAACCCGGCGCTGATCCGCATTGCCGACCCCGGCCCTGCCACGGGATTGATGAATGTATTGCTGGAAGCCTGCCGAGGCCTGGGCATTCAGGCGATCGAGGGTGGCAGCATCGCCCGGCATCCCCGCATTAACTTCCGCTCTGAGCTGCTGCCCTCGGTCAAGGCGCTGATCTTCAGCATCGCCGCGGAGCGAAGCGACATCGTCTTTCTCGACCTGCGCGGAAATCTGCTGCCGCGCGAGAAGATCGAGAAGCACGAACACACCGATTCCTTCGATATCGGCGTCATCTCGGTGATCGAGGGCAATGCGGCCTACATCGCCGGCATCGAGGTCGCGGTTTGGCACCAGCTCAACCGCTTCAACCGGCAGGTGGTGGCCTGCAACAGGCCCTCGGCGCGCGCGGCCCGGGTTCCCGCCTTCAACGATCTGGTGGCCTATCCCAGCGTCGACCAGGTCAATACCACGCATGCCGACCCGCTTACCCATAACTTCCCGATCGACGTGGTCTATACCTGGGTCGACGATCAGGATGACGAATGGCGGAACCAGAAGCAGCGGCACGAGGCAGTGGCCGGCATGGTGACCGCCGGCGTGGCGGACACGCAGGGGCGCTTCAGGAACCGCGACGAGTTGCGCTTCTCGCTGCGGTCCATCGAGATGTACGCCCCTTTCGTCCGCAACATCTACATCGTGACCTCGGGGCAGACGCCCTCGTGGATCAACAGGAACAATCCCAGGATCAGGATTGTCGACCATGCCGAGATCTTCCGCGACCAGGGCGCCCTGCCTACCTTCAATTCGCATGCGATCGAGGCGCAGCTGCATCGCATCGAGGGTCTTGCCGAGCACTTCCTGTATTTCAACGACGATATGATGCTGGGCAATCTGTGCACGCCCGCCGATTTTTTCGAGGCCAATGGCATTGCCCGGATCAGGCCCGAGCCGCTCTACGTCGTTCCCGAATTCATCCAGGAGGATGACGCAGAGTACCTGCATGCCGGCAAGAATGTGGTCGCTCTGTTCAGGCGGGATTTCGGCGTCTCGCCGACCAACACCATGCGCCACATTCCCTATGCGGTTCGCCGGTCGCTGATGGAGGAAATGGAAGCGCGCTACCCGACAGAATTCCAGCGCACCTCGTCAAACCGCTTCCGCTCAAAGAACGAGATATCGCCAATCTCCTTCTTCTATTGCCACTATGCCTACTTCAAGGGGATGGCCATCGATGGCGGCGGCAGCCATCGCTACATCCCCCTGTGGTCGAGGAGCCTGGAGAAAACCCTCAAGGAGGTCCTGGCCTCCCGGAAATACCGGTTCATCTGCCTGAACGATTCAGGCGTCCTGCCCGAAAATCAGTCCAGCGCCGATGCGCTGGTCGATTCGTTCCTGAACAAATACTTTCCCATCAAGTCGAGCTTTGAAAGCTGAGCCAGGCGGCCGCCGACGCCTCAGAACCCCGTCCCGACAAAGACCTCGACCGCCTTCGGCAGCAGCCGGAAGCGGGCCGGGGTATGGGTGTTGATCTCGCCATCGGTGTTCACCGGCATCTTCCGCCGGGTGCGCACCTCGCAGGCGGTGGTCGGGAAGGCGCGCACGTCCTTCCACTGGCCATGGGTGCCGCGGCGCAGCGCCGGCAGCAGCGCCAGCAGCCGCCACCAGTGGTCGAGCTCCAGGCTGTAGAGGTCGAGCTTGCCGTCATCGGGGCGGGCGTCGCTCTGCACCGTCATGCCGCCGCCATAGTGGCGGCCATTGCCGACCGAGACCTGGATGGTGCGGATGCGCTCCACCGTGCCGTCATGCGCCAGCCAGGCGGTGAAGGGGCGCACCCGGCGCAGCAGGCGGAAGGCGGCCAGCGCATAGCCCAGCTTGCCCCAGCGCTTCTTCTCCTCGCGGCCAAGGTCGGCGGCCAGCTGCGCGCTGAAGCCGATGCTGGCGACATTGAAGAAGGGGTGGCCATTGACCTCGCCCAGGTCGATCGGCCGGGTCACGCCGCCGGCGATGATGCGGGCGGCGGCCACCGGGTCGGGCGGGATCTCCAGGCTGCGCGCCAGGTCGTTGGCGGTGCCCAGCGGCAGGATGCCGAAGGGCAGCCTGGTCTCCATCAGGGCCGGCGCCGCGGCGTTCAACGTGCCGTCGCCGCCGCCCAGGATCACCGCGGTGAACCCCTCGCCCGCGCGGGCGCGGATGGCGTCGGCGGCGGTCTGGCCGGGTTCGCCGCCATGCTCGGTCAGCTGCCAGCCGGCCTGGCGCAGCACGTCCAGCGCCGCGTCGATGGCGGCGCCACCGTTGCGCGCCTGGCGGTTGACGATCAGCAAGGCATGCTCGGCCATGCGGCGGGGCTTCCGGGACAGGTGGGGCGTGACCGTGGCAGAACGCGGCGGCGCTGCGAAGGATGCGCCGGCGCCTCGGCTGGGGAAGAAACGATGACGCGGCGCCGGCTTTACCGTCGCGGACACCAGGAGGGGGCAGACATGCGCGGCTGGATCACGCGGCAGGCGCAGGGCTTCGGCTGGGCGCAATTCGTCATGCTGGCGGCGCTGCTGGCCTGCGCCGGCTCGCTGCTGGGCTTCGCCGCCCTGGTGGACGAGACCTTCGAGGGCGACACCCGCGCCTTCGACGAGGGCATCCTGCTGGCGCTGCGCAACCCGGCCGACACCTCGGACCCGATCGGGCCCTTCTGGCTCGAGATCATGATGCGCGACTTCACCTCGCTCGGCAGCCATGCGGTGCTGCTGCTGATCGGGGTGCTGTCCTTCGGCTACCTGCTGCTGGCGCGGAAGGGGATGTCGGCCGGGCTCCTGCTGTTCTCCTTCGTCGGCGCCATGACGCTGAACGGGCTGCTGAAGCAGGGCTTCGACCGGCCGCGGCCGGAGCTGGTGGCGCATCTGGCGGAGGTGCACACGGCCAGCTTCCCCTCTGGCCACGCCATGCTCTCGGCGGCCTGCTACCTGACGCTGGGCACCTTGCTGGCCGGCGTCGCCGAGGGGCGGCGGCTGAAGGCCTATCTGCTGGGGGCGGCGATCCTGCTGACGCTGCTGGTCGGCGGCAGCCGGGTCTATCTGGGCGTGCATTGGCCGACCGACGTGCTGGCCGGCTGGTGCCTGGGCGCGGCCTGGGCGATGGGCTGCTGGCTGGCGCTGCGCGGCTGGCTGGCCTGGCGCGGGGTGGCGGCGGGTCAGGCGGGGAGCAGCACGCCCGCCGGCTGACGCATGGACCACAGCGCCTCATGCATCGATATCATGGCCTCGCGCAGGCTATGACGGTCGGCGCCGGGGCGGGTGTTGAGCTCCAGCTCCAACAGGTCGAGCAGATGGGCGGCCAGGCGCAGGTCGCGCTCGTCGCAGGCCTGGTGCGCCGCCAGCAGCAGGCGGCGGCCCAGGCTGGGCGGCGGGCGGTGCAGGGTCGGGGCAAAGAGCATCGTTTCGCCTCCACGGATGGGAGCGGCGGTGTGCCACGGCTTCCGTTGCGACGGGGAAGCAAAACCGGCAGCCCCGCCATGCCGCATTCGCATGGTCAAGCTTAAGGCATGCAGGAAATGGCGGGTCGCCAGGCGGGCGCCCGCCGTCCTAGGCTGAGGCCATGCTGCGCCTCGACCCTGCTCCCGCGGCCCTGCCGCCCGGCGAACGGCTCTATGCCATCGGCGACATCCATGGCTGCGCCGCGCGGCTTGCCGCCCTGCATGCCCGCATCGCCGAGGATGTCCGGGATCGCCCGGTGGCGCGGTCGACGCTGCTGCATCTGGGCGACTACATCGACAAGGGCGAGGACAGCGCCGGCGTGCTTTCCTTTCTGGCTGACCGCCCGGCGCCTGACGGGATGGAGGCTGTCTTCCTCACCGGCAATCACGAGGCGGCGTTGCTGGCGGCGCTGGCGGGCGGCGCAGGGGATGTCGCCGACTGGCTGTGGTGCGGCGGCCGGGCGACGCTGGCAAGCTACGGCCTCGACCCCGATGCCGGCCCTGGCGGATGGGCCGCCGCGCTGCCCCCTGTCCATCTCGCCTTCCTGCGCGGCCTGCGCCGCACCCATCGCGCCGGCGGGTATTTCTTCACCCATGCCGGGATCAGGCCTGGGGTCGCGCTGGAGGACCAGCGGGAAGACGACCTGATCCGGATCCGCCAGCCCTTCCTCTCCAGCGAGGCGCGGCATGGCGCCGTGGTGGTGCATGGCCACACCGCCCGGGCCGAGCCGGAAATCCGCCACAACCGCATCAACCTGGACACCGCCGCCTGGTCCGGCGGGCCGCTGAGCTGCGGCGTCTTCGAGGGCGACCGGATCGGTTTCCTGTTCGGCTAGGCGGGCTCGGCCAGCAGCGCCAGGAAGCCGGCCTCGTCGAGCAGCAGCGGGCCGGCGCCGGCCTGCTGCAGGGCGGCGATGCTGCGCAGCTTGGCGCGTCCCGGCGCGGCGCCCAGCGCCACGAAATCGGTCAGCCCGTTCACCGTCATCTGGCGGCGGGCGCCGGCGGCCAGCAGCGCGGCCTCGGCCTCTTCCCGGGTCATCGAGCGGAACTCGCCGGTGATCACCACGCGGCTGCCGGCCAGCGTCGCGCGCGGCGGCCGGGGCCTGGCCGCCACCGCCCGGACCGGCGCCACCGGCAGGCCGCGGGCGTTGGACGGCGGCAGCAGCCCGCAGGGCAGCTCCGGCGACAGCCCGTCGATCGCGCGCAGCACGGCGGTGGCCAGCAGCGCATCCTCGAAGGCGCCATGCACCGCGCCCTGGCGCCGCAGGCCGAGCGTCGCGATGGCGGCATCCAGCCCGCCGCGACCGCCCGTGCCGCGCCGCTGCCATTCGCGCAGGGTGCAGCGCCCGCCACGCTCCATCCCCAGCGGCGGCGCGCCGCAGAACAGAAATTCGCGGTCGAGCATGCGGCGGTCGAAGTCGAGGTTGTGCGCCACCAGCCGCGCATCGGCGAAGAACATCCGGACCTCGTCCAGATGCTCCAGGAAGGCCGGCTGGCGGGCGAGGAACTCGGTGGTCAGGCCATGCACCCGCTCGGCCGCCCAGTGGCTGGCGCGCCGCGGGTTGAACACCAGGTGCAGCGCCTGGCGGAAGGAAAGATCCGGCCCCAGCCGTACGGCGCCGAGCGAGACCACCCGGTCCTCGGCGCCGAGGCCGGTGGTCTCGGTGTCGAAGACGACGATGTCGCAATCCAGGGCCCGGCTCATGCGGCGGGCAATAGCAGAAGCGCCGTGCCCGGTCAGGATTTGAAGAATCAGGATTTGAAGAATCAGGACTTGGTGGGTCAGGACTTGGCGCGGCGGCGGCGCTTGTCCTGGAACTGCACCGGCGCCGCCCATTCGATGGCGGCATCGGGCATCGGCGGCGCGTTGTAGCTCTGCAGCGTGTAGACCCCGGGCTGCGAGCCGGGGGTGACCCGCTTGATGTAGATCGGCCCGTCGCGCAGCTTCACGATGCATTCGTTGTAGAGGCAGCCGTCGCGGTCGAAGCCGGCATCGCGCGCGTAATAGAGGACGTCGCCGTCCCAGAAGGCCGGGAACATGCTGCTGCCGCGCACCACCACGGCGACGGTGCCGGGCTCGGCCCCCGGCGGCGCATCGACCTGCTCCAGCCCGGCGCCCATGGCGGCATCGTCGAAGGGCAGCACCTGCTCGCCGGCGCCGATATAGCCGACCACCGGCACCGCCCCGGCCGGCACCGCCGGCAGCACCGCCGCCGGCACCGCCACCCCGCTATAGGAAGACAGCTTGCCCAGGGTGCGCGCCGACAGGGTGTGGCGCACCGGGGAATTGAGAAAGCGCGTCAGCGTCGAGGGGGTCAGCTTCGCTGCCCGCGCCAGTTCCGAGGGCGTCAGGCCGGTCGCCGCCAGCATCCGTTCCAGCAGCGCCTTGGCTGCCCTTTGCTGCTCGTCCATGCGGGAATTCCCCTCACGCGGATGTTCGGTATTCGTTCTTGTATGTTTGCAATTATGCAAATAGCGTCACGCCATGCAAGTCCCCCCGATGCCGGAGCCCCGCCCGATGGATTCTTTTTCCATTGATCCGCCCGCGGCGCTGCCCGGGGTCGCCACGCCGCTGGCCGCGCTGGGCACCGGCGCGCTCGGGGTCAGCGCCTGGCTGCTGCTGCAGGCCTGGCAGGCCTGGCGCGGCTGGCGGCAGGAGCGCCGCGCGACCGAGGCCGCCCGCGACGCCCGCCAGGAAGCCGAGATCACCCGGCTGATCGCGCTGCGCGAGGCCGAGCTGCGGCTGATCGCCGAGGAACGCCGCCGCTGGGCGGAGGACCTGGCCGCCGCCCGCGCCGCCCGCCAGGCCGCCGAGGCGGAACGCGACCTGGCGCAGGCCGAGACGCGGCGCCAGCGCGAGGCCTGCCTCGGCCTGCTGCGCCATCTGGGGCCGGAGCTCGGCCCCAGCCTGAACCAGCCCTTGGCCCAACCCTTGGCCCAGCCATTGGCCCTGGCGGCCCCGCTGGCGCCGCGCCGCCTGGGGTAAGGCGCGGCCCGACGATCGGGGGATTGCTGCGACCGGGCAAAGGCGGCAAAAGGGGCGGGCCTCAAGGGGATACCCGCAGGCCGGGCCGGGTTAGCACAGCGGTAGTGCAGCGGTTTTGTAAACCGAAGGTCGGGGGTTCGATCCCCTCACCCGGCACCACCAAATTTGTTGACTAAGGTATTGTCAACATTGGGGAATTTTGGAAATTTCCTTCCCTGCCAGCGTCTTGCTGCAAATGACGTGTTCTCGACTTGTACACGAATTTATGCGCTGCCCCGCAACCATGGTGCAACCGCAACTCAGGGGCCTGTTCCCGAATCGGCCCTGCGGCGAGAGCGGGAAGTATCCGGCACCCCCCACGAACGGCTCTAAGGCTATGTCCATGATCGCCGGTGCTATGAGGGCTGCAACGGCATCTTTCGCCTCCGGGTCCTGCCCTCAGTCCTTCTGACCGTAAGTGGGCAGGGACGTCGTCGAAAGGACGCCGTCCGGCAGGGGTGGAGCCCCGGAAGAACCCCTCGGAGAGCCGACGGCTATGGAGGCGGGCGCAGCCCGGTGGAATAGCGGTAGTCGGTCACTATGCGAAGCGCCTGCTTGCTGGATTGCTTGTGCCTTGCATCCCCGCGGCAAACCAATGGGGGATGGAGGGACGCGGCTACCAGTTCGTGCATATCGAGGGCTACGCGCGCAAAGCTGATGCGCGGGGCCGGTCGGTGGATTACGTCCTCTCCGAAGCCGAGAGGCGCCCGGGGTCATGCCCGCACGTTGAAAGCCCTGAACCGCCGGACGTGGTCTTCGGGCTATCCCTGGTTGATTTGCGGACTTCCCACGACCGCCAAGCCGCTACCGCTTTGGCAACCATCGCGGGCGGGAAGACCCGCAAGATTCGCCAGGACCAGTTGACCTTGATGACGGTGGTCGCGTCGCACCCGGCCACCATGGCGGAGGTTCGGGATAGTCCGGAGATCGCCGCAGAGGTAGCGGCGTGGGAACAACGTGTTCTTGCCTGGTTGCGAGGCCAATGGGGCGACAACCTAGCTTCCGTCATCCGCCATGTCGATGAGAAGCACGCCCACCTTCACGCCTATGTCCTTCCCCGGGACGCGGACATGCGGGCACGGCGCCTGCATCCTGGCGTGGCAGCCAAGGAAAACACGAAATCCGCCGCCCTGGCCGAAGGGGCCGAGGCCAAGGCCGCCAACGCGGCCGGTGATCACGCCTATCGCCGGGCGATGCGCGCCATGCAGGATGGCTTCTGGCGCTCGGTCGGTATTCCTTGCGCATTGGCGCGGATCGGACCGGCGCGGCGACGCCTGACGCGGGCGGAGTGGCACGCCGAGAAGGCCGGGGTTGCGGCCGCCGCCGAGGCCCAGAGGGCGGCTGAGGCAGCACGGGCGGATGCGGAAGCGGCCCGACAGGCCGCCGCGATGGTGACCGGCGCCGCCAACGCAAAGAAGGCCGCAGCCGAATCCTTGCAGGTACGGGCGAGTGCCGCGGCGGAACGTGCCCAAGCAGCCATCAGGACCGCCCGGGAGCAGGCGATCAAGGCGAAGGCCGCCGCTGATGCGGCCGAGGCCGCGCAAGCAAAGGCGGAACAGCGGACGCGATGGCTCGCGGCTCGTGGCCAAGCTCTCATCGACCAAGCGCGGGGTGAGGCGCGACGAATCCTTGGATCAGCGCGGGCAGAGGCCGAGCGGGTTCGGACCGGCGCCCGTGGCATCGGCGTCTGGGTTGGCGCCCTGCTGCATGGCTTGCGCGGCATGGCCCCGGCGGCGGTGGCGCGGGAGGCGGCGGAGGTCGCGCGGGCGGAGGAGCAAGCCGTCGCGGCCGGGCGTGTGGCCCTGGCCCGCATCGAAGCCGAACGGTCGCAGAAGGCATTGCAGCAGGCTGAAACCCGCCTTGCCGCCATTTCCGAGGCCGCCGCCAGCCTGGGCACCCAGCGGGACAGGCTCGCGCATGAACTGGACCGGCTGCGCTCTGGCTCAGCGCCCGGCAACGCTCCAACGCCTGGGCCTCGATAATCGGAGGATCATTCCATGCCGTCCGCTTCGTTCGAACTGGCCTTCACCGATGGGGCCGACGTCCCCGCGATGGATGCGCCCGATCATGTTCTGGTCCGCTGGCTGAGGCAGCGTCTCGGGCGCCCACCATCCTGGCTGGAAGTTCTGGCCCTGCGGGCGGGTCTGCGAGAGCGGGCGCGGCGCCTGGTGCGCTGGGCATGGTGGCGGCGGCTGCGGCGCCCTGTCCCGCCACGGCGGGACGACTTGGTCGCCGGGTTCCTGCGGTCCTGGGAAGGCCAGACTCTGTTCCGCCTGTTGGGCGGCATGGCCGCGCTGCTGGCGCAACTGGCGCTGCCGGACCCTTGGGAAGGATTCGATGGGCGCCACCCCACCGCGCGGCGTTTGAACCGCCGGGAAGCGCTGCGGGAGCGGCTGGCGCGCGGCTGCTCCGTGCCGCTGCGGGAACGAGCGGCGGCGGCGGTAGCCTATGCGGAGTGGAAACTGTCGGGCCAGCCGGAGGTGGCGCCGGGCTGCATCCCTGAAGCGGTCGAATTCCTTGCCCCTGCCCATGCTGCCGCCATCAACGCGATGACCGGCACGGCAGCCATCGGCATCTGTGCTCGCCTACGGCGTGTAGGCGCCGGTGAGGCGGAGCGTCGGGCATTGCTGCGCGAACTGGATCGGGTGGGTGGCGAGGCGTTACAGCGCTGGCCTGACGTTGGCGGCCATCAGCCAGGGGCGCCGCTGGGGGTTTGGCCACCCCCTGAGGGTGAATGTTTTTCTGCCTCCTCAGCACCCGTCCCGCCATCACCGCCAGGGTTCAGCCGCTGAAAAGATTCGCCTGGAGAGTGACGGTCAGCGCACGCTCGATGTGCTGGCCGGTCATCTGATCCATCGTAAGCCGTTCGAGGGAGGCGCTCTGCGCCGCAAATTGCCGCTGCAATTCCAGAGGCGGCAATATGATGCCAACCGTCGAAAGTCTCCCCTGCGAGATGTTCCGCATGCTTACGCTGGTCCCGGATGAAAGGCGCGACATGGCAGCTCTGATGCCTGGTTGCTTGAACCAGGCGAGGAGAAACTCTGGCGTAACCTGCGTTGGCTCGCGCCACAGAACTCGCCAAATCTTGTCGGGCAACAGGAGGTTTGGTGGGGGATTGCGGACCATGGCCGTGGCGCCAACCAGTTCGGCCGTATTCGCCCGACTGATGAGTAGGTCACCATCACGCACGAAATGATGTGAGGGGGGGACATAGTTGGGTGGCGCAGGCTTCGCTTCAGTAGCTCTGAAACTGCCGGACGTAACGGCGCTCACTTTTAGGATTTTGAGCACACCATTGGCGCCGGTTTCGGCGTCAGCTTGGAGGTTCCGACCACCCTCAAAACCAGCCACAATCTCGCCAAGCGGCCGGACAGCCCATCCCATCGAGTTGGCCACTGGATCGCCGAACATCTTGTTGAACAGGGCGGGGACGATCTGGCGGGCCGTCTCCTGCGCCTGCCGCCGCAGCCTGCGAATGCTGGTGGTGCGATCAAGGAGGTCCACAATACGGTTTTGCTCGTCAGAGGGTGGAAGTGGAACCTCAAGCTGCTCTAGTTCAGAGCGACGGATATTCTTGATGTTAATGCCCTCAGACCGGCTACTCCACGCACGGAAAGCAGGCGAGCGAAGCCAAGACGCAATATATCCTGGAACAGAAATGCCTTTGCGAGGACGAATGATTGCGCAGAAGGCTCCAACACTTCCAACCCAATGACCTTCGAGGACTGCTGTCTTGCCTACAATTTCGGAACTTCCGGACGACATGCAAATGACGATGTCGCCAATTAGTAACATCTGCCTCGTGCTTACCCGGTGGTGCGGAACGAAAACCAAGTTTTCGTCGAGATGCAGCGTCTCTTGAATGTTGCCTGCCCGCAGGATTGGCAGCCTTTCCGGCGACGGAGTATCAGAAGCATCCTCCTTATCGAAGGAAACGCCGCGGACAATTTCAGCAAGCTCGTTGAGGCGGGGCATTCAAGCAGCTTCGCTTTTGCTGGCAATGTGATCGACTGTCCGAAGTGCCTCCATCAAGCCGTCTACCTCAGCCAGGATCTCGGTCTCGATAGCTCGCAGTTCTTCCAGCAACTCCACCGGGTCGCGGTGCTCTGCTGCCATCTGGCTCATAGGGCGGTAGCGACCGGCAGACAGGTTGAAGTCCTGTGCCCGAATGGCGCTCATCTCTGCAAACCACCATTTGGCCGTCCACTCTGCGGCCGGATCCCGGCCCTGCCACTCCGCCCAAAGCGCGTCGCGGTTCCGATAAGCGTCCGCCAGCACGGGCAGATCATCGGCCTCCACCGGCTGGTCATGCTGAGCATCCATCTTGTAACCGTCCGTGTCGGCATGCAGGAACAGGACGCGCTCCGTGGCGGCGCCCCGGGCGAAGACGAGCACGGATGTCTTCACGCTGCTGTAGGGCTGGAACACACCGCCGGGTAAGGACAGCACGGCCTCCACCCGGTAGCCTTCCAGCAGCTTGCGGCGGATTTCCTTGTGGCCGCCGGTCGAGCCGAACAGCAGCCCCTCCGGCACCACCACGCCGCAGCGGCCCCGGGCATCCAGGCTGTCCATCATGTATTTCAGGAACAGGAGTTCGGTGGCGGTGCTGGTGCCCACCTTCACGTCATCGACGATCCGGTCCTTGTCGAGCCGCCCGGAGAAGGGCGGATTGGCCAACACCACGCGATAGCCGCCATCGGGCAGGCCCAGTTCGGCCTTTTCCTCGCGGTCCAGCGTAGAGGTCAGCACATTGCGCTTGAGGATGCGGACATTGGCCAGCCCACGCAGCGTCAGGTTCATCGTGGCGAGGTGGACCATCTTCGGGTCCACGTCGTTGCCATAGAAGGTGGCGTTGTTCAGCGTGCTCCATTGTGCGGCGGTCAGCCTCTCGCCGTGGCCGCGCCGGATGGTCTTGCCATCAACTTCCACCTCTTCCACTTGGGCGGAGTTGGCCAGCCGGATATGGTTGAAGGCCGCGACCAGGAAACCAGCGGTGCCCGCGGCGGGGTCGTAGATGGTCTCGCCGATCTTCGGGTCTAGCATGGCGACGATGGTGCGGATGATATGGCGTGGGGTGCGGAACTGGCCGAGCTCGCCTGCCTGCTTGATCTGCTTGAGGATGTGCTCGAACAGGTCGCCCTTGGTGTCCGAGTCGGCATCGTCCAGGCGCAGCCTGTCAATCAGGGTCACGACCTGGGCGAGGACGGTCGGCTCGTCGATGACCAGCCGGGCGCCGTCCATGAAGTTCACGGCCGAGCGTTCCGCCACTTCCAGGTAGAATGGAAACACCTCGTCGCGCACGAAAGTCACCAGCCCTGCGCCGCTCATGCCGCGCGCCCATACACTCCAACGCAGTCGGTCCCGAGGGATGGTGGCTTGGCCGGGTGCGGCGGCATTCAGCGGGTTCTTCAGCGTCCAGGGTTCACCGGCGAAGATGCTGGTGAAGGGGAGCTTGGTGGCGCGGGCGCGGTCGGCGTTGTCCTGATCCAATCCTTCGACGAGGTAGAAGAAGAAGAGGAACGAAAGCTGTTCCGCATTGCTCACCGGGTCCGGGTAGCCACCGCCATAGAGATAGTCGCGGATCTGGTCGACGCCGCGGCGCATGTCAGCCGTCATCGGCATGGGGATAATCCTAGCGGCAGGGTGTCAGATGGAAGCGTGGGGCGTGTCGGGCTGCGGTGCATCCGGCGCGTCCCGAAGGAAAGCAGCGGCGTTCAGCCCGGCCAGAACGGCGTCAAGCTGCGCGGCGCCTCCGAAGGCGGCCTCCACCATGCGGCGCCCGCCCATACCTGAGAAGGGCGGCATGGTGAAGTGATAGGTCTCGACGCTTTCGAGATCGGCCGCGTTGGCCTTGATGACCTCGCCCAGCATACGCAGCAGCCGCACTTGGTCGGGATTCAGGCTCTCATGGGCCAGAAGCCAGGCTTCGAACCGGGCACCGAGTTCGGCAGCCTGCGCGTCGCCCTCGGGCGTGCGGATCTGGTTGCCATCCTCGTCCAGCGTCACCCAGCCCCGCGTGGTCGGGTCGATATGGTCGTTGACGTCCAGCACCAGCAGGCCGCGCGGCTTGCCTTTATCCTTGCCCTTCTCGGCCGTGACCACGAAGCCGCCCTCGGCTGGCACGTCCTCAGCGTCGCCGTGGAAGTCCGTCACGCCGGTGAAGTCGAAGATGGTGAAGCTGGTCTTGTGGATGCTCGGCGCCGTCCGGGTGCCTCGTCCCCGCATCTGCTGATACAGAATCGCCGATTTGGTGAACCGGGCCATGACCAGGTTCACGACCTCCGGGCAGTCAAAACCCGTGTCCAGCATGTTGACGGAGACCAGGATGCGGGGGAACGCCTCCTTCTTGAAGCGGGCGATCTTCGCCATCGCGTCGGAGGTATCGTCTGCTGGGCTCTCCGCGCCGGATACGACGAAGTCGGCATAGCGGATGGCGGGGTCCGGCTTCCTGTCGGCAAAAGCCGCGTCCAGCATCTGCGCCAGCGTCGCGGCATGGCGCTTGGTGACCCCAAAGACGATGGTCTTGCCGTCGTCCGGGAAGCGCCGGACGCCGTCCTTGCCGGTGTAGCCTTTCAGCACGACGTCGCGGAATTCCCGGACGATGGCTCTGTTGCGTTCCGGGATGGTGAACCGGCGCTCCAAGGCGTTCGGGTCGATGGTGATCGGGTCACCCTTGGCAAACAGCGCTTCAAGCTCGGCCTTGGTCTCGGGGTCCATCGCGGACCAATCCAATTCGCTGCGGTGGACCGGGAAGCCGCCCTCCGCCGCCGTCTTGACCGTCAGGGCCTTGTAGATGCGATAGGGTACGAGGAACCCCTCCTGGATCGCCTGCTTCAGCGTATAGCGGTAGGTGGGCTTGTCCAACTCGAAGAACCGCAAGGTGTCGCGGATGAACGCGGTGTCCTCCTCGTCCGAGAGGGCCGCCAGAACTTCGGGGGACGCGACGCAGGGTGTGGCGGTCAAGCCGACCTGGATGCCGTCGAAATATTTCAGTACGCCCGACCATTTGCCGTAAATCGAGCGGTGGCATTCATCGGAGATGATGAGGTCGAAGTACCCGGCGGAATACTCCGAATAGAGGTTCACCATGCTTTGCAGCGTGGTGATGGTAATGCGCTTCTCGTCCTGAAACCTGCGCCCGGCCCGAAGGACATAGGCGGGCAGATCCGGAAGGTATTGAGCGAAGGCATCCTCGGTCTGCTTGGCCAGTGGGATGCGGTCCACAAGGAAAAGGACGCGGGTCACCAGCCCGGCTTCGAACAGGCGCTTGATAAAGGCCGCTGCCGTGCGAGTCTTGCCGGTGCCGGTCGCCATTTCGACCAGCAGCTTGCGGCGGCCGATGGTGATCTCCTTGCACAGGGCGTCGATGGCTTCCCGCTGATAAGGGCGCCCGGCGACCTTGGGATCGGTCCCGACCTGCATCAGATCCTTCTGGGTTGCCCTGGCTGCGGCGCGGCGCTCCAGATCCTCCTGACTGAAGAAAGTCTTGACCAGATGGGGGTGAGCTTCCCGCTCGAAGTCCCAGAACCAAATTTCTTTACCATTGGCGAGGAACACGAATGGGACGCCAAGCTGGGTGGCGTAATCGCGGGCCTGCTTCTCGGCGCCCAGCGGGTCGATGGCGCGGCGCTTGGCCTCTACCACCGCGAGGGCGCGGCCGTGCCGGTCGCTGAGGACGTAGTCCGCCTTCGTGGCGTCAGGCAGCACGTACTCATATCGAACGGATCGCCCGTCTGTCAGGTGCCACTTCGCATCCCGAAGCTGGGCGTCAATCACGACTCGGGAAAACGCTTCGGGAGCTTTTGACGGAGGCATAACGAAATCAGGTAGCACGGCGATTTTCATCGACAAAGGCACTGAGGTGGCTGGGCTGCCAGTGCTCCCTCTTTTTCGACTTGTCGCGGCCGATTATACGGTCTCGGTCAACAGTAAGAGAAGGGATAGATATGCCGCGGCGACCGTACGATCCGACCTGGACTGACGATGTCCTGGAAGCTCTCCGGCAATTGGGGCGTCCTCGTCATCTGCGCGACATCTACCAGCGCACCGCGCAAGTTCGCCTTGCAGGCGGGCGAGACCTGAATCCCACCTTCAAGCGCACCATCAGTCGCACCCTTCAAGAACGGTGCCCGGGGTGTCGGACGAAGCAGCGTGGTGATCAGCTTTTCCATCGCCATGGGAACGGGATCTGGAGCTTGGCCTGACGGGCCCCTTCAGTGAAGGCGGATTGCCGACGAAAGGATTACCTTTTGAGAGGCCATTCCGCGACTTCGTTGACCTAGGGAATCCGCGCCCTTCAGACTCTCAGAAGGTGGTCTCACTCTGGGAGGAAGATGATGGCGCGGATTTTTGGGTATGCACGCGTGAGCACCGGCGACCAAGACCTGTCTCTACAGGTTCATGCACTCCAAGGCGCCGGGGTCGGCAAGGACAACATCTTCACTGATGTGGTGACCGGCGCCCAGGCGATCCGGCCCGGTATCACTGCCCTGATGGCCGCAGTAGGGGAAGGCGACACCATTGTTGTCTGGCGCCTGGACCGGTTGGGGCGGTCCCTCGTTCATCTGGCCGATCTCGCGGCGCAGCTTCACCAACGCGGCGTTGGCATCCGCTCGCTGACCGACGGGGTGGATACGTCCCAGGCAACCGGCCGCCTGATCTACGGCATTCTTTCAACCCTCGCGGAATTTGAACGTGAGACGATCCGGACAAGGGTGCGGGCCGGGATGGCCGCGGCCAGGCGAGCAGGCGTTCACTGTGGGCGCCGTCCGGCGCTGAAAGCGGAGCACGTCGCCCATGCCCGGGAGCGGCTGGCGTCAGGTGAGCCCGCGCGACGGGTCGCCGGGTTCTTGAAGGTGTCGGAGGCCACCCTGTACCGCGCATTGGCGCGCCATCCTCTGGCGCCACCGGCGGCACAGTAGGCACGGACCACCCACAGCAGGGCAGTGAGCCTGCGGAGGGGAGGAGGCAAGGCATCCCGCGGAGAGGGGGAAGGTCACCAAGGGGCGTCATGCTGTTCTTGGCAGCCATCCGCCGATGTCCTGGAGGACCATGGAGGAGACCGACCTTCGCCTCCGCATGGAAGCGGCTTAAAGGATTCCGGGATAGCCGTGCTCCCCAGTGAGATGAGCGCACGCCGCGCGGCCACCACGGCGTCAGCGACTTCATAGGTAGCAGCGATCTCGCCGAAGGTGACGTCATCCCGCCCCCGAACACGGATGGCCGGGCGCATCGTGCCGTCTCCGAAGTCGTGGAGCGTCAGGCACAGCAGACGTGAGCCGGTGCTGGTGAACAGCCGGTCGCGGAGCCTGGAGAATGTTGACATGCGTCGGCGCGGGCGGGTCGTCAGGCGCCCATTCTCATCCTCGACGACAACCAAGCGGTTCCTTTCAAGCTGCCCTTTCCACGCCCGGAACGCGCCGGTGGGGCGAACCATGGCGAGGTGCCGAGTCTGCCGGTGTAACTCCGCCAGGTTCTTCGGCGAGAATGGGACGCCGTCCTCGCTGGCGTCCCGGATCGCCTCGGCCAAGGATTTGCTGGCGTACTGAGCCAAGGCGCCGGGGTACCGCTCGATTTCAGCCGAGCCGCCTGTCAGGGAATCCCACCACGACCAACCGGACGCTTCGAAGTAGCTGCGCATGGCGCGGCAATCCTTCGCGCTGGCACGCACCGCAAGGTGGAAATGGAGGTCTACTTCTGCGCCATGCTGCCCAACGGACCGAATCTCGGCGCCGATCAGGTCGCAGGACAAATCGGGCGCAATACGCTTGCGGCCGTAGCGCAGGCGATCGCCAAGGCGGGCGCTGTCCTGGGCGTGGCTGGCGCGAAGAGACGCAAGCGGGAACACGGACACAGGCGCTCGCACCACCACCTGGATGACCTGCGCGATTCCTTCGGAAGCGCAGAAGGCAGCGTAGTCCCGCCCCCATTTTGCTTTCAGGGCATGGGCTTGGTCCGCATATCCATGCCACCGGCGCCGTTGCCGTCCAAGGTATTCGCGGAGCGCCCCGCAGGTGGCGAGGTCGAGCAAGGAGTCTCCCTCGGCTGCGACGTAGACCTCCTCCTCGCGTAAACCGCCGCGGAGAAGGAGGCGGGCGGCCTCACCGGCTTCATCACGACGCTTGCGGGCCGCGATGGCGAAGGTTGCGTCCCGCTTCCGACCGGCACCGGGAAAGCTCAGGGGCTCAGGAAGCCCAGCACCAAAATTGTTGACGTCGTAGAGTGAGGGAGAGCGGCGGTCCCGAACGAGTGGTTCGGTCCGCCGGGGGTTCAATGACCGCCCTGGAAGGGGGCGGAATCCTTGAGCGTGTTGCCCCGATGGCGCATGCTGGAACCGTCCAAAGAAGAACGCCGGGTGGAGGGCTGGCAGGCCCAGTGATACCCGGCGTTCTATCCTCTCGCGCGGCCCTGGGGCCGCGCAAGGATCGTGTCAGGCGGCCCGGGCGATTTGGACCGGCGGTTCGGGGTCTTCCAACTTCCGCCGCATCTCCGCACTGATGGCGTTCACATATCGCAGCAACGCGGCATCCGATTTGTGCCCCGACTGCCGCTTGAGTTCAGCAATCGTGAAGCCACGGGCGGCGAGCCGCGACAGGGCCTCGTGGCGGAGGTCATGCACATGGAGATCGGAAATGCCCGCGCGTTTCATGGCGCTGTCCCATCGGGTTGCCACAGCATCGCCGTTCAGGCTGAAGACCTTGGCGTCGGGGGTTGGGCGAGCCATGGCCATGATGCGCTGCTGCAAAGCCGCATCGGCCCGACGGGTCAACAGAACCCGACGCTGGGCGCCGTTTTTGGAGGTCGGGCGCCAGCACTCCGGCCCGTCTTCCGTATGGACGCATTGCTTGATGCGGATATCCAAGATCTCCGACCGGCGCATCCCGGTCGCCAGGGCGAGCGAGAAGAAGGCTTCCATCTGTAGGCCGTCCTGCCCAGCCAGCAGCGCCTCGACGATCAGGTCCTCCTCACGAACGATGTTGCCATCCCGGCGGATGGTCCCGAGGCGCCGGTCACGTCCGCCGGGTAGCTTCGGGAGAGGCACGCCCGCAGTCGGGTTGGTCAGCCCCGTCAGCCCCCATCCCCAGAGGTCATCAAATTTTTCCTCTGCGGACGTGGCCGCCAGCGTGTAGAGCGCCGAGATACGGGACAGGTCGTTGCGGATGGTCGAAGCCGCGCAGGTCCGGCCCGCGGCTTTTCCTTTGGTAGTCTTCCGCGTCTTCATCCACGCGATCATGTCACCACGGGTGACCGCCGTCAGAGCCTTGTCGGCCAGACGCACCACCTTTCCGTCGGGATAGGCGATTTCACTCGCTTTCCACATCGCAATACGGGCCCGCTCCTGGCGCCATCCCTTGCGGTGTTCCGTTACCGTCTGGTCGTAGTGTTCCAGGGCTCGACGCAGCGTCCAATCCATCCGCGGGCGTGGGTCCGCGTCGATCTCAGCCTGGGTCGGGGGGCGGGGAAGGATTTCGTCCCCCGCTTTCAGGACTCGTGGCCGCCCGCGGAGAACCCATTCCTCTCGGTTGAATGCCACCCGCCGGGCGTGAGCGTCCTCGATGGCCCGTTCGCATCCCTCGGCCCAGCGTTTCGCGCTGTCCTTGAGATCGAAGGTCGCGGAGACCGTGATGTCTCCACGCCGGACCGTCGCCGTGTACCGGAAGCCGCCTTTACGCTTCCGCTTCTGAAAACTCGTCGCCATCCTGTGCCCCGCAACCAACGTGCAACCAATCATCAGTCTGCGGCTTGTCCTTGGCGGAAAACAGCGAATCCTTGCCGGTTTTGTAAACCGAAGGTCGGGGGTTCGATCCCCTCACCCGGCAAACGCCCTGGCCCCTTTTCCCCCGATTGCGCCGGCCTCGAGCTTACCCGCTGAGATAGGCCGGCACCGCGGCGCGGCCGCGCCGATGCGGCCGGGCCTTCGGATATTCCCGCATCCGCCGCCGGCCCCGGCTGACCTTCTCGGCCTCCGGGCGCAGGATGCAGCGGTCCTGCACCGGCAGGTGGTCGATCGCCCGGTGCAGCAGGTCGAAGACCTCCTCGGGCAGGACGCAGCCGCCCGCGACGAGGGCCTCGAGCTCCAGCACCAGCGCATCGATGGTGGCGCGCGCGACCTTCACTGACGATGCCATGGATCCGCCCTGCATTCCGTTCCCGCTTCAGCATGATCGGTCCGGCGCCCGGCGGTTAACGCCAGAATTGTCGGAATTTGCACCAGGGGTGAGAAAGCGCGGCGGCGGCGGGGCAGCCATGCTGCCACCCTGCCCTGCATGCTCCTTGAAACATCGCCCGTGATGTGTCAGACATCATGAATGCCGGATCGAGCGTCAAGCGCCGTGCATCACGGATGATAGTTGAGGCATGATTTCGGCCAAGCAGATCAAGGCGGCCCGGGTGTTCCTGGAGTGGGAACAGCGTGATCTGGCCGAGAAATCAGGGCTCTCGCTGCCGACGATCCAAAGGATGGAAAAGCTGGGCATGGAGCGCAGCTCCGTGGCCAATGCGCGCAGGGTGCAGGCGGCGATGGAAGCCGCCGGCGTCGACTTCATCCCCGAGAATGGCGGTGGCGCCGGGGTGCGGCTGCGAAAGGCCGAGCTGCCCGGCGGCCAGGTCGCCCATCCCGGCTTCGCCGCGACGATCGGCGTCGCGCTGAATTCGATGCCCGGTCAGCTGGAGTCGCAGCCCCGGGCGGCGAGCCCCGGCGACGCTCCCCGCGGGGAGGCTGAAGCCCCGGAAGACTGAGCGGCGTTAAGGCAGTGAAGCCCTTCCGGAGGATGTCCGACATGGAACAACAGCTGGTCGCGGGCGCCGGGTCGGTGGGGCTGCCGCCGCGGCCCGCCCATCCGGAGGAGGCCTCGGCCCGGGTCGCGGTCGAGCTCGGCGGCGGCCGGTCCTTCGTGGCGACGGCGCGGGCGACGCCGGCCGGCCTGGTCTCGGTCGGGCTGCTGGTGTCGGGCATCCTGCTGTCCATCGCGGTGCTGGTCAGGGCGGCCCGGCCGCGGGCGTGACCTTTGCCCGGGGCCTGCCGGCGCGGATCCGGGAGACGAAGCTGCCCTGCCGCATCCGCTGGATGCGATGCGGCCCGGGCGAATGAAGGAAGGAGTGACAGTCGAACCCCGCTGGCTTGCGCGGGACGCGACATTCTTAATCGGCTTTGCTGCAGGCAGAGCCCCGCAACAGGACTATCCCGTGAGACAGAACAAGATGCCCGCCGAAAGCGCCAACGCGGCCGTGCCCGCCGAGACCGAGGAAGAGATCCTCTATCTCGCCAAGCGGCACCGCGTTTCGCCCGCCATCGTGCGCGAGATCATTCGCCGCGTCGGCTCCAGCGAGCGCAGCGCGGTCGAGCGCGAGATCGAGAAGGGCAAGGCGCGGCGCTAGAAGCCGGCCAGCGCCCGGCTTGCCGCAGCGCCTGGTTTGACGCAACGCCCGGCTTGCCGCAGCGCCTGGCACGGTGTCGGAGCCTGACGCCGGCCGGCGGTGGCGTCCCGGGCGGCTTCGGCCCGGGCAGGTTTCGCGGGGGGGGGGTTCTTCTCCGTCGGGAAGGCCTGGGCCGCATCCCCCGAGAGGACGCGGCGCCCTTGCAGGCCTTCCCTGCCGCCCCTCGCCCTCCCACCCCCGCCGAAAGGCGGGGAGAAGGGCGCGGGGCGGTTCCGCCAGCCGCTTAGCGGCGGCGCGCCTGACGGGCGGCGTAGCGGGCGTCGCGGGCGGCCTTCTGCTCGGCCGGCAGGGCGGCGGCGCGCCGTGCGGCGGCTGCGGCCTCGGCGGCCTTCTCGGCCTCCAGGGCGATCTTCGCCTCGCGCGCGGCGGCCTTCTCGGCGG
This sequence comes from Roseomonas sp. 18066, assembly GCF_902706185.1. GTDB lineage: Bacteria > Pseudomonadota > Alphaproteobacteria > Acetobacterales > Acetobacteraceae > Pseudoroseomonas. The sequence goes on along the minus strand of NZ_CACSJM010000058.1, from coordinate 8,363 downwards.
CCAGGCGCGCGGCTTCCGCCTCGCGGGCGGCCTTGCGCTCCGCATTGCGGGCGTCACGGGCATCGCTGATCGCCTTGCGGGCGGCCTGCTGCTCGATCAGGGCAGGATCATCCGGCCCCGGACGGGCGCGGAACCGCTCGAGCATCGCCTCCTTCGACTTCGCGGCTGTCGCCAGCCGGTCGTTGACGGTGTCGTTCTTTCGTGAATTCATCCTGCCAACTTACAGAAAGCGGTGCTGGATTCATAGGTTGCCTCTGCCTCAGGCAGCGGCTTGATCCAGGCAAAGCCGACAGGGCTGGGATGCGTCCAGCCAGGCCGGCGCGCCGGAGCGGTCCTTCAGTGACGGGGCCCGCTGAAATAGTCGTCGCGCAGCTTGGCGGCTTCGGCCCGCAGCAGGGCCGCGGGGCTGAAGACGATCGGCTTGCGGTCGAGCATGCGCTGCAGCAGGGCGAAGGCGTCCTCGGCCTTGCCCTCCCCGCTGGTCACCAGTTCCTCGATCTCATCGACCAGGGTCTGCACGGCGGTCGTCGATGCTGCGATATCGGGCACGGTGATTTTCCTGCGCTTCATCCAGGACCAGGATGAACACCTGGCTGGGGCTTCTGCTACCCTAAATTGTCGATTCGCCGCATCCACAACCTGTGAGCCTCGAACCGGACCATCGAGCGGGCACCGGCGGGCAGGCCCTGGATGGCGCTGTCCAGCAGCCCGGGCGCCGCGCCGGGCTGCACATCCCCTTGACCGACAAGGCTTCCCACGGCCTCGACCAGGGCGGACGCCACCTCCTGCATCACCATGGAATGCCGGAGGTCAGGCTCGGAGAACAGCAAGGGCGTCACCATCAAGTCGGAGGGAGGTGGCGCAGGAGCACACGCAACAGTTGTGCCGGTCCAGCCACTTCCCTGCGAGCAAAGGTTCGCCCGGCTCACTCCAGCGCGATCTTGCCCTCCCCCAGCACCGCCTTGTAGCGCTCGATCTCCAGCGCCACGAAGTCGCGGAACTCGGCGGTGCGGCGGCTGGCGGGCAGCGAGCCGCCATCCTCGATCACCTTGATCATGGCCGGCGCCTGCATGGCGCGGTCGCTGGCGGCGACCAGGCGGTCGACGATCGGCTGCGGCAGGCCGGGCGGCCCGAAGACGCCGACCCAGCTCATCGCGTCGATGTCGCCATAGCCCAGCTGCTGCAGCGTCGGCAGCTCGGGGTAGCGGGCGATGCGGGCCAGCGTGCCGGCCGCCAGCGGGCGCAGCTTGCCCTCGGCGATCTGCGGCGCCACCGCGCTGACCCCGTCGATGGTCATGCTGACGCGGCCGGCCAGCAGATCGGCCATGGCCGGCGCGCTGCCGCGATAGGGCACGTGGGTCAGCTCCACCCCCGCCTTCTGCGCCAGGGTCGCGCAGGCCAGGTGGTGCACCGAGCCGATGCCGGCCGAGGAATAGGTGATGCTGCCAGGGTTCTTCTTCGCCGCCGCGATCAGCTGCTCGACCGAGGTGAAGGGGGAGCTCGCCGGCACCACCAGCAGATGCGGGTGGACGGCGATCTGGGCGATCGGCGTCAGGTCGCGCAGCGGGTCGTAGGGCAGGTTGCTGAACAGCGCCGCCGCCACCGCGTTGGGCGTCGAATGGCCGAACAGCAGCACGCCGCCATCGGGCGCCGACTTGGCCACCGCATTGGTGGCGATGGTGCCGGAGGCGCCGGAGCGGCTCTCGATGACGAAGGGCTGGCCGAGCTCGGCGGCATATTGCTCGGCGACGGCGCGGGCGACGATGTCGGTGAAGCCGCCGGGGGCGAAGCCCACCATCATGCGCACCGGCCGGCTGGGCCAGGCGCCCTGCGCCGCGGCCGGGCGGGCGGCCCCGGCAAGCAGGGCGCCGCCCAGCAGGGAATGGCCGAGGCAACGGCGGCCCAGAAGGTGGCGGCCCAGGAAGGCGCGGGTGGTGGTCATGCGGCAAATCTCCGGTCGCCGCGAGGCTATCCTTCCCGCCGCAGTGCAACAATGCGGGGCGCGGCCGGATTTTGCGGTATCGGGACCGCCGCTGCCCAGGCGCTGGGCAGGCCGCGCCCAAGGCTTGGGCCGGCCGGCGCCAGCCACGGTGCAGCGGCCAAGCAAGGCCCCTGCCCTGGCCCTGGCTCTGGCCACGCTCTGGCCCTGGCCCTGGCCCTGGCCGGGATGACGCCGAATTAACCCGGGCGCCGGGTCACTCGGCGGCGAGCTTGGGGGTCATGACATCCGCCGGGCCGTCGGTCTGCTTCTTCAGCAGGATGTCGCGCACGGCCAGGCCGGTATTGGTCAGCATCCAGTTGCGGTTCAGCAGGCCGGCGGCGCGCAGCCGGTCGGCCACGGCCAGGCCGATCACCTCGCTGACCACGGCATCCGCCTGCGACGGCTCCAGCCGCTGGGCCAGCCTCTGGGCCAGGCTGTCGGCCCTGGTGGGGTGAACCATCGGCTAGGCCCCGTGCGACAGCCCGGCCGGGGCCGCGGCGCGCGACCCGGGCGCCCTGTTCCCCGCGGAGTGATCGATGAAAATGATGTCCGCTCCTTTCTGGAATGCCGCCATCGAAGCACCATTCTGGCCGCCGGGGCGCGTTGACACGAATCACCCCTTCTTGCGGGCTCATCGGCGAGGTGGTGCCGGTGTGCCATCGCAAAAGAGGCATCGTGGAGTGTTTTTTTAAACAATTAACCGGGGCGTTATGTGACGGTTTACCGCACCGTCAGCAAGGCCATTTCGATGCGAAAGCCGCGCATCCCGCGGCTGTGTTCGGAAGCGGCCGCGTAGCGGATCGGCGGCCATGGCGGCGACGGCAACGAGGGAGGGGATCGAATCTATTCCGTCGGCCCCACGCGGCGGCCGGTCATCTTTTCACACGTCATCTTTCCGCGTGCCGCAACCGCCAGTGGCAGCCCGCCCTGGCGCCAGCACGCAAAAAAGCCGCGCCGGGCGAGCTGCCCGGCGCGGCGTCGGCCACCATCCGGCGGCGAGGGTTCAGCCGCGGGTGCTGCGCGGCCCGGTGCCCGGGCCACCGAAGGCCGAGGCGGCATTGCCCACCACCAGCGGCAGGCCGGGGCCGCGCGCCTGGCTGGTCGCCACCGGCTCCTCGGTCAGGGCCGCGGTGGAGGCGCCGGCCGAATTGCCGACCCGCAGCGGCAGGCGGGCATCGGCGCTCTGCGTCACCGGCATGGAATAGGCGAAGGGGCTGCCGATGGCCGAGGCATTGTTGGTGTTGTCGTAAAGGTCGGCGGCGCTGGCCAGGCCCGGGGCGATGGCCAGGCCGGCGGCAACCAGAAGGGCGGAGATCTTGGTCATGGTCGTCATCCTCGTTTGCGTTGCGTGGGCAGGCTGTCCTGCCGTCGATCCAGAGAATGGGGTGGCAACCGATCAATAGGAAACTTGGAATCCTGATGGATACCATCAGCCAGAATGATGCAACCCATCCCGCTCAGCGGAAATCGCGGCTGCGCGGCAGCCGGGCGCCATCCGGGCCGCGGCGCTGGGGTGGCGTCTCGCCGCGGGAAGCGGGCGGCCCGCCATGCCGCACCTCGTCGCCCGGGCCGAGGTTGCGGTCGGCCCAGCCGGGGTCCCAGCGCCGGGTGCCGTCGGCGGTCTCGCCCAGCATCAGCCCGTCCAGCAGGGCGGTGCGGTCCTCCAGCCGGCCGACCAGCAGGTGGATGATCGGGACGGCCGAATGGGCGTCCTCGCGCTCCACCCGCCCCTCGGCCAGCAGCAGCCGGCTGCCGACCAGCGCCGCCCGGTCGCGCGCCGCGACATCGGTGTAGACGACCAGGTTGGCCTCGCCATGCTCGTCCTCGAGCGTCAGGAAGATGATGCCCTTGGCCGAGCCCGGACGCTGCCGCATCAGCACCAGCCCGGCGATCCGCAGCCGGCTGCCATGCCGGGCATGCTGCAGGGCGCGCATGTCGGCGCAGCCCAGCCCCTGCAGCGTCGGGCGCAGCAGCGCCAGCGGGTGGCGCCGCAGCGTCAGGCCGGTGGCGACGTAATCCTCGACGATGGCCTCGCCCTCGTCTTCCTCCGGCAAGGGGGATTGCGGCTCGGGCAGCAGCGGCGCCTCGCCGGACAGCACGCCGCCGGCATGGGCGGCGCTGAACAGCGGCAGCTCGCCCAGGCTGTTGCCGCGGGGGCCGCTGCCGAGGCCGCGCGCATCCCAGGCGGCGCGGCGGCGCCCGGCGCCCACCCCGGCGAAGCCATCGGCCCCGGCCAGCGCCACCAGCGCGCCACGGCCGAGGCCGGCGCGCCAGGCCAGCTCCTCGACGCCGGCGAAGGGGGCGCCGTTGCGCGCCCGGCGGGCGTCGAGGATGCGCGCCGCATCCTCCTCCGCCAGGCCGCGCACCAGCCGCAGCCCGAGGCGCAGCGCCAGCCCGTCGGCGCTGCCCGCCACATCCTCCATGGCGCAGTCCCAGTGGCTGGCATTGATGTCGACGGGGCGGGTCTGCACGCCGTGCTCGCGGGCGTCGCGGATGATCTGGGCGGGGGCGTAGAAGCCCATCGGCTGGCTGTTCAGCAGGGCGCAGGCGAAGATGCCGGGGTGGTGGCATTTCATCCAGGCCGAGGCATAGACCAGCTTGGCGAAGCTGGCCGCATGGCTCTCGGGGAAGCCGTAGGAGCTGAAGCCGCGGATCTGCTCGAAGACGCGCAGCGCGAAGTCTTCCTCGTAGCCGCGGCCGACCATGCCGCCGACCAGCTTTTCCCGGTAGCGCTCGATGCTGCCATCGGCGCGGAAGCTGGCCATGGCGCGGCGCAGCTGGTCGGCTTCTTCAGGAGAAAAGCCGGCGGCGACGATGGCCAGTCGCATCGCCTGCTCCTGGAACAGCGGCACGCCTTCCGTCCGGTGCAGCACGTCGTAGATCTCTTGCTGGTTGCCGCCCTTGGGCCCGGGAAAGGTCACCTTCTCCAGCTTCTGCCGCCGGCGCAGATAGGGATGCACCATGTCGCCCTGGATCGGCCCCGGCCGGACGATCGCCACCTGCACCACCAGGTCGTAGAATTTTTCCGGCCGCAGCCGTGGCAGCATGTTCATCTGCGCCCGGCTTTCCACCTGGAAGACCCCCAGGCTGTCGGCCCGCTGCAGCATGCCGTAGGTGGCAGGACATTCCTTCGGCAGGCTGGCGAGATCGAGGTCCCGCCCGTGATGCCGCCGCAGCAGGTCGAAGCCGCGGCGCAGGCAGGACAGCATGCCGAGGCCGAGCACATCGACCTTCAGGATGCCCAGCGCGTCGATATCGTCCTTGTCCCATTCCAGGACGGTGCGCTTCTCCATCGCCGCCTTGCCGACCACGGCCAGCCGCACCAGCGGCCCGCGGGTGATGACGAAGCCGCCGACATGGGTCGCGGTGTGGCGCGGGAAATCCAGCAATTCCCCCGCCAGCTGCAGCGTCATCGCCAGGCGCGGGTCGGAGAGGTCGAGCTTCTCCTCCGCCGCCAGCTCCTCCATCGACATCTCCCGCCCCGGGCCCCAGCTGGCCTTGGCCAGGCGCGCGGTGACATCCTCGCTCAGCCCCATGGCGCGGCCGGTCTCGCGGATGGCGCTGCGCGCGCGGTAGCGGATCAGCGTGGCGCAGATCGCCGCCCGGCCGCGGCCGTAGCGTTCGTAGAGATGCTGGATCACCTCCTCGCGCCGCTCATGCTCGAAGTCGATGTCGATGTCGGGCGGCTCGCCGCGCGAGGCGGAGACGAAGCGCTCGAACAGCAGGTCGTGCTCGGCCGGATCGACGGCGGTGATGCCCAGCACGTAGCAGACCGCCGAATTGGCCGCCGACCCGCGCCCCTGGCACAGGATCGGCGGCACCCGGCTGCGGGCGAAGCGGACGATCTCATGCACCGTCAGGAAATAGGGCGCGTAGCCGAGCTCGCCGATCAGCCGCAGCTCATGGGTCAGGCGGCGGCGCAGATCGGCGACGATGCCGCCGGGCCAGCGCTCGGCGATCGCGGCCTCGACCCGGCGCGCCAGGCTCTGCTGCGCGTCCAGCCCGGGATCCAGCACCTCGTCCGGATATTCGTAGCGCAGCTGGTCGAGCGAGAAGCCGCGCGTCGCCTGGAACAGCTCCAGGGTGGCCGCGATGGCGCGGGGATGGCGGGCGAACAGCCGGGCCATGGCGGCCGGGGATTTCAGCCGGCGCTCGGCATTCGGCTCGGCGGCCAGGCCCAGCGCGTCGACGGTGGTGCGCAGCCGGATGGCGGTCAGCAGGTCGGCCAGCCGCCGCCGCCCGGCCGCGTGGTAGCGGATGTCGTTGCCGGCCAGCAGCCGGGCGCCGGCCCGTTCCGCCAGCGCCGCCAGCCGGTCGAGCCGCTCGGCGTCGTCGCCGGCGAAAGGGCAGCTGGCATAGAGGAACAGCGGCATCACCAGGCGGCGCCGCAGGGCGCGGGCCACCAGCTTCAGCCGTTTCGCGAAGCTGTCGTCGGGCTTGGCCGGCGGCACCGCGGCCAGGGCCCAGCCGCCTGGGCTTTCGCCGGCGGCGGCGACCATCTGCTCCAGCGTGACATGGCATTCGCCCTTCGGCGCCTCCATCCGTCCGGCCGAGAGCAGCGCGGTCAGCGCGCCATAGCCCGCCCGGTCGGCCGGCCAGGCCAGCCATTCGCTGCCATCCAGCAGCCGCAGCCGGCAGCCCGGCATGAAGCCGATTTCCTGTCCTTCCTTGGACACTTCCTTCGCCGCGGAATGGCCGCGCACCACGCCGGGCAGCCCGTTCAGGTCGCAAAGGCCGATGCCAGGATGGCCATGGGCGGCGGCGGTGCGCACCAGCTCGTCCGGATGCGAGGCGCCGTCCAGGAAGGAAAAATTCGAGCGGGCGGCGACCTCGACATAGGTCACGGCAGGTGGCCATGCAGCAGCCAGCGCCCGCCGGACCGGCAGAGCCAGAGCCGCTCGCCCGAGGCCAGCTCGACCCGGTGGTAGTCGCGCCGCGGCGTGCCGGGGGCGGCGCGCCACCATTCGGGCTCCCGCCGCATCGGGCCCTGCCGCGCCACCACCGCCTGCAGCCCGCCGCGCCAGGGCAGCTGCAGCGGCAATTCCTCGGGCAGGCCCGCCGGCAGGTCGAGCAAGGCGGGCTCGCGCAGCAGCAGCACCGGCGCGGGGGCCGCGCCCCAGCCGGGCGGCCGCGGCGGCGCCCCGGCCTGGGCCGGCAGGGCGCGCTGCATCCGCTCCGGCCAATGGCTGGGCTGCGGGCCGGGGCGGCGCAGCCGCAGCCGCTGGCCCAGCCGGTCGAGCAGCTGCGCCAGCGCCTCCGCCGCCGCGGCGTCGCCCGCCTCGCCCAGCCGCAGCCCGGCCTGGCGGCCCATGGCCAGCGGGTCGGCCGCCCAGGCCTCCAGCGCCATCCGCTCGAAGCCGAGCTCCGGCCGCAGGCTGCCCAGCGGCTCGGCGAACAACCGCCGCAGATGCGCGGGCTCGCGGCTGGCGAGGCCGGTGCCAATCGCCAGGGCCTGCAGCGTGCCGTCGCCGCGCCAGGCGGTCAGGTTGAGCCGCCGCGCCCCCAGCCCGGCGCCATGCAGCCGCGCGCAGAGGGCGGCCAGCAGCCGTTCCAGCACGGCCTCGATCCCTGTCCGCGTCACCACCGGCTCGAGCAGGGACAGCGTGACGCGCAGGTCGGGCGGCGGCACGGCGGGGGTCAGCGGCAGGCTGCGGCGGCCGGCGGCGGCATCCAGCGCCTGCATGAAGTCCAGGCCGAAGCGGCGCTGCAGCGGCCCGCGCGGCTGGCTGAGCAGGTCGTCCAGCCGGCGCAGCCCGAGGCGGGACAGCGCCGCCTGCAGGCTGTCCTGCAACCGCAGCGCCGGGCCGATCGGCAGCGGCGCGACCATCCGCGCCTCCAGCCCCGAGGGGATCACCGGATTGTCGCGCCGGGCGCGGGCCAGGGCGCCGGCGGTGCCCGGCTGCCCCGCCACCGCCCCCCGCGCGGCGATGCCGGCGGCGCGCAGCCGGGCGCGGGTTTCTGCCAGCAGCGCCTGCTCGCCGCCGAAGAGATGCGCGCAGCCGGTGATGTCGAGCAGCAGCCCGTCCGGCGGATCGACCGCCGCCAGCGGGGTCCAGCGCCGCGCCCACAGCGCCAGCGACTCCAGCGCCGCGGCATCGGCCACGGGGTCGGCGGGATGCAACTGGAGCTCGGGGCAGATCGCCTGGGCATCGGCCAAAGCCTGGCCGGCATGCAGCCCGATGCGGGCGGCGGCGTCATCCACCGCGGTCAGGGCGCGGCGGCTGCCCTGGCGGTCCCAGGCGGCCAAGGGCAGGTCGCGCGGCAGGTCCGGCAGGGCGCGGCGCAGCCGGTCGGTCGGCAGCTCGGGCAGGTGCAGCGCCAGGAAGCGGCGGCCGCCCGCGAAAGCCAGCCCGGCAGAGGGTTCCGGGGGGGGTTCCGGGGG